>NYZO01000023.1 GCA_002687185.1 archaeon | reverse complement strand
TGATTTATCTGGGTATGAGCTACGATATGAAACACAGACGACTTCTGCTGTTTGGGATAATGCAAATGTTCTTACCTCCGTAACTAAGGGTACGTTAGTTACGAATGCTGCGCTACCCCCTGGAAGTTGGACGCTCCACGATAGAGCCGTTGATACTTCTAGTAATTATTCCTCCAATAGTGCGTTGTTTAATTTAACTGTTACAAATCAAAACAATGTTATCACTACAGTAACAAACGCTCCCTCTTGGCTTGGTATAAACCCAACTTATGCGGCTTATCCTAAATATATAGGACATATGCCGAACAGTATCAGTGTTACTAATGATGTAGATGGTACGTACTTCGATAATTTAGGGTTGTTAAATACCAACACAATAAACACAGTTAGATTTGATCATGTTCCAGCATCTAAAGCTGCTTTAGGTTTCAAAGTTGAGGCGGCTGAGACAAACTTACTTTTACGTTCAGAAACATTTGATAATGTTAAATGGGTAAAAACTGGGAGTATGGTTGTTACTGCTGATCAAGCAGTAGCACCGAATGGTACTACTACTGCTGATAAGCTTGATGATACTTCCGCAGGACAAGATCAAGTTTACAATAATGTGACTATTTCTGATGATAACTCAGTTTTAAAATATTCAGTTTTTATGCATAAGGGTACATCAAGTAATGTATCTATGAATCTTAGCCTTACAGGTGGGTCAGGATCAGATAATGTTGCTATTTTCGATCTTGAAAATGGAGTAGCACTCCCGACTACGGGTGGAGCTGCTCCTGATGATGCGGGTATTGTTGCTATAGGAAATGGTTGGTTTAGATGTTGGGTTGAGAAGGCTAATAATGGTTCGGGTAATACGACAGCTAGATGCTATATACACCCTGCGCATTCAGCCACCTTTGAAGAAGCGCGGGACAATTCTTACACAGGGGATTGTTACGCTTGGGGAGCAACGCTTGAATCTAATTTAGATATCTCTTCTTACGTTAAAACTGAGGGCTCTACTGTTTTACGAGATGCAGATGATATAATTGATAATGAGGTAAGCGCTTGGTGGAAAGATGATGGTGTTGGAAATACTATAGTTGTTGATACACATCTACCATTTGTGGGTAGCCTACAGACAGTATTCCAGATAGATACGGCTAGCACAAATAATTTACTTAGTGTGTATTTTGATGATGGTATTCCGACACTCACTATAGTTGATAGTGGTACTATACAAGTCTCCGCGTGTGCCGTCGGCTCAGCGTGGGTAGATGGACAATCTGGTAGTTTCGCTCTACGGGTTAAACGTAATAATATAACATTTTACCAAGATGGGGTCTCTATCGTATCCAGCACTACAGGCACTATCCCTGTGTTTAGTGGAGGTACCTTACGTTATGGAAACGATCTAAGCGGTAACTACTTGAACGGGCATATAGCTATGTTTGAGCAGTGGGCTCACCCACAAAAGGAGCTCGACCTTAAATTTAGATCGCGCGGGGAGCGTGTTAATGGTCGTAGCGTCGGGGCCTTAGTCAGGCATGATTTATCACAATCTCTATTACCTAATGGTACGGGTGTGGGAGCAGATGTTACATCTACTTATAGCGTGGACCCGCTCCCTTCTGCGGTGTCGAGCACTTTAGAGTATTTTACTCCAGAACAAACATTTTCTTTTGACGCCACTAATGTACGGGTATGGGGTGATTTAGAGGGGAAACTCATGCCTGGAGCCTCTGGGTCGGCTGTGGTTGACCTTGAAATAGATTACCGTACAGACGCGGGGAGTTATGATGGATTTGAAGCTTGGACTGTTGGAAATGTAACAGCTAGAAATATTCTAGCTAAACCGATTCTTGATACAACACAAGGTAAATCACGTTTAACAAAATCCACTCTAACATTGGATGTCTTAGATAGAGAGGAATCCGCAAAAGATATTGTGGTGTCTAGTGGAGGTTCTACAATTCTATTTTCTGAACAATTCCATTATGCCCCGATAATACAATTAACTGTTGATGCTACGTCCGGTCTTTTCCCTGTTAAGTCTACAGTTACGACTAGCGGATTTACCGCACAAGTATTTAATACATCCAATCAGGACGTGGGGGGGATTATTGACTGGCAAGCGACCGGTGCTTAAAAGAAAGGAAAATATATGTTACTCTTGAACCTGTGACTCATAGAGAAAATGTTCGTAGAGGTTTAGGTCCGAGTGTTGCTGGAGAATGGCAACGTAAAAAAACTCATTGTCTTAAAGGACATCCTTACTCAGGTACTAATTTAGCGATCAGATTAAATGGTCATCGACGCTGTAAACAATGTGAAAAAGAGTATACACGGCGCTGGAGAAATAAAGTAACTAGAGCTTAAGCTTGAATAACTTATATAAAGAAGGTATAATGGAATTATGAGTGTAACTACATTTTTACAGCCAAACGTAAGCTCTCAATCGCCCACAGTACACCTGACAGCGATTGATGATGCTATTGCAGTCTTAGCTGGAAAAGCGGCTGAGTTCGCTGTGCATGAATCTGCTTCTACTGCTATGAGTATTCAAGTTGATTCTGGGCAATTGTTTGATGAAATAAATTTAGCTTTAACAACAAAAAATAGTCAAACAAATAGTTTTGTAGCCCCATCAGCTAATCCTAGAAACGATATTGTTTATATATTTAGAAATACGGCTGTTTCTTCTATTGTTACAGGAGCAGAAGCCGCTAGTCCATCTGATCCAACAATGGTATCAAGTGCTATACCTTTAGCCCGTGTTCGACTTACTGTTGGTATGACAGAAATCACGAATAATGATATTGATGATCTGCGTACATCCGCAATAAATCCTTTTTATATGGATATTAATGGTTTAACTGAAGATACTGCTCCAGCAGTAAATGACTTTTTTGCAATGTATAGTACGAGTAGCGCATCACTTAGAAAAGTTGATCCGCCTGGATTTTTCACAACAATTAATAGTTTACAAGCGGATACTGCGCCTTCTTCTGGAGATAAAATAGTTACCTATGATATAAGCGGTAGTGCGGCTAAGAGAGTTCCGCTTTCTGATGTCTTTAAAGTTATTAATGGCATGGCTCAAGATTCCAGTCCGGATACTTCTGCTGATTTCGTAGTTAGTTATGATACTAATCAGAGTGGTCCGAAAAAAGTCTTAATGAGTGATTTAGGTGGGGGGCGTTGTACGCTTATTAGTGAAGCAACCATCGCCGCCGCCACTGCGGTTGAACAGATCACAGGCTGCTTTGACGGGACATATGATCAGTATCTCATAGAGTGGGTGGGGGTATATCCAGAGACAAACGATAGAGATATCCGCATCCGATTCCTATCGGGGACCACTACTTCCATAGTAGCCGAGTACGAATACTATGGTTGGAGACAAGAGTCCTCAGCTGCCGAGGCCCGGGATGAAGAACAGGGATCGCCCTATTATATAGACCTGACTCAGGAGGGCGTAAGCAGCAACGCAGCAAATAACGGTTGCAACGGTACTATGACTGTATGGAACCCAGTGGGCACGGGTATGCTTAGTTTTTTCTATCACACTGTTTGCACTTATTCGGGGGGCGGGCCGCTGACATACCAGGCGGAAGGGGGAGAGAACGACGGTACTATTCGCACGGGTATTGAAATCTATGCAGAGTCGGGAAATCTAAACGGCGGCGTGTTCCGTGTATGGGGCGTGAAAGCTTAAGGAGCTTAATAACATGACATTATCTAGAATCAAATCTGTAAATGGCGTTCCTGTAGAGATGTCGGATGCGGAGTATACTCAAGCTCTTTCCGATGAAGCCGAGCGCATAACGGAAGGCAATATCAGGCGAGAGCGTAAAGCGAACAATATCTACCGCCGGGCAAGGGGAATTGCTTATCGTGAGCAGCTTGGCAAGGAGGGTACTTATAGCACAACTGATCGTACTATTGGGGATGTTCTTGATGTTATTATTACTCAATTGATTGATATCGTACCAGTGGCGACTCGCACCCCGGAATTTAATGAGTTGGTGTCTAAGATTGAAACAATCAAGATCGCACATCCAAAGCCGTAAAGTGATTCGATTTTAAGGGTTTTGAAGCTCATTTGCCAGAGAGAAACGAACACAAATAAGAACAAATAGTAGGTTTATAGAGACAATTAAAAAGTTTAGATGTAATAGATGAGGATCCCTTTAGAGATGGTAATGGTTGGCCTGTACCTACAATCCAAAGTTCATTTTAATTAAACTCTTGTTTTTGTTGAAAACACTATATCATAGGACACATGGAAAATAAATATTCAGAAGAACTTAGAAGAACAGCAGTTAACCGTGTTTTAGCTAAGGGTTATTCTCAACGCTCTGTTGCAGAGAGTTTAGACATACCTCGCCGTACTTTACGTGATTGGTTAAGTGATAGTCAGTACCAAGGATTTGAGAGCCACCAATACCATTTAAAAGTACGGATAAACGCCCAGAGCGCCCCGTCAGGCAACCCCGTTAGGGTCGTAGGTATCGGAGACGCCCACGACGCCCCCAAGCTAGCTCACAAGGCTAGATTTAAGTGGTTAGGGAGGTATGTACACGATTTAAACCCAGACTATCTCATCCAGATAGGGGATCTATTAACATTAGATTCTTTGTGTAAATATGATCGTAATGATACCTTAGCAGGTAAAATAAAACCTTCATTTCAAGATGACATGGATTCTGCACATGAAGCTTTAGAAGTGTTTGATGAGGGATTACAAGGTTGGAACGGTGATAAACATGTAACTTTAGGAAACCATGAGGCTAGGGCCGAGTCTTTTTCTAACAGAACGCCAGAGATGGCTGGACTATTGGCATCTAAAATAGATGCTTTATTAGAAGACCATGAATGGACCTACTCTCCTTTTGGGATGCTCCATTTTATAGAAGGCGTAGCTTTTGTACATGTACCTATAAATAGAGATGGCAAACCCTATAGAGGGATAACAGCAGGTAGTCGAATAGCAAAAGATGCTTTGCATGATATTGTATACGGACACGATCATTTAGGTGGACTTCTTTCTATGCCTAAGATCGGATTTAATAGGAGTGTTAAAGTACTTAATTTAGGAAGCGCGTTACCTAATGGGTATATTGAGCCTTATGTAGGACACGCTATGTCAGGTTGGACATATGGAGTATTTGAAATATTAATTGATGGGGGCTGTATACAATCAGCAAAACATACTTCAATGTATGAGTTGGAAAGGACTTATGGAGACTAATAACATCAAAAAAGAATACATAGTAGTTAGACATCTACGCAATGAAGTGCTTGAGGTATTTATAGCTAATGAAGATATATCATTTACTATGGAAATAACACCCCATCAAATGCTATCTCTTGGAATAGATTGTATAAAGGCCGCTTCTATAGAGATGCGAGATGAGGAGAGGAGACAACATAATGAAGGGGTTTCTTCAGAAATTAATTAACATCTGTGGTATTTCTACGTTTACCACCAAATTCATTATTCTACATATAATTTTAGCGGTCCTATTTTTCATTCTATACCTATTTGGCATAGCTGAAATGCCCTTTACTGCTGATATTACTTACATGAGCACAGGTATTGGTATTCTGTTTTT
This sequence comes from archaeon, assembly GCA_002687185.1. Taxonomy (GTDB): domain Archaea; phylum Nanobdellota; class Nanobdellia; order SCGC-AAA011-G17; family GW2011-AR20. The sequence goes on along the minus strand of NYZO01000023.1, from coordinate 852 downwards.
AGTGGGTATAGGTTTTTCGGCAATGCAACGATGGAAGGCAGTCGCGTGGTTAGCAGATATGCTCGTGTTTTTTGGATTACTTGGAACAATAATTGGAGCAGTCATTGCTTTTAGTGGAGTTGATCCTGAACAAGTTACAAATATAGATAATATTATACCTATGATATCTTCACTTATTTATGGTATTGGAATAGCTTTATACACTACATTAGTAGGTTCTGTTGGATATATATGGCTTTCTTTTTTACATCATCTATTAAATGATGAGAAATAAATTATGTATCGTCGTGGTATAAATGTATTATTTCGAGATCTTACACTAATCCTATTCATTTTATTTGCTGCCATAGCAATCATTGTTATTCCACATATAAACCCACCAACATTAGAAGGAGAGGAAATAGAATCGCCTGGACAAGTCATAGTACAAGTTAGATGGACTGATAATTTAGATGCGGATGTAGATTTATGGGTTAAAGCTCCAGGTGATAGACCGGTTGGTTATAGTAATTTAAATGGTACGGTTTTTAATCTACTGCGTGACGATTTAGGAACAATTAGAGATTTAGGTGGACTTAATTATGAAAATGCTTTTTCTAGAGGCACTCCCCCTGGTGAGTATGTGGTTAATCTCCATTTGTTTAGAGCTAGTAATAATCTCTTACCTGTAAAAGTATGGATAAAAGTTTTATTACGAAGTTTAAAAAATTCTAAGAAAAATAAACGCCCCCTACTTATTTTTGAAGGAAGTATCGAATTACAATTTGTTAGAGATGAGCAAACTGCAATTCGGTTTGAATTAGACGAAGAAGGAGCCCTTGTGTCTGATAGTAAAAACAATATATTATATCC
>NYZO01000022.1 GCA_002687185.1 archaeon | reverse complement strand
CGTTTGATAGTATACCCAACAATAATTACTGAGTACAAAGCTTTTATGAATAACCTAGTATTAATGTTAATTTTGAGGTGATCTTAATGAGCTTCATTCGACAAGCAGCTGGGTTTGTATGTATCACATCAACGCTTTTCTATTATAGTTGTATTTCTGATAAATTTTTGAATGTTAACGGGACTAATTCGTATCAACCAATTCGAAAAAGGGTTGATTTCAAAGGGTTTGAGATAGACGAAATAGACTTAGGGCGATTAGCTTGGTTAGCAGCACACGGTTTGGGCAAGGCAAAGATCATGGTAGATGGCAAAAGGATAACCATGAATGGCACAGTTGACCTCTCAGATGAAGATCTGATAGAAGAAACTCTTAAACTTGCGTATAAAGCTGATGGAGACGAGGATCATAATATTTCGACATTCGAAGTTGGAACGATAATCAAAAATACGCTTGATGAAATGTACTAAACAACTACTCATCATCTCGTGTCACTTTCGGCATGAGTTCCTTAGGCGATGCGTGTCCCCATTGAAGTAATAAGTCAACTCCAACCAAGTTAGGAATATCACATACACCAAAACATGAATCTGCCCATACAAATATTTGCGCCTTAGTATTTTTTTCTAAATAATCAACAATTTCAATAAACTTAGGTTTCAGTCCGTCCGGTAGTTGTACACAAACTGTTTTAGCGCTAGCTTGTTTAATCGTTTCAACAGCTCTTTCAAGTTCTAAATCATATTCTGGCATAAGTTTGTAATCGAAAAAAGAGTTTATAAATTATGTGGAAAGGTTCTCTATTGTATTAAGAGGTGATAATTCTTACTTCCAACGAAGTGATAAGAGACTTTATTTAACTTAAAGAGTAGTTCAAGTGACGCTCGATACTGATTTAGCTGAGTTATATGGAGTTGAAATTAGGGTTTTAAATCAAGCGGTTAAACGAAACAGTTTTCGCTTTCCTGATAATTTCATACTTAGGTTAACAGAAAAAGAATATGAATCTTTAAGGTCACAAAATGTGATCTTAAACAAACCAGGATTCTACACCGGACAAACACACGCGTAAGATATATAAGTACTGTAACCTAATAAGATAGAAATCTATAAAAGAGAAAGAGTGAGAATAAACATAACATGAAAGATGAAAAAATTCCAGATATGAAAAAACTTTCAACGTATGAGTGGGAACTACCAAAAAATTTTATGCAAGGAATGAGGGTACCCGGACGAATTATCGCAAGCCAGAAATTACTCAAAGGTATGGACCAAGGGGTGTTTAACCAATTGGCTAATGTTGCCTCAATGCCAGGAATTTGTAAATGTGCGTATTGTATGCCAGACGGACATTGGGGGTATGGTTTCCCTATTGGGGGTGTTGCCGCTTTTGATTTTGAAAAAGAGGGGGTAATCAGCCCAGGGAGCGTTGGATTTGATATTGGATGCGGTATGAGACTAATTAGGACAAATCTCAAAGCAAAAGAAGTTATTCCAAAAATCAGACCATTAGTAGACGAATTATTCAAAGCGGTCCCTGCGGGAGTTGGTAGTAAAGGCTTTGTCCGAGTTAACCGTCGTGAACTAGAAAAAGTTATGGTTGACGGTGTGAAATGGGCAGTGGATGAAGGGTACGGTATTGACCAAGACATCAAACGTTGTGAGAGTATGGGCGCAGTCAGTGGTGCAAAACCAGAATTTGTAAGTGACCGTGCAGCTAAACGTGGGGCACAACAATTAGGAACTTTAGGGAGTGGTAATCATTATTTGGAAGTGCAAGTAGTAGACGAAACATTTGACCAAACGATTGCAAAAAAATTCGGTTTAGAAAACGGTAATGTTGCGATCATGGTTCATTGTGGCAGTCGTGGGTTTGGACATCAAGTAGCAACTGATTATTTGAAACTATTTGATGATGTGATGAAAAAGTATAATATTAAAATCCCTGACCGCGAACTCAGTTGCGCACCAATTGACAGTAAAGAAGGCCAACAATATATCGGTGCAATGGCATGTGCTGCTAATTCTGCGTTTGTTAATAGACAAGTTATCCTGCATCGAATTCGTGAAGTGTTCATGAAAACGTTCAATCAAACCCAAGAAGATTTGGGCTTAGAATTAATCTATGATGTTGCTCATAATATTGCAAAAGCTGAGTCATATAAAGTTGACGGAAAAAAACGAAAACTCATGGTTCACCGGAAAGGTGCTACAAGAAGTTTTGGGCCAGACCATCCAGAGCTTGCTAAGGAGTTTAAGTCTACTGGTCAGCCGGTTATTTTGGGGGGTAGTATGGAGACAGGTTCGCATCTATTAGTTGGTACAAAAAAAGCTGAAGAAGAAACGTTTGGAACGACTGCTCACGGTTCTGGCCGGACTATGTCTCGTCGTCAGGCAAAACAGATGGTACAAGGTGATAAACTACAAAAAGACATGGAGAAACGCGGGATCTATGTTCGAACTTGTACGTACGCTGGTTTAGCTGAAGAAGCGGGTTTGGCGTATAAAGATATTAACGATGTTGTTGATGTGTTACATAACTATGGTATCTCAAAGAAAGTCGTTAAATTAAGACCTATTGGTAATGTGAAGGGTTAAGGTTAAGATCAAATAAAAGTTTTTGCTCGTTCATATAACCAAGACTCATCAATTTTCAGATAAACAAAACTATAAGTATCGCCTTGTTGCGCACGATCAAAAGATTTTACGTCAAACATGTTCGCGCCTTCAGGTTTATTTCTCTTTAATACTCGTGCTTTCTCTTGATCTCTATCAACTATGTTATCAAACATCCACCCTACCACTGAGAAAGCGATTTCGCCCACTTCAGGAGCAATTCCATCTTCAACAATCGAGCAGTTTTCGGGGTAAAATTTGTTATGAGATAAGTCAAAGATCTTTCCATAAGATTCCCAATATTTTAACCCTCGTCCACTAAGTCCATAGGGATTTTCTTTCGTGGGTTCGTTTTTATTGTGCATATCCATAATAATATGACTTCTTTTAATTTTTTATAAAAACAATGAATCTTTACACTGTCGGTAATGCGAAAAACCAGATCCGATTTTTTTGGTTAAGTCTAAAGATTAATAAATTCTAGTGTTATGATACTAGTATCGTGTTACTATATTTGACTCATTTGATTTTTAAAGTGCCTAACCAGAAACCCAAAGCTTTAATTATATCGTTTTAGAAGTATAACTTATGATACGTCCATACCAATTTTTTGATCATACGGCTGACGTTTTGTATAAAGCTAACGGCAAAGATTACAAAGAAGTCTTCACAAACGCCGGTCTAGCATTAATGGAGACAATGGTTTCTTTAAAGACGATCGAACACAAAAAGTCAAGAAAAATAACACTAACCGAAGACTCTTACGAAAAACTATTGTTCTCGTTCTTAGAAGAATTAGTTTTTATTAAAGACGTTAATACATTATTATTTAACAAGTTCTCAATCACCCTAACCGAAAAAAAGGATAAGTACACGTTAATAGCTGTTTGCCATGGCGATAAAATTAAACCAAGTAAACAAGAACTAAAGGTTGACGTCAAGGCTATAACACTACACGAATTTTATTTAAAAAAAACTAAAGACGGCTACCAGGCAAAAGTACTAGTGGACATATAATATGAAAGGCTATATTATTAACACCATTTACGAGACAAAAGACGACGAAGTTACAGTTAAATTGTTCGGTCGCTTATCAAACGGTAAAAGTTTCTTAGCAACTAAAAAATCCAAGCCCTATTTTTACATACTCAAAAAAGATCAAGCTAAGGCTAAAAAACTAGAAGAGATTATTGATATTGAAAAAAGTTTGTTCAAAGATTTCGATGGCAAACCGGTAGTTAAACTCTATACTAAAATACCATCAGATGTTGCAGCAGCTCGTCATACACTAAAACAAGATGGGGTTAAAACGTACGAGGCTGATATTCGGTTCACGCAACGGTTTTTGATTGACAATGGTTTGAAACAAGCTGTAGAAATAACAGGCCCATCTAAAAAAGGCAAACGTGTTGATTTAATATTTTCAGAACCTAAAATTAAGCCAGTCGAGTTTTCTCCTAAACCTATAATATTATCTATTGATATTGAGACGAATCGTTTCGCCAAGAAAATATTTTCTATTGCATTATATATGGACGGGTACGAAAAAGTGTTTTGTTCTAAGAAATTTATTCACAAAGATGCAATCTGTTTTGAAAACGAGAAGAAAATGCTCCAAGCTTTTAGGAAAGAGGTCATTAAACTAGATCCAGATATCATTACAGGTTGGAGTGTAATTGACTTTGATCTTAAAGTGTTAAGAGATAGATGTGACGAACATAAACTTTCTATGGATTTAGGACGTGTAAAAGGACAAACTAAACTAAATATATCACCTTCTTTTTTTCGTGAATCAAGCGCGCAAATTAAAGGGAGGATGGTACTTGACGGGTTACACTTACTACGTGTTTCGTTCATTAATTTACCTAACTATAAACTTGAAACTGCTGCCACACAAATACTCGGCAAGCATAAACTAATTGACTTTAAGAATAAAGAGTTTGAAATCGAGACAATGTTTAGGAAAGCCGACCCGAAATTATTATCGTACAATTTACTAGACGCTAAATTAGTTTGTGATATTTTAGAGAAATCGCAAGCACTAAAATTAGCTTTGACACGTGCGGACATTACTGGTTTACCACTAGACCGCGTTGACGGATCAATTGCAGCTTTAGATTCACTGTATTTACGTGCACTCAAACCTAAAAAAATAGTTGCACCCACAAGTAATTATGCAGAAAGAGAGAATCGTATCACTGGCGGCTTTGTCATGGATTCTAAACCTGGGATTTATGATTACGTATTAGTTTTAGATTTTAAGAGCTTGTATCCTAGTTTAATGATGACGTTTAACATTGACCCTTTAGGTTACGTTGGAAAGAAAAAAGGTACGTTAAAAAAACAGGATTTCGTCCGTGCTCCTAACGGTGCGGTTTTTAAAAATCAAGAAGGAATTTTACCCGATATTGTTGACCGCATTTTAAAACAGCGTGAAGTTGCACGTAAAAATAAAAACGAACTTGAGCGTTACTCTTTAAAAATTTTGATGGCTTCTTTTTTCGGTATTTTAGCAAACCCAATGTGCCGGTTTTATAGTTTTGATATGGCTAACGCTATTACCCATTTCGGTCAATATTATATTAAAGAAGTTGCACGTTTGCTCAAGGAAAAAGGGTATGAGGTTATTTATATGGACACGGACTCAATATTTCTCGATGCCAAGGAGAGCTCATTACACCAATCCGAAAATCTCGGAAAGAAATTAGCTAAGACAATAGACTTGTATTTAGATAAAAAAATAAAAAAAGATTATCATCGCAAAAGTAGATTAGAGTTAGAATTTGAGAAAGTGTATATTAAGTTTCTAATGCCGCAAGTACGAGGCTCTACTGCCGGTGCTAAAAAACGGTACGCAGGGTTACTTAAGAAAGGACGAAAAGAAGAGATCGAGTTTGTTGGTTTAGAATCGGTTCGTCGTGACTGGACAGGCCTTGCAAAAACATTCCAACGTAAACTATTTGATCGTATCTTCCACGAAAAAGAAGTAGCATCTTACATTAAATCGTTTGTTAAAGACGTAAAAAGTGGTAAACATGATGAGCTGTTAGTCTATACAAAAGCTATTAGGAAAAAAGTGAGTGAATATGTTAAGACGACTCCGCCGCATGTTAAAGCCGCACGAAAAGCTGGCATTACTAACCCAGGATTAATTGAATATGTAATAACTACAGACGGGCCAGAAGTGGTAGATAAACGTGAACATCCAATAGATTACGAACACTATATCGTTAAACAATTAAAACCAATTGCAGATTCTATATTAATATTCTATAACCAAGAGTTTAATGATATCATCAAAGACGGTAAACAAGTGTCGTTGTTTGATTTTAAGAAAGATTAAAGTATTTTCGTTTGGCTCTTCCAAGAACCCCTTCGAGTTGATTTTGATATGATCGTGATTGTCCACATTTCTGGTCGAAAGAAAGAGATTTAAAAGTATTGACTAACTGATTTAAAGTATTGAGTTTTTCAGGATCAGCTTTTTGCAAAATACATTCCCAATGATTAGGATCTTTACGCTGAATATATTCCGAATAGGTTTCGACGTTAAACTCCTTGTCCAATTCACCCTGATTGATTTTACCTTTGCTAAAGCGACGAAGCGCAAGCGTCATAGGTGTCCATACATTAAAATAGTCCCAGGATAATCCTATTCCTTCCACATACTTGTGTCCATATTCATCAGTTATCATGTGTATCTCCGCCGTCCACTCGACTTCTATCTCGAACATTTTTACCATATGCAATGCCTAAATCAATCGCATTTCCGAAGAGGACCGCACCAAAATATTTGAGATTAAAATCAAGATGCGCATCTCCTCTTTGAGCCTTATTAACATCCCAAAACAATACATCTGAATAGAATACATTAGTAGCAATAACTGCACCATGAGTAAACCCAAGCAATAAATTTGTAAGACAATCTGCCGTACCATTAACTCTTTCAGATAAAGAATGATTAGGTTCCATATTTTCAGCTTGTTTCATAGCCGCTTTAGCGCTACGTCGAAAATTAAATGGAAAAGTAGCAGCTCTTAATCCACCGGTAATTATGCCTTTAGCAGCTGCAACAGAAACTTCACCTATAATTTTTGCAGATTCAATGCTTTGATAAGTAAAGTTAGAAATGTCATCTAAGACTATATAACTCATATTTTTTAATTCAGACTTTTGCATATTATTGATCTCCTCACTACTATATCCAGAAGTTGAGCATTATTTATATGTTTTCAGAACGACTGTTATTAAGTTCTTTATTTTTCTTCGTGGTATTTTGAATAAAATCTAATGCCAATCCTACACCGTTTCCAAGCAGAAATAATGTAAGATATTTACCGGTCAGGTCACTCTGCAGAGTTTCTGCGCTCGGATATGCATGCCAATTAAGGTCTCTATAGAAAATATTATCAGCAAAATGTAAAAATGTTATCATACCATGATAAGCACCACTTATGGAAGTAAAAAACGCATCCGCACCATCTTTAACCTTCTCTAGTTCCTCTTCTTTGGTGTGGACTCTATCTTCGTATAATTTATCTCTATCCTTAGTAAAAAAGTTATAAGTATGCTTAAGGTTAAAGGTCCATGTCCCTCCACGTAAAAGTCCTTTGACTGTACCATGTCCAAGAGCCATAAAAGATTTGACAGTATCCATAAGCG
>NYZO01000021.1 GCA_002687185.1 archaeon | reverse complement strand
TACGGACATCATATTAAAAATGTCAGATATGCGCTTTCTTGCAAAAGCCAACTTAATTAATTCAGAAAAGGCTAAAGATATTACAAGTGGTAATTTTTTAATAAAAAAAGACAGAAACAGAATTGCAGCAATTTTTTATTACAAAGATAACGAAAACAAACTACGGTACCATAATATTTGAAGTACAAAATAATGAACAATTAGTTAACATCCACAAATCAATCATTAATGAGATCGTAAAATTTAGGGATAAAAATTCTCCCTCAAAAGCTAAAACATTCTATCATGAATTTTCTAAAGAAGAACAGAAACTTATAGATAAGTATGGTAGACCAAATGTTGATCAAAAATTTCTTCCTCATATAACTATCGGGAAAGGTGAAGTTAACATAAACCAAGAAATAAATAGATCAATTGAACTTAGAGATATAAAAGTTTATTTTGATTTTGGTGAAGGCTGGAATGAAATTTAAGATAGGTCGTATGATTTAATTTGTTTATGTTCCATACGAAATAGACGTGTTGGTGTGATTTTTGCGTGTGGAGATTGAAAATATTTCCTTTTGATTGTTAAAATTGCCCCGTTATAAATTTATAGGACTTTTTTTTAAGAAAAGGATATATCAACATAAATACCCTCAATGAATTAACTACATTTCTTCTAAATATTAAATCAGATAATCGCATAAACTCAAAACGTTGGCCTTCTCTAAGCTTAATATTTTTAAATTCTTTATCGATTTTATAATAAAAAACGTACCTTTTTACCGAATGGGATTCTTTTTTGAAAAGTAACTTCAACTTATGAGGATCTAGATCGATACCAATCTCTTCTATTATTTCTCTCCTAACGGCCTGTAACGGAGTCTCACCTTCTTTTATTCCTCCACCAAACAAACTCCATTTATTCGAGTCTGGAATTCCTGGATTGTTGTCTCTTAGCTGAAAGAGAAACTTGCCCACTTCGTTCTCAATTATTATTCCTGAGTAATTCTTGTTTGTTTTCATGTTTAGATTTCTTAAATATGTCGTTCATTCTCCATATTTTTCCTCTACTTGGGTAATTATGTTTTCAAATTCTGAGGACACAGATGTACGAAGGCTGTTTAGATTGTCAAAACAACCTGCTTCAACAGCCACACGTAACGCTTCTTCTGCCTGATCAAAATATCGTGTAGTAATACCTTGGGTCTCACGTAAAGCTCCTGATGTGATAATTTTTTGCATCATTTCAGAATATTTAGCATCACTAATAACCTCTCCAACATAATCTTCGGCGTTAAAATATCCTAGTTCATTAGATATGTGTAATGGGATAGCAAACCTTCCACCTTCTATCTCGGAGGCCCTTCTTCTACCATGTTTCCCCAACATGTCCCTTACTTCCTCATAAATTCCAAGAGCTGTTCCTAAGTGAAAACCATATCTAGAAACTTTTTCAATAACATATTCGTCATCAGTTCCAGTAGTAGCAGCCATTACTAGTGGTACTTCCGCAAACCTTCCATTACTTTGCTCAATCGTTCTCAATTGCCCTTGAAGATTTTTGGATCTTTCAATGTCCATACCTACCATACCTACCACTGCATCATCTATGGAATACATATGAGAGAATCTTTGAGTGTAAGTATTTAAAAAGGGAAACAACATTTTTAGACCGTGATGTAACACATATTGAGAGGCTGCAATTTGCATCCAAATTCCATATTCTTCAAGAAAGGTAGTTTCACCGTTGCGTTCTTTATGGCCATCAATGGCATTATCAAAGATTGCTCCTGAGCTACATAAAATTTCAATACCTGTTGCAAATTCTATTTTATCTTTTTTAGGGAATTTTCCTCCTACCCCCTCATGAATAAAATAACTGATTGTTCCCTTTAGAAAACTTGAAGTTCTGTTTCTTTGATTTATAATATCTTTTAGCTTATGATGTCGAACTTGACTTGTAACTTGTTTAATTCTTTCATAGATATCCTTTCTTATTTGTTCAGATGCACTAAAAAAATTATTTGTCATTCTTTGTATCCGACTACAACAGATCTATGGCTTCCTGATAAAGGGTCAAATTCTTTATCTTTGTCGTATGAGTCGAATACTTTTGTTCTGGCAAAACCTTCCTTTTCCATTGATTCTGCTATCCAGTATGGATCCTGGAAGTATTGTCTATGGTCCTCCATTTCCATAACTCCTTCATCGGGGATTGCGTAAAATACTCTGTAAACGCTGTCCATTTCTCCATCACACTTTATCCATCTTTTTGCAAGTACCCATGAGTCTGTTGTCCATATTCTAACCTCTTCATCAAGATTGGGCTGATACCTTGTATCGACAATTGCAACACCGTTATTTGTAAGATGCTCTGAGAATCCTCTGAGTGTTTTCCTGAATCCTTCTTCGGTGTCAATGTAGTTAATTGCGCCATACATTGCACTTATACCGTGTACTCTTCTATCGAACGGAAAATCTTTCATATCTCCCTGAATTATTGTTACATTGGGGTTTCTTTTTCGAGCAACATCTACCATCTGTTGCCTTAGATCAAATCCCGATACCTCAAATCCTCTCTCTCTTAGAAGTTTTAAATGAATTCCTGTTCCGCAACCTGCATCTATATATGTTTTCCCATCGGATTCTTCAGTGATGATCTGTGTGATGAATTCAGCCTCCTTAAGATATCGTTCATTTTGTTTTCCATAATAGTACATTCTATCGATGATATGAGCATGTTCTGTAACCATCTTATAATCTCCTACAGGATCGTAAATTTTAGTATCTCTTAACCTTTCTATGAAATTTTCATTTCTCATAGTTCTTATACATAAACTTCTGATATTTTAAATGTTCTTACTTTACAAGCGTCTTAGAAGTTAATGATATCCAATTATAAGAATATGTTTAATAATCATTTATGCATTCTTCTAACACAAACTCTCCACAAGAAACAGACGTGTTGGTGTGATTTTTGCGTGTGGAAATAGAAAATATTTCCTTTTGACGGTCAAAATAAGCTGTTGCTGTGTTTTAAAATTAGAATATATTTCCATTTTTGAGTTTTCACCTTACTTTTTTATGACATAATTAAGTAAACCTATTTTTCACGTGGAAGTATATATACCATATATACCATTTAATTAGTTCTTAACTTCAAAGTAGTAAAAATCACGACCTTTAAAAAGGCGGAATAAGAGAAGTATGTGTATGAAACAGCCATCTAGAAGGGACTTCATTAAAACAGGGGTAGCTGTAAGCACGGCGACGTATTTATTAACAAAGTTTCAAAGGAATGCCTATGCAGAGCCCATTAAAGGAGCAAATAATATTTCTACACCAGTTCCAGCAGGTTATGGAGACTTTGTGGAACATACCGCTACAAGAGAAATGCTTATGAGAGGATTACCACAAGGAGATAATAGAGCTAGAGTCGTAGGGATACTACCGCCAGGACCTGAGAATATTAATCGTGTGTACACTATGCTCACAGAAGATGAACGTGCAGACCTTGAAATTAAGGTGAATGGACAAGGAGGATATAAGATTGGATCAAGCGGTGAGATTGAACATAAGCAAATAAGAAGTGCTGTGCCTAGATCACGAAGAGACTTTTTGACACAATGGGGACGGTTCAAAAGGGATACACCTGAAGTCAAGAAGACAGATAATCCTAGCAGAGCACCGGCAACAGATAATTGGGTGCCAAGACATTGGTCAGACGGGCAGCTAGAAGTAGAAATACACTCAAAAAGCGGACGATTTTATGATACTAATCAAACATCTGAAGGACAAGATGGGAGTAGATATCCGATACGAGTAATACGTAAACAAACTACACCTAATTTAGGGGTGGATGCCTGGGAGCTTGTTAAGAAAGGGATTCATATGAGAGACCAAATTCGAGTAACTTCAGGATCACTTCCGATATTAGTAAATCCAAATCGACCAAGATTAGAAGAATTGAAAAATCAAGGTGTGATAGCTGAGTATGAACCGTTTATAGAAGAAGGTTTAGGAGAGAATGTTATTGGAGCTATAAATCGAGGAATGGGATATTCTTTGTTTCAGGTTACTAGACCCGGTGAAGAGCAGAACGCCGTAATTACAATGTTATATGAAGATAAATTATGGCAAGGTGGCCTTGTTGTTAATGAAGGAGTATTCGATCCTTTAGGAATTGATCAAACAAGATTGGTAGCAAATGGAGGTGGCACCATTACATTTAGTCAATCTTTCTTAAATAATTTTAATCATGAGGGTATGATTGGGACAGGTCGGCATGAATTTGAATCTCATGGCGTAGGAGGAGATCCATTCCATCTACCGGGATTATTAAGATTAGCACCCGGAAAAGGTAAGTTAGTTGCCCATATGAATATGTATGCTGGAGGAGAGGTTCAAGGTGCCCGGAATGATGATCCGATGACTCCTGAAGAGGCCGTAATACTACGTTACTTGATGGCCTTACCTTCGCTTTTTCCGAGCGCAGGTTTTCATTCAAGATAATAAAAATCAGCCGTTTTCTATAAGCTCGAACTCGTAGTAACTAATACCACCATAAGTACTTTTTGAGCAACAACATTCAGTTTTGTCAGATCTAATACATTTTTCTTCATTATTTAAAGGATTTCCTGCGCAGGTCCAATCAAATGATCCATCCGGAGGATTAGGTTCAATATCACAAATATCAAAACCAGGAATACACCTTTCTAGAGAACTACTAAACACCCAGTTGCTAGTACATTGACAACACACGCCACCATACGGACAAGAACCGTCACTTCGAATAAGATCGTTGATTCCATTTAAACAGTTACCTGACGGAACACATCCTCCAGGTTCTTGACCAAGCACATCCGCACAAGTAGCACTCGGCGGCAAAGTCGTTGTAGTCGTAGTAGTAGTTGTAGTCGTGGTCGTAGTAGTTGTAGTGGTCGTTGTGGTTGTTGTTGGACCAGGACCGCCTACTGTACAAGTACAACTAGCAGTACAAGTTTCAGCACCGGGACAATCATCATTGCTATCACAGGTAGCACCGCAACTTTGCCTGCACTCACTAGATGTAGGATTATCGCTCCAGCCAGTAATCGCACTACAGGTATATGTTTCGTACTTTATCCCATTACAACCTTTTGGATCATCAGCAGTCACATAATTACACGTACAATCACCTCTATCACAAGGAGTAGACGAAACGTAATTACATTTGCCATCAACTAACCCATCACCTTCACAATTACCAATCTGAGTACCAAAACACTCAGCACCGCAAGTATTAACATTACAAACGCCAGCACCTTGGATCGTCCTGGCACCTTTGTCTTCTACACAGGAATTATGTGTAGTACTAGAACAAATAGCAAAATACTTCTCAAGGATGTACATTTTCTCATCAACTACACCATTACCCACGAGAGCTGCAATTTCTGAGTCTGACCCGCAACGTGATTCTTGATCCTCACTATTAGGGCATTCCTGGCCACTGGGTATAGGGGTGACTTCAGTATCTGCATCTGAGTCAGCTATTTTACTACCCGACTGACATTCACAACAAACGTTTGTACCACCACATGATTGCCCGTCACAAAGATTATATGACGGTCCTTCTTCGGGTGTTGCCCCTATACCTATTGTCCATGGACACACACCTGATGCGTCACAGCGCCAAGTGTCCGCCTTACAAGTTCCGGTATCACAATCATGAAGACAAAGCTCACCACTACATCCAGGGTCATAACCGCAATCAGGAGTATCTTCCACACATGCAGCAGTAGTGTCGCTAGTTTTTTGGCAAGTATGGGTTTTTTCCCAGCCCATACAGTGTGATACTGTATTTCCTTCACAACCTGAAGTGTAACCACAACCGGACGTAGTCATATCGTCACAGGTTTCACCATCCAAATAGGTATTACTGGTACCTACACAAAAAAGTGGTACACAACACTCGCCGCCGTAGGGACTACCACTACAATCACCACCGTTTGGAAGTTCGTCTGAATGACAAGAAGACCGGCATGCACCACCCTCAATCTCACACTGGGATTGAGTCGGCGACGTTTGACATTGCGATGTATCCCAATCTACATCAGCACCGTTTGCCCTACATGTTGCTGTGCCGCTTGAATATTGGCCTTCAGTACCTACCCTAGTACATGATTTCGTACCGGATTTAAAATGGAAGAAACCATCAAGATCCCAACAAACACAACTACCAGCACATTTACCGCCTTGGTTTGCGTCACTATCAGAACAATCGACCGCACCATCACAATCATTATCGAGATCATCACAACAATGAGCAGGATTATTAGGTCCTAAAACGGATGAACATGTTTTGGCACTTACACCGTCCCCGCCACAATAATTCACCTTAGAAGCATCTGGACCCGAGTCTAAACAATCCCAACGTGTGTTTCCGTTACCACAAATGCCTGGAGTAGGGTATGCTGTTAAGCAATCTTGATTATCAAGCCTTATACCCGAATCAGCGTCTTGATTACAATTGATACAACCACCAGCACCATCACATGCAGGAGTCCCGCCGCAATTTGAATCGATAGATCCCGCACTCATATAAGCACAAAAATTGTTTACACAAGCTAAGCAAGGTGCACAGTCGCCACCATAACCGATTGAACAAGACGAGCCAAGACCTTTGGAACCTGAACCTGCAAATGACGAGCCTGCAAATAAAGCAAAAATTAGCAGAAATAACAGTAGACCCATAAGATTCTTACGCCAATTCATTTGCCCACCCCGTTCTCACATGCACTCTTGTACGGCTCCATCTCAATCTTCGGACACAACGTAGGATCATTTTTAACAACCGCTAACTTATACAAACACTGATTCCTTAAATTCAAAAACAAACAATCATCTTCTGCGTCTTCTACAGTTAACTGGTCAATAATAATTAGTTCAGTCTCGTGTTTATCTCTAAAAGCTTGAGGTGCCTCGTCTAAATACGTTCTTAATGTCGGACTTACTTCTTTCTTCTTTTGAATGTCTAAAATCTCTACCTCTTTGTCAGGATCTTTTAACTGCACTAAAAAAATAATAGACACAATAACGACAACGATAATCAATATAATAGCAGGTAATAATAAGTCACCCCTTTTTCTTCGCATGATTTAAGGACAGTAGTAGTGGACACTTATAAAGTTTGTTGCTTTTTTAGTTGAAAAAAATTTTATTCTTTATTTTTCACTTGTTGACGCCAGTAATCGATACGTTGGATGCGCTGGCTTATAGAGTCTAACGGATCAATAGGATATCTACCCATAGAATCTCGCCATTCAATGTCTTTTCTTACTTGCTCAATCCTTTGAATATAATCTGTACCCTCAAATTCGTTAGCAGGATTATAACCACGGCCTGCTCTCGCCATACGTATCTGCTTCTCTGCGATCGCTCTTGATTCTAAATCTCTCTTTCTTGCTACGCTCAAAGGATCTAACGGATCAAATAACATATCAAACCTACCGAAAGATCGTGTCTTAAAAAAAGTTATGGATTTGAATTATGAGTTAATTCTTTTTGATTCTCAAAGATCTTACGGAATAGGAAGATGGGATAGTGGTGATAACATACAAAGTTCGTTGCTTTTTTATAACACGTTAATCGATTGCCACTGGTAATACGTAGTGCCTTGGTCGCTGAAAACTGAACAACAACATTCTGTTCCGTCTTCGGAGAGACATTTCTCAGTGTCGCTAAACGGGTCCTTGCAACTCCACTCGTGGCCAGTAGGAGGGTTTGGCTCAATATCGCAATAGGTTTGAGATGTTGGAGCATCGCAAGTTTCTGTGGTTGGATTGAATACATAACCGTTAGTACACTGACAACATACATCGCCGCCTTGAGTGCATTCTCCAGAGGATTGTACGATAACATTACCGCCTATGCAATTATTAGACGGGATGCAACCGCCAGGCCTGTCGCCCAAAACTTCAGCGCAAGTCGTGCCAGGGCCAATAGTTGTGGTAGTTGTTGTAGTAGTAGTAGTGGTTGTTGTCGTGGTTGTGGTTGTGGTTGGGCCACCACCTCCATCATCATCTGAGCACGTGCAGGTAGATGGATTGCAAGAAAATCCGTTAGGACAAGTAGTTCCTATTTGACATAAGGCGCCACATGATGCCGAACAAACTTCAATCAGATTTGATCGCTGCCAACCTGTAACAGGATCGCAGATATATCCGTACAAGTTAAAATCATCCTCACCGCAAACATCAGCAGGCTTTGATTCTTGTTTGAGGTTGCAAGTGCAAGAACCAGTGTCACAAGCCGGAGAATCGACAGATTCACAGAGATCAATACCAACTATACCTCTACCACTACAACTACTAGAATCCCCATCAGTACAAGTAGCACCACAAGTATCTTTATCACACGTCCCTGCATCTTTGACCTCTTCATTTTTAGCTATACACATCTTCCCTTCGTCATATGCACCGTCTTTGCAAACCGATCGCTCAGTTTCTACCTTATATGCTTTTTCTGCAACTAAGCCCGGTACACCACTTATGTCGCTGCCACATTTAAATTCTGTTTTTGTACCGTCGTCTGGACATTCTCCGATGCCACTTTCGGTGTCTTGATCTAAGTCTTTGTCGCCAGTCCTTTGACCCCCTTGACAAACACAACACGCGTCAGTGCCGCAATCAACGCTGTTACATTGAGAGGGTACAAAGCCATCGGCGGCGATAGCACCTAAAAATTTATCACACTGGCTTGTTGCGCCGCCTGTATCCCCACATTTCCATTGTGCACCACGACATTGAATAGAACTACCATCTATATCATTTTCTTTCAATGAACAAGAATTAGGAGCCCCGTAACAGACAGTTTCTGGACATTTCTGGTTTGTAGTATCGTCAATAAATCCGGACTCTTTAACACAGATTGCTTTTTTTCCTTCTAAAGTACATTTTGATTCTTTTACTTTTGCGGTACAGGATGCTGAGTCAGTATTTCTATTACTGACATCACATTTATATTCAGAATCCTCTTCACATACATCGTCTATGTCGTACTTGAATGTTTTACTGTCTTTTTTCACCTCACATTGTAATTTTTTACAACAGCTTAAACCATCACCGGCTTCCTTGCAATCCAATGAATCTTCTGGGACTTCTTTAGCCATATCACATTCACTTTTACAAGAATATTCTTCGCCCTTTTTCTCGCATTCGCTTACTTCACGGCAACACATCTCAGTATCACCATCGCAGTCTAGGGACGTCACTTCCTTTTTATCCTCGCAACCCGGTGGATTTTCTATGCAACTATGATGATCACGTTTTGATCCGTCAGTTGTGAATTCGCAAGTGTTTTCTACACAATCGTCAGTATCCCAATCCGGGCTTCCAGTACCAAGTTTAAGATCGCATTTCCCATTACAAT
>NYZO01000020.1 GCA_002687185.1 archaeon | reverse complement strand
TTTAAAGATGTTGATCTTTTTATGTTATTCTGAACGTTTCATCGGTGCTCTTCCGAGAGGGTCTATATCTAAAGATTTTTTTTCACCGTCTTTGTTTAAAGGTGGGAGCTCTTTTGACATATATTCATCCCACCAACCTGGAAGCTCACTAGAAGTTTCTACGGGAGGTTGTAATGGAGATTCATCATAAGTAGAATTTGCGCAAGAAAACATTAGCCCGGTTAATCCTATTAAAGCTATGTTCTTTATTCTTCTTTTCCATGGCGAAGACCTGGAAATTTGATCACTTTTTACGTAGTTTCTGTAACTTTGTATTGTAGAATCTAAATTTGTTTCATATGGTTTTAGTGGTTCCATTGTAATTTATATTAACTTAAATATCTATTCTTAAGTGTTTTGATTAACTTTTTTTTACTCGTATGTCAACGCAAACTCGAATCTTTGAAGGCGAGGCTGTGCCGCATTGGACAGTGTCAAGAATCTTGATATTTTTTAACTTGTCTTTGACTAGATCAATTATACCGTCAGGAAAGATCGTTTTGTCAGTGAATACATAAAGATGAATAATAGTGCCTTTCTTAGAATATTTTAATGCAACGTCCAAGTAATCTTTGGCGCCTTTGGGTAGAGGCATAATAATTCGATCAAACTTGCCTTTTAATTTTACGTTTTGGACGTCCGCTTTAATAGCTGTAATAATTTCTTCAAATTTATTCTTTTTAATATTCTCTAAAGCAAACTTATGTGCGTCTGGGTTGAGCTCCACTGCAGTAATAGATAATGGTTTTGAGTTCTTTGCAATTACTAATGGATATACACTAACACCTGAGAATAAGACTAATACTCGCTCACCGTCTTTAACCTGCTTTGCTATACGCATGCGCTCTTGGGAGAGCCTTGGAGAAAAATAACAAGTCTCAATGTTTAACATGATCCTAGCACCGCTTTCTGTGTGCGTAGTAGTCTTTGTTCTTTGACCAGCTAATACACGTACCTTTTTAGTTCTAAACGTGCCTTGATGGTCTGATACTTTTTTAGTAACTGTTTTAATATGGCTGTGGACTTCTAACAGAGTCTTTGCAATAATGGTCTCTTTTTTCTTTAATTCGTCTGGTAAATGTGAGAAAATAGCGATAGTGCCGACAACGTCAAAAGCACGAGGGACAAGGGCAAGCTGATTTTTAGTAAGTTTTTTTGATAAGGCTTCTTTGAAAGATTGAGGGGGCATAACGAGTTGAATAGTTATTCTTTATTTAAACGTTCCCCATAATACTTATTAATGAGCTGTATATTAATTATCTACATATGAAAAAGAGTTTGATGATTATATTGTTATTATTATTACCAGTTACAGTTTCTGCTATTACTTTGCCACTGCAAATAGAAGATACTTTAGGGATTTTAGTCGGAGGTGGGTCAGGTGATGAGATTGTTGTTAAAATAATCTTGTGGTTTTTTGTGTTCGGAGTGTTGTTTAATAAAGGGACGTCTAAATTATTCGGCGATCACAAAGGGATTGCTGTATTTATCGCGGTTGCTATAAGTACATTGTCAATGTTTTATGCGCCGCCTTGGATTGTAGAGTTTATAACCAAATATGTGGGTTGGATTATTGTTATATTATTAGTTTTAGGAAGTTGGTGGCTTGTGACCTGGACGTTTAAGAGTAAACGTATTAGGTGGTTAGTTTTGGGTATAGGTTTAATGACTTGGTTTGGTGCGAGATTTTTTATTATTCCAAACAATTATTTAGGGTTTGAAAGATTTTTGCAAGAGTTTTATAATATAGGGACAATTTCTGCGTGGGTGGCCGGGATAATTGGATTGGTTCTATTGATACTAGCAATTAAAACACCGCTTCATACTCAAGAACAAAGAGCACGTATTGAACAAAATAGAGCGGATGCGAGAGCGAAAAGTAGAGAAGCAACGAGAGATTAATTGTGTTTTAGAATTAAAATAGTTGAAGATAATCAAAATTTATTTAGAATCCTTAATCGCTTTGTTGATATGATTCA
The DNA here is from genome assembly GCA_002687185.1 of archaeon. Classification (GTDB taxonomy): domain Archaea; phylum Nanobdellota; class Nanobdellia; order SCGC-AAA011-G17; family GW2011-AR20. Next base: position 5,884 of record NYZO01000020.1, on the reverse strand, counting down.
ATATTTGATCGTGAGGTGAAAGCGGCTTGTTATTACCGATAGCGTCATTTGGATCTACTATTCTATCGTCTAAATTGAATGGCTTTTCTTGTTGGACTTTGTTTTTAGGTTTTTGAATTAAAGGCTCTTTAGGAATTTCTATGATTCTATCTTTGAGCCTGAATAGTTTCTGTTTTTTTTCTCTTTGTTCTTGTTCCTTCTCTTCAGGTGTTTTGTAAGACCAACTGTATTTCCTTTTTTCTGCTTGTTCTAGTGTTCCAAAAAACTTTTGCATTGGATCACTTATGTATATCTTTTTTCCATCTTCAGATGTGTGTCTGAACCAAAAGTGTGCACCTTCTGATCTTTGGTTACGATGTGCTCTTGCAGTACCTGAGAGGTGACCTTCATTAATAACACCTTCACCCATTGCAGCTGCTTCGAGGCCTTTATGTCTACAAACCCAATCATTTATAGAATATGCCCCAAGCATGATTTTACCGTCTTTTTCGACACCGTGTTTTTTGTTGAATTCATCTATTTTATCAGTCAAATCTCTTTGTCCGTGTGAGAGGACAGTGTTGTAAATTAATTTTAATATACCTTTTTTAGTTCGTGGTTTTTTATAGCTGTTTAAAACGTTCATAATTTCATCGAATCGAGATTTTAAAATAGGGTCTTTTTCTAAGTCTACGACAATTGCTTCACGTTGTGATCCGCCTATTGAAATTCCACCGTTAATAGGTGTATCAGAGCCAATAACGTGGTGTCCTTGGTAATGAGGTACCCCTTTTACATAATAAATTTGATCTGCTAGGCGACCTAAACCCATTTCAGTACGGTTCCATTTAGTATTTGCCATTGGAGATACTATAGAATCATCCTTTATAAACCTTTCTTTCTTAACTACTGTCGAGGAATGATTCTTAGGTTCTAATTGGACCAATCGCTTAAACTACTTTGATTGTTTTGTTTTTTGTAATGTTCAAGCATTGAGATCAATTTACTAACACGTTCTTCGCTGAACTCAAACTTCTTAACTAATAAATTGTCAAGCAATTCTTTATCTATATCGTTAAACTTAATAGACACATCTTTGTCAACTTCCATGTTTTCAAACACGTCCATGACCTTGTGCCAATCGAAATTAGTCTCTAATTTACTAAACATGCCATCAAAATCTTTACAATCTTTAACTAAAGCTAACGCTTTTTTCGGACCTATCCTAAACACGCCGCCTGGATTGTAATCTGTGCCAACTAAGATGCCTAAAGCAATTAACTGTTTCTGATTTAAAGCTAAACTTTTAAGGACGTTAGATAATTCGAATAATTTTAATTCGTTTTTTACGTATGCGCCAGACGGAAGACGACGCTTACTTGATAGTGTTAAATTCGTTACCATACGTGTAGCCCCAAACAGTAAATTGTCGAAATCAGTGCTTGCAACACAATACGCTTGACCGGTTTTAACTAAATATGCACCTTGAGCGTCAGACTCACACGGAGATTGTACCACCGGTAAACCTAACGCAGTAAATAATTTCTTTGCAGAATCAATAATATCATCAGTTATACGAATAGTTTGACGAGCGTACTTTGATACTGCGTGATGGTCATCGTCTTCGCGTGCCTTTTGTAATTTATCTTCTGCTCTTTTCTTTAAATCTCGTCGACGTTCTCTTTCCCTAGTCTTTAATGCAGGAGGCTCTCCATCAAACACAAAAATAGGCTTAATACCAAACGATAACAAAGGCGGAATACGAGAAGTTATGCCAAGCAAGTGAGACGTTACATCACCATTACTATTACTCAAAGGCATGCCGTCTGGTGAGCGAATAGAACTCAAAAACTGATAGCACATGTTAGAAAAGTCAATTGCTAATACTTTGCCCTTAAAAAAATTAAAATCTACGTTCTGTGCCGTAATGATATCTGAGAGTTTGACGCCCATATATAGAAATTTAGTTGAAAAATATTATATAAAGTCTCTGGTCTATTATGTATTTAGGTTCTGAAGAGGCAATATGTACTTAAAGAAGAAATAATTATAATCAATTTTTAATGAATGAAATTAATCACATTATAAGTACAAATCAGTTCGATGATAAAAGCAAATTAAGAGAGTTGTTTGAACGTGCACATGAATTCTGTGAAATGAACAGTAATGGTGGGCTAAAACCGGTGCTACAAGGGAAAATTCTTGCAACATTATTCTATGAGCCTAGTACTAGGACACGGTTCTCGTTTGAAGCGGCTATGAGGAAACTTGGAGGAGGGGTGATATCAACTGAGAACGCTATGGTGAGCTCTAGCGCTAAAAAAGGAGAATCTATATGCGATACCATGAAAATAATTAGTGGGTATGCGGACGCTATAGTTTTGAGACATCCTGAAAATGGTACCGCAAAAACAGCAGCAGACGCGTCAAGTGTGCCAGTTATTAATGCAGGGGACGGGACAAACGAGCATCCAACGCAAGCATTACTTGATGTATATACTATGGTTGAACATTTTGAAAAACTAGATGGGCTCGCGATCGCAGTTGTTGGGGATTTACTGTATGGAAGAACCGTGCATTCGCTGTTACAGCTTCTATCAAACTATAATGTTACAGTGTATGCAATTGCGCCAAAAGATTTAGAGTTGCCTGACGACTTTAAAAAACGTTTAGAGGGGAATGGATTGGTAGTACATGAAAATGCTGAACTTAAAGAGGTCTTGTCAAAGGTTGATGTATTGTACCTAACACGTGTACAAAAAGAACGATTCAAGTCAATTGAAGAATACAACTATGTTAAAGATCTGTTCGTGTTTGATCAAAAACAGTTGACGTTACTCAATCAAAAAGCAGTTATCATGCATCCGTTGCCAAGGATTAATGAGTTACCTATGTCCATTGATAAAGATAAACGTGCTATTTATTTTAAACAAGCTGAGAACGGATTGTATGTTAGGATGGCTTTATTAGAAAAATTATTAATCTAATATTAAGAACTAACAGTGCGTACCCAAAGTGTTGCTGGTTCGTTATCAACGTGACCGCCACTTGACCAAGCAGAATTTGCACGGATGCCGTTAGCACTACCACCTCTGAAGAAAAGTTGTTGATCTGCGTAAGGAGTAGGATAATAATGAGTTATCGAAGTATAGTCACCCAGGTCGCCATTAGTACCCGCTTCTGCGTCCAATAATTTCTCATAAGATGTTAAGATCCATGCTTCGTTTGAGTTGCCGATTAAATTATCGCGATTGTTACATTCAAGGTTTGTAGGCCACACTTCAGTGTCGCTTGCAGCACGTACGTACCAACTAATAAAATTAGATTTGTCAGGCCTTATTTCAAAGATTTGAGTGGCTTTAGATTTGATGAAATCATTTATTGTAACTGTACTTAGTTTGCATGTTGTAGAAGTAGGTGAACAAGGAGTTGGACCGAACTGGTTATTGTCAGTCACATGAGTAGAAGTTGTTCCCTCAATACGCATGAGCATGGTCCAGCCACCACCGTCTGTAGTCATATCACAGTATACTTGAATAGGAACCAAAGGTCCACTACCGTCAATATCAACGTAATATAATCCGTCTTTTCCAAAGGGCAGTTCTGAACAACTTGTTGCCTCTTTGTTGTTTGCAAGACCACTGATACTACCATCTATTGTATGAGTTAATCCACCAGGTGTCTTGTAGGTAGTGCTAATTTCACCGGTTACTTTTTCATCTTCTTTTAAAGAAAGACCAAAACATGTTACATCAATTAATTGATTGGTACTTAAACTGTACGTTGCAGGGAGAGTACATGTTTGTCCGTTTATCAGGATGCTTGAGATACTTCCTTGGTTGTCTCCGCCGCTAATGCCTAATTTTAAACTTATTGAATCTTTGTTAATAATGACGTCCTGGCAGCTGAAAGGTGCGCTTATCTCACAAACCGTAGATACAGAAGGGCTAAACACTCCAAGTAACCATAAAGCTGCAATTGCTAATAGAATTATTATAATCGCCCAACCATAGGTCATTAAAAACTCCATGGCTACTTGACCCCTTTTTTTCATTATAGGGTTGTTTACCTCAAATATATATAAATCTTGCTGTCTTCAAATATGTGAGGAAACATGGTATTTTTAAAGGCTAAAATAGGCTTAATATTTGATTGAAACTATGGAAAATAAAGTTGAGTTTAAATTGACGCCTGGAAGTATGATTGCGGTTCCTTTTGTACGAGATAAATCTTATCAAATTAGTATGGCCGGAGTTGGAGCTTATATTAGATATACAGGCCCAAAACCGGATGAGATCTTTGAGATGGAATATGGAGAATTATCTGAGTTCGGAAGTTGTGATGGACCTGGGAGACTTGTTACATTTCGTTCAGATTTAGTCGGAATTGATATTGATTTAATTGCAAATACTCAACAAGATATATTCGAGGACAAACATCCTGGACTAAGAATTCAAGTCTCGTTTGATATAATTAAACATACTCATTTGAAAGGTACAGCTGAACTTGTATACGTTCACGAACCTAATAGTGACAAACACGTGTATAGATAGAGGATATATATTCTTATAATATCATTCTTTTTGATTTGATTCGTATGAGAATTAATTTAGATTTGCTGGTTATAGACGCTGAAAGAGCTATTATTGAAGACGTCGAGATTGATTTGAAAGATAAATGTAAGTATTTACAAAAAGAAGGTGAGTTTTACTATTACTGTGGTGGTGGGATTGGAAGTGAGCCTAAATTGAACCAAATCGTTAGTGCAAGGCAAGGAGTGGCAGAACTTCAACTTTATTGCATGGATCGATTCAAACAGTGTTGCTACTATAAAAACTATTTTGCGTTTCCAGGGTTAGATCTGGATTCAATAGAATTATGATCCTGTTTGAGAATAACCAGAAGATTTTTAAGTTTTAACTAAACTTATTTTTTAAAGAGGGAAGAGAGTGATCATACAAACACACCTACAACACGGAGTAATTTACCATTACCAATGTAATACTACTCGGCTAAAAAAAGAAAAAAATCAGAAAAACTTCTATGAATATTGTTTAGGAGTAATACAGAACTGTCCGCATGAATATTTCTTCTCAGGGCCGCGGTCGTCAGTCTTGAAATTTAGGGTTGGTGTTGATCCAGTGCATGTCAAAGGGCACGAAATGTCGGAGTTTGCAAAGCTTGGGTTAGAAGAGTATAGCCAAAATATACGGTCCAATCACGAGAAAGTACAACAGTTTTTATTACTCCATGACCCAAAAACAGTTGCGCTAGAAGTGCCACTGTGGGTCGAGCAAAAGGAAACGTTACCGTTCATTGACGGGAATTTAACAGGACACATAGATATTATTCGTGTGGAGAATGAGAACCTTTGGATTTGGGACTATAAACCAAACGCCAAAAAAGAAAAGTATGCAACGACACAAACTTATTATTACGCGCTAATGCTCGCTAAAAGATGTCAAATTCCGTTAGATAAGATTAGATGCGGTTACTTCGATGTAGATGATGCATTCTTATTCAAACCAGTCGATGTCAACTTAAACGGACAACTTGATGGGTTTGTTGCTGCTCAAGAGCCTAGACGAACATTTATAAAGCAAGAACAAAAATAGACAGAGATGGATGGCGATAAATTCAAGTCATATCGGAAAGCAGGAAAAATAGCAGTGCAAGCATTAGAATATGGCATAACTATACTCAAAGAAGATACATTATTGTTTGATGCTACACTCAAAATTGAAGAAAAAATTAAAGCGCTTGGCGGACAGTTAGCGTTCCCTATAAACATGTCGCTTAATACAGGGGCCGCACACTTTACACCGCTGCCTGGAGACCAGACAAAAGTCCAATCCATTGATACAATTAAACTTGATGTAGGGGTGCATGTGGACGGATATATAGG
>NYZO01000019.1 GCA_002687185.1 archaeon | reverse complement strand
GTAACAGCAGGATATTTTGATACCGTAGACAAAAAAGGTAAATCGTGGAAGGAGATTTGGGAAAACCAAACGAATATACCAACCGATATGTCTGCGGAAGATGTGCCCGATTTATACAAAGAAACATCAGCTTTTTCATGGACGTTAAAAGTATATGCTTCAAAACTATTTACGAGTACAATCGCAGATGCCGTTGGAACGGTGAACCTTGTTAGCCACTGGTTAAATAGAGTATTACAATCAACGAATCCCTTAATTAAATATGCCGAATTTGAAGATGGGGCCGAAGTATGGCTTTTGTTAAGTTGCCCGATAACGATGGTTGGCTTTAATAATTGGGAGTATGCTTTTACTTTTGTTTTAGGAGCAGACAATAAGTATGAATCCGTTACAGCCGACCATAAAAACAGTTGGAATGTATCTTATGGATTAAAGCATAATTTATACCGCAAAACAAATTTTGGGAATTTATTGATTGACATGAACGTTGCCAAAATAGACCCCGATATTTTAGGGGCGGTACGATGATAGAAAGAGTGCCAGAGTTACCGTTAGGTACAAACGTAACACCGATGGTATTAAATAAACTGATTCGCAAAATAAATATCCTGAGTAATATGAGCGGGTCGAATGGAATCAGGATAACAGATAGCAATGACGGCATTAAGATCATCGGGCAGAAGGGTACAAATACATCGAGTAGAATTGTTTGGGGCACAGTAGTAACTACACTTGCGTATGCAGACCCGGCGGCAGATCCGCCTAACGATGGGATAGCAAATTATTCGGTAAGGTTATTGGGGGTAGGAACGGCAGAAGATTGGACAGCAGGTTTAACTTATCATTTTGGGGCTTCTGTTATACTTGACAATATAGAGTACAACTGCATTTATAATAACCCAGCCGGGCACGTTGCAAACGTATTAAACAAACCGCCTAACACTTCATTTTGGGAGCAACTGCAACAAGTTGTACCTGTTGGCATAGCAACGGAAAGCGAATCAGGGGCGGACTATACAACGGCGGTTGACTTTAGAGATTACGCCCCTTGGTTTCAAACTACCGATATTATACCGATGATCCAAAAAGAGCGTAACAGCGTTTTAGAATACTGGATTTTTCAAACGCTTAGTTATTTAGGTTCATCGGTAAACGCTTCAATGCGGATACGAGAAACTACCGGGCGGCTTATGGCGGTGTACGCATGACAACTCAATGCTATTGGGAGAAAGCAGATTGGGACGATTCGACAACGGTGGAGATTACGCACTACCACTGGGAAGATATACGAAAACGAATCTGGTTATTGAATTACCCCCGGGCCGGATCAACTGCCGGGGAAGCTCCGCTTGATACCTTTGGCAATCTTACCTTGACAGACGGGTATGCAAATTATCAGGACTTGATTGATTTATTACCCGTCATACCCCCGGCTGGATTTGATGATAACGGATACAATGACAATGATCCGCCATACTTACGCTTATCATATTTTGACCCCGGAGAGTGGAAGTTGTGGTATGACGGGGAACTCTGGACGATGTATACGCAGATGAGTTACTGGCAACTAAAAGGGGGCAACGGCATAGACCCGATAACCCCACCGTCTGCGGCTGATAGAGCAAACGGTATCTTTCAAAATGATGCTTGGGTGCTTGCTGTCAATGATAACAAGTACCACCATTGGGATCGAAACTCTTTACGCAAAATAGTTAAGTGGACAAACGGCAGGGTTGCAGATGAAGAAATAGTACAAGCCCCGTATTGGATTGTTACCGATGCTTATAAATGGCTGCCGAAACAGACAGACCCGAAAGAACAACTTGTGCCAATTCATTATACGATTACCGATGATTACGATTGGCAGTACAAAGATAAGGTTAGCTTGGAAAAGGAACACTTAACAGATCAGATCGGGACGCTGCATACTTCAACCTTACCCGCACAATCACCGCAAACACCGAGCAGACATTCAAGGAATACTTACCGTTATAGAACGGGGGAGCCGAGCGGTGATGTATATTATCCGCCCCCTGTTGGTAATGGAGGCTCACAACTTAGTTATTGCAAAAAGTTGGATAGTGAATCTTATCAAGCCCACGCAGAATATATTTTAGAGGCACACGAATTTGATGATGATGCGGATAGCTTATGGTCGGCAGTACCGAATGATGAATACAAAGCAAACTGGCTAACGGTAAACGATCCGACCGGGGCAAAGTATGCGGGTGTATATGACGAGACAAAAGATTGGCCGGGGGCAACTCCTAATCAACCGGCGTTAGTTCCTATAAGTGATCCGTACTGGGGTGCTAATAGTAGCGGGTTTGAATGGGCGTTAAAGCAGATCGATTCGTATGATTGGTATTTAGATTTGACATACCCGCTTATACCGATAGATATTTGTTATGACGCTGATGGGGCACTTACAGAGGTTGGCGATCCCGGGGCAGATCCGCCAACAGGGTATTATAAATATGTACCCCGGGCAACGTGGCGGCGTACTTGGAAACATTCGGCGGGCCGGAGAAATTCAGACCGGGTATCGCCGGTTGCACATAGTTTTGCCCCAAACATTTTAGTTGATTCGGTAATGATGTGGCCGGGCAATTTGACAGATACAAACGATGATGAGATATTTCCGCCCGGGCATTTAGTAAATGACGCAGAGCCGTTTGATTATTTTCAATACATATTTTTCCATGACGATCAAGACCCGAATTACTTGGCGTGGGTAGTTCAAAAGACAGCACTACCGGCAAGCGATATTGCTCTTGCGTTTGACGAATGGGGCAACCATTTTATGAAAGATATAATTGAAGATTGGAAAGCAAAGTATGGCTACTGGCAGAACGGGATAAGTGAAAACTCAAACGGGTTGTATGATCGTAAACAATATTTTAATTTTGGTAGTGAGTTTTCAAGAGAAACTCCGCTTAGTGATGGCGTTACCGACCCGATAAATATGAGCTACGACCAAATAATTTCCGAGCGGCACGATCCGATGTTTTACAGCGAAGATGAAAACGGAGCTTTGATACGGCACGATATGATTGATACCAGCGATGATACTGCAAAATATATACCCCGGTTAATTCAGTTGACAGATATTCGGGCGGCTTTAAAAACGGTAACAGTTTGGAAGGTGTCGGGTATAAGTTGGACTACCGACACGCAAGATGCATACACAGACAATGTATTTGATGCTTACGATCAAGGTTCATCGTCTACGCTGGCAGGTATTTATGCAAAAGTTAAGAGTTGGCTTTTAAGTGATGATAGGGATTATGATTCAGAAGGCGATGAGTGTATCCATGTTTGCTATTTTCAAAATACGGCACCACCTTTTAATCCGCCTGTTTGGACTCCTTCTCCTTTGGGTAGCAGGTACAGTAGATTATCGGTAACGTTAACTTGCGATACAGAAGAAAAAGCGGCGTGGGCTGCGAAGAATTTAATTATTCGTTTGTCTTATGCCGGGCCGAAGTTTGGCGGGCATGGCAACAAAGAAACTTATACAGTAGGTAGTTGTGCAATCGGCAACGAGAATTGGAGTGTAACGGTTGATTGGGAACTTAATACAGAACAGTTAGCGTTAGTATCTTGGAATACGTTAGCGGGTTCGGCCCCGGTTATCGGGGCCAATACAGTTTATCTATATATTCAAACCGACCCTAATTATTGGGTTCCGGTTGTTGATGAAGTTGGGGGAGTATCCCGGGGCGAAGTCGGTTTAATAATTGGCGGTAGCGGTTCGGAGATGTGGGCGGACTTAACGGATTGGTGCAGTTATCCTTCATCGGTTTGGGTACGTGATTATACCGGAGCAATACAATTACCGGAGCCGCTTGCAGATTTAAACGCCCCGGAGCCGGAGCCGTTCTGGACAACAGAGCCTTACGTTTATAATGCAAAGGCCGGGATATTTGACGTAAACAATGTTGAGTTAAAAGAGTGGCACGTTGCCGGGGTCTGCGTAGAGGTTGAAGATTACGAAAACAATGGTGAACGGTATGTTTTTAACGGTGCGAATAATGCACCGGAAGACCCGGTATGGCAAACAGGTAACAGTTTTGATTTTACTATTGGTAGTGATACGCAGATGGCGGCGGTACTTGAACAGGCCCGGCTTTGGGGGTATCGAGTAAAGACCAGAGATTTATCAAATAATTTGAATGAAAGTGAATGGTCGGCAGCCAGTTTGGTCGATTTAACGGAATATACAGGTTAGATTTTAATGGAGAATTACAATGGCTATTAGATATTGGGAAGGCGGCACGGCAAACCCCAATCAGACAAATTGGGCAACGACTACAAATTGGAGTGCCGATACGGTTCCGGTAAACGATGATATAATTATCTTTGATGGCAGAGGCTCAACTGTTTCAGGCAGCGAAGGCACGATTTACGATTGCCTTGCTAATATCGCACGTGGCGATACCGGGGGGGATACATACGATTTAATCCATGTCAAGGCAACCTACACCGGCAATATTGGTACGATGTGGGAACCGTTACATTGTGCTGCTGATATGGTTATCTTTGAAGGTACGGGCAATATGTACCTTGAAGTATCAGCCGCAGATAACGAAACCGATAGCGACATAGATCAAGTAATTATGAACACCGGATCAGGTTCGTTGTTCTTGTCGAGCGATGTAAATTCAGGAGCAGATACAGCCGAGATAACAGAAGTGCTTGCGGTACAGGGTACTTTACGAATACGGCGAAGATGTAACGTTGCAAACTTGCGTATATCACCCGTTAATGATTCAGCAAGCAATGTAGTTGTTACGATTGACCCGGAATGTCAAGACGCAAAAGCAAGTACGTTTATGAATATCTATATGCATAATGGCACTTTGACTTGCGATAGCAAAATAAATACGTTTGAAATGCACAACGGTACAACAACCTTTACCAGAGAACTTGAAACAATCGCATTTTCACAAGTGGCTGATACGCATGAGCCGGTTGTTGGTGATACATTGACAGGTGCAACAAGTGGAGCGACAGGTACAATAGTTGGGATTGAGGTATTGGGGGGTACTGGTTGGGCAAGTGCCGATATGTACGGGTTTATTTATCTTGATAGTGTTGTCGGGGCGTTTCAGGACGAACAGGGGCAAGATGGCGACGCTACTAATGTTGGTTGGCTATTATCGGAGTGCGGGTTTGATAGTGGTGCGGTAGAGCCGACATTTGAACAGGCCATAAGGGAAACGGGCGACACTGGAAGGGCTACACATTTTTTTCATGTTCTTACGTCCGGGGATTATACAGCGAATGATGCGGCGGGATTTTATTACATGAATGTTACGGCGGGAGATTTTGATAACAATGTAAACATTAGAGACAATGCAACAGATACAGATGATTTGGGTGATGTTAATGAAGCTACAACAGAACGGGCAGATACCTTGGCTTTAGCCGATTTGGATATTATCGCCTTACGTTTGCATGGCGGTACGTTTAATTGGAACCCGGACGAAGATTTGGCGTTCATACAGGATATGTGGGCGTTTGGAGGTACGCTTGATGCGTCAAGTGCAACAGTAAACAATCTACATACCCGGAGGCTTGGAACGGCAGCTACGGACGAATTGTATATGTTTGCCGGGAGCACCTTAAAGCTCGGCAACGGATACGGCGTTGTTGATACCGATACAGCACAGCTACATTACTTTGGCGGTACGTTGAACTTTGGGCCGAACACTACGATCAATGTTGCGTACCACGAAAAACCAGTAACTTAATCTTTGAGAAGGGACTTTGACTATGCCAAACGAAAATGGGAGTACGGGCAAATTGAAATTAGTACATCTTGTGTATATGCTTGGTGCGGCAATATTGTTAGTTGGTATTGCGTGGGGTACGATGCGGAATCAACAGGCAACGAACACAAAAGAGATCGAGAAAAAAGTTGAGAAGGAAATATTTAATATGCACCAACAGGAACAGACCCGGCAGGTTGATTCGATTATTACCACGATGAACAATGGCTTTAATAAGATCGATACCCGGCTGGAAAATATCGAAAAGGCCAAATAAGAATTTCATTTTTTATTCTCCAAAT
>NYZO01000018.1 GCA_002687185.1 archaeon | reverse complement strand
GTGAATTCTGTATTTTCATATTTAAAAGATAATGTCTCCCAAATACCCCTAATTTGATGTGACGAAATATCCTTTTTGTAGCTATAAGAATAACTTTGTATTAGAATCTCATTCTCATTAACACACCCACTAAGAACAAAAAGACCCCAAATAACAATGATTCCAATAACCAAATAATTTTTCGATTTCATCGCTTTTAGATATTCACTCATTGAGTTATATAAATTTATTGAAAAACCGAATAACCCGTAGTACACCCGTATGTATGGTCAATCGCCTTTATAAAATCTGCCACCGGAGGAGGTCCTAGCGCGGATGGAGTGCCCTACATTATTTCACACATAATTACGGGTTAGATACGGAACCAACTATAAATAAATTTCTTTTTTTTTACTTGTTTTCAATATTATGTTAAAACATTTTCTAAACAATCTAAAGCTTGTTCAAGTTTACCATACCGCTCGGCGAATGTAAACCTCATTACAACATCTTTTGCATCATATCCGTATCCACACGCTGGCATAATAAGAGTTCCTTTGTCCATCAAATCAATAGCGAGATCCAGGTCAGTTCCAGGATAATCCACTTGAAAAGTGAGATTTATGCATGCATCACGGGCGATAATTCTCTTTACTCTGGGTATATCTTCTAACCTTTTAAGAACGTATTTTTCTTTTTGAAGCAATTCTTTTTTTGATTCTTTAAGAAAGTCATATTCACGATCAATTTTGTCTAATTCATACTGCATAATCCTCATTAATGCCGTATTGGCTGCACGAGGTGCATTCCCCATAATCCCACTCATTCTTCCAACAATCCCATGCACCCTATCCCCCAGTACACTTTCATCAGCAATAACCCACCCCACCCTATACTCTGCTAGCGCATATCTTTTTGATGCACTATCTACTCGAATCACATGAGGTTTCTGAATCCATTCACCATATCTTAATTCATCGATTTCAGTGGTAGGGAAACAATTTTGCATCTCGTCAATAATGACAGAAGTATTTTGTTCTTCACACCTTTCTATAGTATGTTTTAGAACATTATTAGAAATGTATTTGCCGTCAGGATTATTTGGATTGGAAATAACAATAGCTTTAGGATTATTATCTAAAATTTCATCAATATCTTCTTTTGATGGGACGCTACTCTTTTCTAGAACAGTAAAATCATAAGCAATAATGTTCATTCCTAAATAATGGATGGGACTATGGAACATTTGGTAGAGAGTTGGCCCAATAACGGCTATTTCTCTTTTTGAGAGTTTTCCCCTTTGTAGACCAACAACTTCTTGTAGTACAAATTCTAACCCTGCCCACGCACCTGGCATCATAGCAACTTGATCTGGAGTATAAGATGTACCATGCTTTGTATTTTCTAAATCTGCTATTTTTCCTCTTACATCGAAATCCCCCTTCTCTGGACCATATGCATAGGAATTACTTCTTCGATCTTTGCCTAATAAATCTAATATCTCATCCGATAATACTTCTTGTGGGCGAGTAAACGCGCCTCTATCTACAGAGCTTTTGATATTACCTTTTTGTACTTGTTCATGAAGTAAATCATGGTAAAGACGAAACACTTCTACAGCTCTCAAAACTTGTTCAGGTGTTCGGCGATGATAATTCCTTAGCTTCATTGTCCCCATGTGTAACTTAACAATTACAACGCCTTATTAAGGTATGTTGTCTTAATTTAAAACGACAGTATTATAAACTAGGATTCAATCTTTCCTTTATGGGTAAAGAGAAAGTATTACAAGAGTTTGGATTAACTAATGCAGAAGTTAAAGTATACATTAACTTATTAGAATTTGGCGAATCAACTGCAAGCGAAGTCTCTAAAAGAACCGGAAAGAACCGAACATTCACCTATGATCGCTTGAAAAAGCTAAGCGATTTCGGTCTTGTTAGCTTCATTATTAAAGATTACAAAAAATATTTTATTGCAGCTAATCCATCACAACTCCTATCAATTTTAAAAGAAAGAGAAGAAAGGATACAAGGAATCCTGCCAGAGCTTAAAAAATTAAAGCGACCATTAATTCTAGGTCCTAAAGTAGAGGTATATTCTAGTAGTAAAGGAGTTAAAACGGCACTAAACTTAATGTTAAATTCTAAAGATACCATTTACCTTCATGGAACTCTGAAGTGTTTTCAACGAAAGATGCCTACACATTTTAGGATTTGGAATCAGAGGCGAATTAAGAAAAAGATTCACATGAGAATCTTAAGTAGTGAAAACGTAACATTGACATTAGCAAAGTCGGGTTTACTTTCAGAAGAAGAAAAAGATGTTACATCAAACTTTACTTTCGGTAGTTTCACACTGTTAATTATGTGGGGAGATTACCCAGTAGCTGTATTAATCAGAAGTAAGGAAATCGCTGAAAATAATAGAGCTTTTTTTTATACAATATGGGATCGAGAAGTGAAGATTTATTCTGGTTCTAAAGGAATACAAAAAGCCTTTATAGAGTTATTAGAAGAGACAAAAGAATTCATCGGATTTGGCTATAGTAAAGATTTATCTGATGTTTATACAGTTGAATTCAGTAATGGATGGCATATGGAGAGAATTAAGAAGAAAATATCTTGCCGAATTGTTGCGGTAGAGGATAAATTAACAAGAGAATATTTCAAGTCTAGAATCAAGGGGAAGACTAAATTTTCTGTGCGTTATCTCGATCAAATAATTCAAGGACCAGCTTGTATTTCTTTATCAGACAATATGGTAGTTACTTTTCTCTATACTGAGAAAAAATTGCGTGCAATTTTAAATCGAAATAAAGAGGCAGTAGCCGTATATAAAAAATATTTTGATCAGTTGTGGAAACAAGCGAAGAAGTAACATATCACCCGTACCAATTGTCAATCGCCTTTTAGTAGAATCTTAATTTTTAAGATATTATGCGAGAATGTAAGACTTGTGGAAAAGTAGTATTTTAGTATAGAAAAATTTTAGACTATAAACAGAATCTATAATCCATGCTTAAAACTTTTTTTGAGTCATTTAATGTGGTATTTGCTGGCCTTATAGGAGGAATTTCTGGGACATTATTTGTAGCTTACACAAATCATAAAAATCCTGGAAATTGATTTGCGGTCTTACTTGGCCTCGCAATACTTATCGAATTTACGATGTTAGTAAAACTAACCTTTGAGCTAATAATACAATTAAATAAGCAGTAAAAACATTACACTAGACAAAGGATCTCCGATCTCAATTTCAATTTAGAAATCTTTATTATTTAAATATTATACAATTAACCACGATGTCTAGGAAAAACAATTTTTCATCTAAAGATAAACTTAAAGCGCTTCAATGTTGTGACCGACATTGTTGCCTATGCGATAAACAATGTTCCATAAATATTGAAATTCATCATATTATACCTGTTAGCAAGGGTGGTAAGAGTAATTTTGACAATGCAATTCCTTTATGTTTCGATTGCCATGCAAAAGTAGCACAGTATAATGATGAACACCCTAAAGGATTAAAATATAAATATGAAGAATTAAAAATGAGAAGGAACCACATTTATGATAAATACACCTCCCCATATTTACCAAAGATTAAACTCGAAATTATAAGCATAGATCCAAAAGAGTATAATAAAGCTAGATTCATTATTAGGAATCTACATCAATACTTACCTTGTAAGCTTAAAACAACTTTTTCTGTTTATCATGACAAGTGTCTCTTACATAAATTTAAAGATGGTGAATATGGGAGTAAAAAATGTTGGTACTTAAACGCGAATACAGGGGCGAGCATCCCTCCTAGATTTTTCAATTTACCAAATAATCTGTCTAAAAATAAACAAATTCCAAAAACAATCGTCAATTTACAAGTACAAATTGAAGTTATTATAATTGATAAGTTTGGATGGGAACACGAACTATTACCTTTTTCATACATTTGGGCCCCAGGTGATCAAGGTTGGTATTATGAACCTTTCCCTGTTTAATGATTTTATAAACAATTTTTCTTAACTTTTTGTAGGGAACAAGAAGGGATCCTTCGTCATTTTACTGTGATGTTAGATTCTGTGTGACTACTTAGCTAAGATTCTGTATACCGAAAAATTCTCTGAGTTATCAATCCATTGACTTTTCTCCAATAAATAATTTTTTATAGCTCTGTTCTAAAAAAGATTTCTATGAAACATCAAATATTTCTGTTTTTTGTAGTTTTGCTTATAATCTTACCTTTATCGTATGCTGATGATAGTTGTAATGAAAAATTTTTTATTGTTTGGCAGTTTAAAGCACTTGATGAAAATAATCGTTCTCAGTTCTCAAAATATCAATTACCAACATTTAAAGAAGACGATCATATGATGCTGTGGAAACTACGTGTTACTAATGAGGCTAAATGTAAATCAAAAACTCAGATATTAGACATTGATATAACAAATCCCCAAGGAGAACAGGTCGATCGAGGAACTTTTTGTCTAAATGGGATTGAGATCCGCCCTCTTGAATCAGATGAGACATATGGAATTGATTATGTTGGCCCTAGGGTGGATCGATCTAAAAAACCTTACTCATTTGAAGATTCGGATAAGAATCCAATTCGACCATGTACTTTTCGCCTAAATTCACCCGGCAGATGGAGAATTCAACATCAACTTAAAGAAAAAGACATAACAGGCTCCCAGGCAGGACAATATAGCTTGAGTGTATTAGATGATCAAAATATTGATACCTCTCCTGAATTCAAAGTTGTTTCTAAAGAAACCATAAAATCTCTTGAGTTAGCGCAAAAATCTATTGAACTAGCACAAGTGGCTATCGATGATTCCCAACGGAATATCTTAGTTGCAACGATAGTTGCTATTTTTGCTGCCCTTCTCGGTGCTTTGGTAGGTGGAGTCATAAACTGGAGATTTGAGAAAAGAAAAGAAAACTTAACTAATACGAGAGAAGAGAGAAAACAGATAGATTTACTTAGAAGTATAGAAACTCAACGGAGATGTGTTTCCCGGGACAGACTAGGACAAATTGAGAAAATAAGTAAATCTCCTCCTGTAGTTCCATTTTCCTTAATTCATCTACTAAATGCTGAGTTTTATGTCACGAATCTGAGTTATGAAATCAGAGGATATGAGACTGAATCCCTAAAAGAATCTTTGATTTCATTAAAAAACGAGACTGAAGAAATTAATTGGTTGATAACTCTTGCCCAAGAATTTTATTCTAATAATGATCCAGACACGGCAAGAAACCCATATATTTTAACTTTGAAACAAAAAGATTTTGAATACCACACTCGTTTGTTGAAAAGGCTTGAAGATATTAGAACAGAGATTATAAAATTAATTTACCACCCTCAAAAAATTGATAAGATAGTATGAAAGCTTAATTCTTAGTATAAAAATACAAGTGCTAAATAGAGTTATAATTACCTAAAAGCAAATAACCCGTACCACACCCGTAATTTTGGTCAATCGCCTTTTAGTAGAATCTTAATTTTTAAGGTGTTATGCGAAAATGTAAGACTTGTGGAAAACAACTCGAGAAAAACGAGAAGCGTTTCTGTAAAACTTGTAAAGAGTTTCATCAGTATCGTTATCCCAAACGGCAGTTGAAAAAAGTACTCAAAGAATATGATCAATGGAAGACTCCGCGAGCACTAGGTGTTTTAGCACGATGTGATGGTTTTGTTTTAGATAAACTAATTCGAGACCTTATTTCCTTAGGCTACGTTGTTACTTATCAATCTTTAATAGTATCAACTTGTAGGATTGCGCAAAAAAATCTATCGAATAGCCATGTTTGCATTAATTCTACAGGAAAGGTTAAGGAGTATCTACCGTGTTAACTATAACGGGAATACTTGTAGGTTCAATAGTAGCAGAAAGTATTGTATTTACGTATTTAGTTATCAAACTCTCGTCAAAACCAAGGGTAATTACTACCAAAAAACCAACCTTACAAGTACCAGAATTCATAGAAGAAGTTAGACCACCATTACCTCTAAAACAAGACAAACCATTAGACCCTACGTTCTCCGCTTTCCGCACGTTATTCTCTCATTCGAAACACAACATGGGAGGGGAGGTATAAGGTATGAAACGATTTTTGCCTGTTTTGGCACTGTTAGTACTCTTAGCATTGCCTTTGGTAGTAGCTGAGCCAGACTTTGACAAAGAACTGTCAGACGAAGAGAAAGCAGAATATGATGCGATCTTGGCGCCTGTTATGAAAGTCTATGACTTTGTTAAGTATGGAACAACTGTTGCCGGAGTGTTAATGCTTGTGTTTGCAGGAGTTACGTTTGTAACAGCAGGGGGAGAGCAAGCAAAGAAACAACGTGCAAAAAACATGGTCTTAGGTGTAGTGATAGGTCTCATCATCATATGGGCTGCGCCAGCTATTGTTGGAGCGTTGTTTGGATAGTGACCATGAAAACAAAACTTTTTGGAGTGGCTTTATTGCTGCTCCTTTTTCTTTTTTTACCGTTAGTTTCTGCGAGTGAACACGGAGAACCTGAGTGTAGTTGGTTTACTATTGGAGACTGTGTTACCCAAGCACTTCATTCTTTTTTTCTAGGACTTTTTAACGCTCCACTTTTGCCTTTACTTTCCCTTATACAGTCACTTTTAATTGCCGAACCTTCTATTGAACCGTTTGGACATGTTTGGGCAGTGGTCACTTATATCCTAAGTTTTTTTTACATCTTTTTATTTATCTACGCAGGATACTTATTTTTGTTTACTCATGCTAACCCTGTGCAGAGATTTAGAGCGAAAACACTGTTACGGAATTTGTTAATTATGATCGTTTTGATTCAAGGTTCGTTTATTGTGTATGAACTTGCTTTGAGCATCAATAGTGTTTTGAACCAAGCTATTCTTTCTTTAATCGATCCAGAATTCTTTTTGTTTACGTTTGATAACATTGCTTTAGAACTTGTTTTATCTGGGATTTATTTGTTTACACTTATCTTTACTACGTTACTCTTAGGGTTTAGATATATTTTGATTAGTCTTGGTATTGTGCTCTTTCCTATAGGATTGTTTTTGTATACGTTTCCGCCTTTGCGTGACCATGGACGGTTTATTTTGAACTTGTTAGGTTGTTTAATTTTTGTTACTTTCTTTGATCTGTTAATTATTCTTGGTTGTTCTTTATTGATTGATGCTCCTATATTTGTAGGGTTTCAAGTCATTGTTATGATTGTTTGTTTTTTTATGATTAATTATACACTTTGGTGGACGTTTAAGTTTGCTTTTACACGGTCTACTACTTACTCACTTAAAGACGATTTGAAACAAACTGCTAAGTATATTGCGATGGTTGCTGCATAATGGCTTATGACATTCCTCCGCAACTTCAACACAAAGAGAAAATAGTGTTTGGGTTAACGTTGATTCAATTAGTGTATGCTGCACCTACTTTTTTGATTGTGTTTTTTTTAGTGTTTAAGAGCGGACTTTCTCTGCCTTTTTCTGGATCTCTTTCTGTGTTTTTTGTTTGCGTTGCGCTTTTCTTAATATTTTTTGATGGACAGAAATACGTTATGAACGTTACAAAGTATCTTTTGAATCAAGAAGTTAAAGTTAATACACAACGGTTAAAACAACTCGTAGATATTCAACAAATTAAAGGCAATGTTGTTCAAACGTCTAAGACTAAACTTGCGGTTTTAGAAGTAACTCCGCTTAACTTTATGCTTAAACAAGAACAAGAAAAACAAGGTATACTAATTGGATTTCAAAAGTTCTTAAACAGCTTAGATTTTCCTGTTCAAATACACATTAGTAGCAACACGATCAGTATCAGAAAACATCTCAAATATTTAGAGAAGAAAACAAAAAAACGTCCTGCATTGTTTAAGTCTTATTGTCAACATCTTAGG
>NYZO01000017.1 GCA_002687185.1 archaeon | reverse complement strand
GATGTTGAAATTAATGCTGGCGGCGGAAACGTCAAACCTTCTGCTAATGATGGCGCTGCTCTCGGCGTTGCCGGAACAGCATGGTCAGATCTTTTCCTTGCAGATGCAGGTGTTATCAATTGGGACAGTGGTGATATGACTATTACCAATGCAGCAAACGAACTTCAAGTTGACGGTGGTGACTGGGTCATGGAAAGCACAAACAAGATTGGTTTTGGTGGTGCACCTAGCACTGATTATATCCAGAAGGATACCGACATTAAGATTGTTGCTGCTGCCGATGTCTCTATTCAGGCCGGTGGCGGAAACGTCAAGCCAAGTGCTGATGACGGTGCTGCTCTCGGTGTTAGTGGAACGGGTTGGTCAGATCTCTTCCTTGCTGATGGTGGTGTTATCAACTGGAATGCAGGCGGAGCTACTATAACTTACAACTCTGCAACAGCAACAGATGTAATTGCAATTGGTGCTGCAAACACTAGAATGGATGCAGGCTATAACATGGAATTTGGTGCTGCTACCAGATATATCGGTGACGGTACTGATCAAGGTGGCGACTTTGGAGCAAGCGATGTTGTTGTTAAATCAGCAGCTCAGATTGCAACGGTTGCAGGTACAAATAACGTTGTAGCTTTCGGTGCTGGCGGACAGATGGAGATTCTTGACGGTTCTGCTGGAACATCTTTCTGGATTATTTCTGGATCTGGCGGTAACTCTATCTTATCATCCTCTGTTGGTGATATGAACCTCAACGCAAACGGTGGAGACTTTTCTTTCCAGCATCAGGGTACACAAGGATTAAAGCTAGACTTGTCATCCCAGGCTGGAGATTGTAAATTTCTTGATGCTGGTTCAACCGAGATTTTTCAGATCAACGGCGGTGCTGATTCATTGAGAATGGCCTCTGGCAAGAAGGTTGAGTTTGGCGGAACTGCTAGCTCAGTTAGTGGTGACGGTACAGACGTTACTCTTACATCAACCGGTAATGTTAATATCACATCCTCAGTTAATGAGGCCGATGGTATTCTTATTAACACAACAACAGGAACTAGTTCGACACTAACAGTAAAAAATACTGCTGGTACCGGCGTTGCTGCGTTAAAGCTTCAAGCTGTAGCTGGCGGTGTTAACGTCCTTGGTGGAACTGCTAACAATGCTTCTATCGATATCGATGGCGGTAACGGTGGTGTCACGCTTCAGGGTGGAGATCAAAATGATAGCATCTTGTTTTCAACTTGTCCACTGGAGCTATCACCAATAACAGCTCCAACTACAACGCCTAATAAGCTTTATAATGTTCTTGGTGCTCTGTACTGGAACGGAGTTGTTATAACATCTGGATCTGCATCGCTAGTACCAACTAGAAACGTTTATAACGTTTCCAGTTCAATTGCTGCAGGAACAGCTGTTGCAATTCATGTTGATGTTTCTGGTATTGCTGATACTAACAGATATAACGGTGTCGATATTTTTGTTAACGGTCAGCTTATGGTTTCTGGTTCAGAGGCTGCAAGAGCTGCTGGGACAGTTGATTATAATCTTCTTGATGCTAATCACGCTCCAGCATCCGATGACACACAGGCTGATGTTAAATTTGCCTTTGCAGTTGAAAACGGGGACGTTGTTCAGACAATTGTTAAATAATTTTATTTAATTTTTATCTTACGGGGCACCTTTTGGTGCCCCTTTTTTTTACTAATTTTATATTTAATTTATAATTTTATATTATTAAAGGAGACAATCGTGGACGAAAAAATAGAAAGTATTAATGAAACATACGATAAAATAAAAATTGACAAACTAGATGTTGAAAAAATAAAAAAAGAGTTTTCACTACATAGACAATTATCCGAACCACTTTTAAAGTATATCGATGAGTCTATAGTTAAAATAATTGAATATTCAAATAATGAGGATTCTAACCAGATAGAAATGTTGTTTCAATGTATATCGGGAATAAAAAATCATTTAATCGCTACAGCCGATCAATATAAAAGAAATCTATTAATTGTTGATTCAATTAACAATGTTTCATTGATTCAAGATAAAAAAATTGAAGAGTTTATAAATTCTCTTGAGGCAAAAGAAAGATTTAAAAATAAAATTGAAGGTAAAATTGAAGAGGGAGAAGATCCAAGAAAAAGAAAAGTTGGAGAAGTACCAATACCAGAAAGAGAGATAAGGCTAAGCGAAGATAAGAATGGTGAGTAGTGGCTATTAATTTAATTAAAAATGCAAATTTTGGAAAAAACAAAGCAGGAAAAGAAGGCTCTGTTTCCTATACTGTGTACGATTCAGAAGGTAATACACATATTTCTCGAACAACGACGGGAGTGTATGAAGTCGTTTCAGCTTCTGGGTTGTATGCAGTTAGCGTAGATCTTCCTAATCTGTTTAGTGGTTCAATAGTGTGGGATGTTGATTCAAAATACGCACTAGATACTGTTGATACATCAGAACAATTTACTAGAGAGATGACAGAAGGGAGGTGGAAGATAGATTCTTCTGCAAAACAAATGATATTCTTTGGAATGGATGGATCTTCTGAGCTAGCTCGATATGATCTTAAAGACTCAGCAGGCGTAGCTTCAGTAGAGGATGTTTTTGAGAGAGTAAGCGGGAGTGCATAATGCCGTCTGTGTCTCCCATTGTAACAAGGGGATTTGGAAATAGTCAGAAAATCGTAACACAGGGATACGGAGGGGTCCCAGCGATTGTTAAGGCAGCAGTTAGTATTTTTAGAGGTGGCAAGACCACCATAAGAAAAAAGCTAAGAGAAAAATATGATGAATATAGAATAGGTGTTTTGCTTCTATCTGTTAATGATCGTGAAATTGAAAATTCTCAAAATGTGACTTCTAATTATAGAATTTTAAAAGAAAATAATACAACAGTAAGATCTCAACAGCCTGAAATTTCTTATAGAAAGAGCAAGTTATATAAAATAATTATAAAAGGATTAAAAATATTAAAGGGGTGAGGTAGAAAATGAATTCAATTGATCTTTTATTGGATGATGATAATGAGCTTAAGTTTAAAGTGTCAATACAAGGAACTAGACCTGGAAATGCATTTTGTAGATTTATGATAGAAGGGCCTGAGATGTCATATTCTTTTGATGGTAACGTTACAGATTCAGGAGATGTTTCTGTTGTTGTGCCTTCTTTTAAAAACATATTAAAAGAAGGGATATATGATACACGATTAGAAGTGTTTGTAAATGATAGATATTTTGTCCCTCTTAAGCTTAAGGCTGATTTTAGACAATCAATAAACGTTATTGCAGAGTCATTTAATTCTGAAAGAAAGAAACCAAAAGCTACTGCGGCTTTTATTTCTAATAATTCAAAAAAGAAAAAAACCACACCTAACACAAAAAGAAAAATAGCTGAAACAAAAACAAAAAGAAATTCACCTACTTTAACAGACAATGATTTGCTTAGTATAATAAGAAATGCTGTAAGAGGAGATTCTAAATGATGTCTAGCTTTCTTTTGTTTTTTTTGATGGGCTATTTTAATATTTCAACATGTTATTTTATTACTAGCGTTTTTTTGTACAAGGCTGTGGGTGATATTGAAAAGCGAGCAGGATCTGTTAAATCAAGAAGGCATCGTGCTGATCCTTTGAGAAATAATTTTAAAAAACACATATATCTTTCCCTGTTGTGGCCCATACCTTTTTGTATCTTGTTAAAGGATATTATGGGTGAAAAATCAAAGTCTTAATTCTTTAAACCAGATATCTGTTTCTAATCTTAAAAATGCAAGATGTGTATTAAAAGAAATAGAGGAGATATGCATTAGTGCAAAATTAGATCTTAATTTTAGACTCAATGATCTAAGGGATAAAATAATACCAGAGCAACAGGAAAAATTTAAATCTGAGGTGATGGGCTTAGGTGATATATCTTCGAAAGTTTCTGAAAATATAAATGAAAACATAGAAGACATTGATAAAAAAGAAGAGATGCCCAAGATATCTCATCCAAAATGGGCAAAGTCTTTATATAAAAAAATAGTTGTAAAATCACATCCTGATAAAAATATTAATCATCCGCATGAAGAAGAGAGAAAAAGATACGAAAAAATATATCTCGATTCTGTTTCATGCTATAAAAATAAAGAATATGCATATTTGATTGTAAACGGCTCAGACGTTAATATCTCTATTGATTTTATGACATCCGATCATAGAGATATTACAGATAAAAAGTTCAAAGAAATAAATGAAAATATAAATTCTTTAAAGCTCTCACAGTATTGGGGATGGGCTTCTTTACAAGAAAAAGATAGAATGACATTTTTAAAAAATTATTTTGGCAACATGGGATATACTATTTCTGAAAAAGAAGTATTGAAAACTCTAAGAAAGAAACCAGATAGAAAAGCGGGAACTCGTCCTAAAAATAATCTAAAGACAAGAAAACTTACAATGTAAAATTAAAAGTTTTTGTGTATTTTTTATACATGAAATGGATACCACCAAAATCACCTTTTAACTTATTACAAGAGCACATATGGCAAGACCCGTGGAAGATATTTGTTTGTTGCATTTTTTGTAATCTAACAAGAAGGGTCCAGGCAGAACCAATCTTTTGGGAAACACTAAATCGATGGTCAACGCCAGAAGCAATGTCAAATGCAAATAAGATAGATCTTAAAGATCTCATATCTCCTTTAGGCCTATCAGATAGACGCTCTAGAGCATTAATTAGAATGTCCTATGATTATATTCATCTAGATTGGAAAGCTGATCCTAAGCGTCTCTATGGCATCGGAAAGTATGGTTCCGATGCCTATCGAATATTTTGTGCAGGTGATTGGAAAAACGTTGAGCCAAAAGATCATGCTTTAAATGATTATCATGCGTGGCTTATGCTTTCTTTATCTTAGGCTGTTTCTCTGCTATATCGTTAAATAAATCTTTTAATTTGCCGAGAGCTAGTTGAACCTTAGGCATGATATTTTTCGGGTTAGCACCTTTTTTCTCTGAGTATGCATTTACGAGTTCTGTTACAGTATCTTTAAAGTCACCGTCAATAAGATTTACAAATAATTCTGCTATCTCTTTTGCTATCCATGACGGTACGACATCCTCTATAGCGCCTAGCTTTTTTAATATGGTTATTGTATCACCGCCTGGTATGAGACCCAGTATTCCAAAAGCAGCACCCAGATAATTATTTTGTGACATTTTATTCATAACGTCTGCTACGTTTGCTACATTTCCACCTGCTTCAAGTGCAGCTGCAATTGGTTGTGCTCCTGGTATAGCAGCAGCAGCCGCTGCTGCAACCCCTAGCGTGGCAGCAGTTACTTCTATAAACGTGTCCCTTATGCCTTGAATCCATTCATCGGCAGCTGACTTTGGTTCAAAATGACCTAATCCTGCCCAATTGCTAGCAGTAGAAGCACCTGTAATTATTGATAATCTTTTTTGATCACGAAGTGCACCTAGACGTTTGTGACTGAAATTCCAGTAACGACCAGAACGCATTTTGTGCCAATCAACACTTTTGTCTTTTTTCCAGAATTTCATATCTTTCTTTGTGGGATCACGAACACCGTCACCTTTGAGCGCCGTCTTTTTTGGCATTATGACCATATATTGTTTTGCCCTTCCTGCAGACCATACTGCTACGACTAGAGCATCTTTTCCTTTTATTCTCACCACAGCACCGGGTTTGTATGGTGGGCTAAACTTATAAGCCTCTTTTAATAATTCATATCTAACCAGTTTACGAATATCCGCTTCTCTTATTAACATTTAATCATCCTATGTACACTTAATAAATATGTGTTATCATTTAAACTATAACAAAGGAGTAAATTATGTCAAATTTTACCACTACCTACAAGCTCTCTGATGCAACAATTGCGCAGGTGGCAAAAATTGTTCAAATGGCAATTCTTAGTGGAACAGATATTGCTGATCATATGAGGATGATGAGATTAAAATCTGAAGGAGCTACACTTGTTTTAACTGAAAAATATAGCACTATATTTGAAGGTCAGATTGAAAAAATGCTTTTGGAAATTGAACAAACAGTTGAAAATACATTGGAAAAATAATTGAATTTAAAAAAAGACATGCTTAGAGAAATGTTTTCTCTTAGAAAAGAGTTTATGGAATCTTTGAATATTTCAGTACCCGGTTCCTATCCTCAAATTCCACTTGATCTTGTAAAAAAAGATCACCAGCAAGTTTGTCGAGATGTGGCTTTAAGAGGGGTAGAAGAGATGTTTGAAGCTCTACAGCATTTGAAAAACTGGAAGCCTCATAGGCAGACAGATATACTAGAATTTGACAAAGAAGAATTTCTTGAGGAGATAGTTGATGCATTTAATTACTTTTTTTCACTAGTGATTCTTGTTGGATTTGATGAAGATGATCTTTATGAAGCTTACATTAAAAAAGATAAAATCATT
>NYZO01000016.1 GCA_002687185.1 archaeon | reverse complement strand
TGATATATATTTCCCAACAGAGGCTCTTGCAGATTATGCAACTCAGTTATTTAACAACGCTTACTTTGGAGAAGCGGCGGACATAGTAAGAAAAGGATTAAAATATCACTACATGGATTATAATTTAACCAAGATTTGGGAAGGGTTTGAAAAATCCCACGGGCAAAAGCTTTCCGATTCCAATTGGAGCGAGGACGGCGACGAAAACTACCTAAAAGATATAAATTTTTATAAACAATCATGAAAGAGACAGCATTAGTAACAGGTGGAGGAGGCTTTATCGGAAGCCACATTGTCGATACGTTAGTAGAAATGGAATTCAACGTAATTTCCTTAGACAACGAATCGGCAGAATCAAACGAACAATTTTACAAAAACGGACGCGCCAAAAATGTTTTTGTAGATATATGTGACGCAGAAAGAGTGAAAGAAACCTTCGAAAGAGTTAAGCCAGACTATGTATTTCACCTCGCTGCAGAATCCAGAATTCAACCAACACTAGAAAGGCCACAAAAAGCTTGCGAAGTTAATTTTCTTGGAACGTGCAACTTGCTACAGGCCTCAAGAGAATCCGGTGTCAAGAGATTCATGTATTCCTCAACGTCATCGGCCTACGGCTTGAAAAATGAATCGCCGCAAAGGGAAGACATGCACAGAGACTGCTTAAACCCGTACTCCGTAACGAAAGTCGCGGCGGAAGACCTATGCAAAATGTATCATTCTCTTTGGGGGGTACCGACAGTTATTTTTAGATATTTTAATGTCTATGGAGAAAGGCAACCCATCAACGGTGAGTACGCACCAGTTGTCGGCATATTTTTAAGGCAAAAAGCGGCGGGAGAAGTCATTACAATAGTCGGAGACGGAAAACAAAGAAGAGACTTTACTCACGTTAAAGATGTTGTTAGCGCGAATATATTGGCAGCGCTTTCTCCATCTTCAGAAATTTTAGGCGAGATATTTAATATAGGAACAGGCACGAACGACAGCGTAATAGAAATAGCAGAAATGATCGGTGGAGAGCGCTCTTTCTTACCTAAGCGCCCCGGAGAAGCGGCCGTTACCCTAGCCGACAACTCCAAAGCTCGAAATCTACTTGGGTGGAACCCGACAATATATCTAAAAGATTGGATAAATGAAAATAAATAATGTATGCTTTTCAAATTCTCGATAATGAAGAAGCCCTTCTTGCGTCCTTACAAATAGAAAAGATGTCAAAAAGTGTAGAGTTGTCACTTGGAGCACACAACAACGAATACAAGATACTAAAGCACACGATTAAGCCAGAAAAAAATAAAAAAATAATTTCTTTTTCTGTTTATGGAGATAAAGAAATCTATATTGCTGGTGCGGAGTACAACATAGAAGAAGCCTTAAAAAACTATCCAGATTGGATATGTAGATTTTACTGCACAGAAAACGTCACCAATCTTGACAAGTTATTAAACAATGATTTATGCGAAGTAATCGTGTTGGAGAGTAAAATATTCCCAATGTACTGGAGATTTTTTGCCATAGATGACCCGTTAGTGGACGTTGTATGCGTCAGAGACTCAGACTCGTCAGTCAATAAAAAAGAATACTTGGCAGTTGAAGAATGGCTCAAAGGAAATAAGAGATTTCACACGATGCACGATGCAGACAGCCCATGTGCGCACGCAAAAATAGTTATGGGTGGCATGTGGGGAATAAAATGTAAAGACAAAACCTTTTTTACTAATTTAATAGATCTATATTCGACATCATTCAATTACGAATGGTGGTATGGTCAAGACCAAGAATTTTTAGAGCAACAAATATTTCCATTGTTTAAAAATAGCTGCATTGATCACTCATCACATACCGTAATAAGATGGGATCATTCTGTTCCTTTCCCAGAAGGGGGAGACACAGGGCTGGGAGCCTTTGTTGGCGACAGAATCAACCCAGTACAATCAAAGCAAGTAGACTTGTCCTTATTTTCTTTAGATTCAAATAAAATTTTTCTATTCTGTCATCAGGCATTTGACGATTTTCTTGCTTGTAACGGTCTCGTTAGACACCTTTCAGAAAAACACGAAGAGCTAATACTACCAATAAAAAAAGAGAACCTTAACGCTGTGTCCTATATGTTTAGAGACCTTGAGAATTTAAAATTTGTTTCGATAGAAGACGACAATAATGCATTTAATATATATCTAGATTCATATAAGAAATCTCATCGCTTTATTGGGTTGGGTTTTTGGGGCAAAGATCCGTCTAAATTTGATGTTTCTAATCCAGAAGAGTCATTCTATACCCAGCTAGGACTAAACGTGGAAGACATGATTGGTAAATTTTATGTTGATTTATCCGACGTTTCAAAAGAGCATCTAGAAGAAGAAGAATTAAATAAGATTCTAAAATTTAAGGAGACGTTAACATGATAACCTGTCAATGCGTAGGTAAACTAGGAAGGTTGGGCAACCAAATGTTCCAGATAGCGTCTAGCATAGGAATTGCTAGGCGAAATAATTGTTCTTACTTTTTCCCCGACTGGGAATATCAAGAGTTTTTTTTAAACAGTCTTCCACATAAAGAGCTCACCGCGCATGATAAGGTTGCGACCCTATACGAAGCGTCGGCAGACTACGCAGAGGTAGATATACCAAACGATAAAATATATGATCTATTTGGATACTTTCAATCACACCTCTGGTTTGATCCGTATAGGAACGAAATCCTTTCTGCCTTTGAACCCAAGCAGGAAATACTGGATTACATAGAAAAC
Source organism: archaeon (assembly GCA_002687185.1). Taxonomy (GTDB): domain Archaea; phylum Nanobdellota; class Nanobdellia; order SCGC-AAA011-G17; family GW2011-AR20. Next base: position 3,686 of record NYZO01000016.1, on the reverse strand, counting down.
AAGTACGATAACTATAGTAATAAAATATCCATACATGTAAGAAGAACAGACTATATAACCCTACAAGATTGCCACACGCTTTTAAGTAAAGATTACTATGACGCGGCAATAAAAATGCTTGGTAAAGATAATGAATTTTTAGTTTTTTCAGACGACACAGAGTGGTGTGAAGAAAACTTTAAAGAGTACAATTGTGAATTTGTAAAAGAGAGGCCCCACAAAAAAGAATTGCTTTGCGGAGCGGAAGACTTCAATGCTCTAAAGAAACTTTCACCAAAGGAGAAAGACTCGCTGATGTACAAAAGACAAGACGTTACAGAATTATTCCTAATGTCTATGTGTAAACATAATATCATAGCCAATTCTTCTTTTAGTTGGTGGGCGGCATACCTAAATAAAAACGCAGATAAAAAAGTAATAGGTCCACTCAAGTGGTTCCAAGAAGAAAGAATAAATAAGATCTATAAAGATTCAGAAAACTATATGAAATTTAAGACTCCGAAGGAGTGGGTATTAATATGAAAAATATAGGATTACTTTTAATTGCCACGGGTAAATATGACTTATTCGTTCCCCAATTGCTAGATGGAGCGAGCAAGTTTTTTTTAGCTAACCATAACGTAACATATTTCTTATTCACCGACTCCCAAAAAGAGTTTAATGTACCTAATTTAATAAAAATACACGAGCCTCATAAGCCTTGGCCATTACCAACGCTACATAGATACAAAATGTTTTCAAACAAGAGGGAGATCCTATATGGACAAGACTACTTATTTTATTGTGACGTGGATATGAAATTCGTCAATTCAGTTGGTGATGAAATTTTAAGCAAATCTGTGTCAACGATACACCCCGGTCATTACGGAAGCAGGGGCGACACAGAAACGAATCCAGACAGTCTCGCTTACGTTGGACCAAAAGAAAAATTGATATATTTTGCCGGAGGATTCCAAGGAGGAGAGACAGAAGAATTTTTAAGAATGAGCCGTGAACTTTCTAATAGGATAGACGAAGACAAGAAAAACGGGATTATAGCTAAATGGCATGACGAGTCGCACATGAATAGATGGAGAATAGATAATCCCCCCACAAAAATACTAGATTGTGGCTATTGCTTTCAAGCTACACTACCCCGCCCACACACGCCAAGAATATTAGCTCTAGAAAAAGATCATAAAGCTTTTAGGAGCGACGAATGATTTCAATATTGTTGCCAACTTACAATGGAGACAAATATATAGATCAAACCGTACAATCTATACTAAACCAAACGTGCCGCGACTTTGAATTACTCGTAGGTCTTAACGGGGGGTCACCAGACGCTACCCTAGAAAAACTTTCTGAATTTTCTGACAAAAGAATAAAAATTTTTAACTATACGCACAAGGGTAAACCCAAAACGCTCAACCTACTATTAGATGAATCCTTATACGAAATCATAGCTCTAATCGATGACGATGACCTTTGGCACGCAAAAAAGTTAGAAACACAACTAAAATTAACCGAAACGTATGACGTCGTCGGCTCTCAAATTTTATATATAGACGAAAAGGGCGCCTACCCTACAAAAATTGGATGGGGTCCGAAGCTTTCAACAGACAGTGATATCATACATAAATTAATGTTATCTTACGAAAATCATATTGCAAATAGCGCCGCATTAATAAAAAAAGAATCGATAATAAACGTTGGGGGATGGAATGAATCTTTACCCGCTCTCGAAGACATGGACCTGTGGATTAGAATGTTAAATAACGGTTGCAAATTTACAAACATGAGCTATACTTTAATGTATCACAGGATACATAAAACCAGTAATTTTAACTCAAAAAAATGGGACCCTGAAGAACTTTTAGGATACACGAAAGAATAATTATATTATGCCAACGACATTAGATCTTTTTAAAAAACACCAAAACAAATACTTTGTTGAAAGCGGATCGTATTTGGGAGACGGAATACAGGCAGCCATAGATTGCGGATTTGAAAATATTATTTCATTAGAGATATCAAAACAATACGAATTTATTTGCAAGAATAGATTTTATCTCCACGCGGATAAAGTTAAAATAATAAATGGAGATTCTTCTGAAATTTTATATGACGAGATATCATCTATAGACGAGCCAATAACGTTTTGGCTAGACGGACATTATTCTGGGGGGCCGACGGGTCTCGGCAAACACGAATACCCGTTGATACAAGAGCTAGAACAAATAAAAAAACACCACATCAAAACCCACACAATTCTTATTGATGATTTACGAATTGTTAGGGGAAACGAAGAGACTGCGACAGGCGAGCCTATTGCTTTTTGCGAAGACGACTTAATAGAAGCCATTTTAAAAATAAATAAAGAATATAATATCTCCTACGAAGACGGCATTACCCACGCGGGGATATCATTGAAGAACGATATTTTAGTTGCGACATTATGATAAATATTTTTCATTCATATACAAAAATGGGACCGGGGAAAGTTTTGCAGAACTTAAAACTAGGCCTCAATTTATGCGACGTAGATTACGTAGAAAACAATTTTGCCTACGGTATAAATTTATTTTTATCAGAAAGAAGAGAAATGTACAGCGTGAGAGACACAAGCACGACCATAGTAGGGCCCAACGTTTGGCCGATAGGAAATGAATTTGTTTTAAACCAAAATTACAAAACATATTTAGTGCCAAGCGACTGGGTCAAGAATAAAGTTTTAGATAAGTTTGGAATGAAAAAGAGAGACAGGGTCTCCGTTTGGCCCGTGGGAATAGACACAGAAGAGTTTCCGGAAGTGGTAACCAATACCGGATCTCTCACTCCATTGTTTGATTGCTTTATCTATTTCAAAAGACGTTCAGAAAAAGAACTTGATCATGCGAAAGGCCTGTTAAACTCGTTCGGCCAAAAGTGGACGGTGGTTAAGTATGGAGAGTATTCAGAAGAAGAATTCCAGAAAATAATTAAAAACTCCAAATATTGTTTCTCACTCAACGGCACAGAGAGTCAGGGTATAGCAACGCAAGAAATAATGAGTAGCAATTTACCAATATTTGTATGGGACATCGACACATGGAAAGACCTAGGGGAAGAATATGAATGTCCAGCAAGCAGCGTTCCCTATTGGGACAATTCATGCGGGGAAAGAGTTTACTCGCTGTTCGAGCAGGAAGAAAAATTCAAACAATTTATTAATAATTTAGACTCATATTCTCCCCGAAAATTTATACTTGATAATTTAAGCCTAAAAAAACAAGCAAAAGAACTAGTAGACATAGTAAGCAAATGAAATTCTTTAATGTAGATTTGCATATATCTGTCATAGAGGATATCAAAACTATATTCCATGACTTAGGGCACGAGGTAGACAGTAAATGCATGTCTTTTCACACTTGGGTTTTTAACAGAACGGTAGACCATGTAGATGGAATAGATCAAAATAACTGGAGGGATATTTCTCCAGAGATGTGTGATAGATTTTATGATAGATACAAAGACGAGCTATCTAAATACGATGGCTTCATAGTAACGCACACGCCATGTTTCTCTCTCTTATACGAAAAATTTAATAAGCCTATTATTACGGTTGCAAGCACTAGATATGAGGCGCCCTTTACAGATGATTACAGTGCGTGGGACAGCTTCAACAGCTTCCTAAGAAACAAAATAGACGAGGGCATAGTTATACC
>NYZO01000015.1 GCA_002687185.1 archaeon | reverse complement strand
TATGAAATACTATAGTATATGGGTAACGACCAATCTTTACCGCAAAATGCACAAATCAACAGAGCAATACAACAAACCCTGCTAGGACATACCATTTCAGATCAACATGCTATTGAAATGGAACGTCAGAGACTTCGAGAAAAAGAAGCAGAACTCCAACGCCGAGAACAAATTTTGAGACAACAGCAACAACAAGCTCAACGTCAACGTCAACCATCAGGCACCTTCGGTCAGCAACATAATCAGCCATCAGGCACCTTCGGTCAGCAACATAATCAGCCATCAGACACCTTCGGTCAGCAATATAGTCAACCATCAGGCACCTTCGGTCAGCAACATAATCAGCAACATAATCAGCAATATAGTCAACCATCAGGCACCTCCGGCCAGCAACATAGTCAGCCATCAGGCACCTCTGGTCAGCAACAACATTACCAACGAAACAATCATCAAGAATTCCAAGAAGAACTTCAAAATATCCAAATTGATCCATTCCAAATCTTTGCTATTCCCAAAAACTTTACGTTAGAACAACTAAAAAAAGAGTATAAACGTCTTGCCCTTCGCTACCATCCCGATCGTCCAAATGGAGATGAAATGAAGTTTAAGATCATCACTAAAGTATATTTGTCGTTATTTGAATCATATAAAACACGCCAGGAAGATAAGCAATTTACAGAACTGCGTGATGGTTCTCATCAATTTATGCAAGACCAACAAAACAATAGACGAAACAACGTTGACTTGAGACACATGACAAACACAGAACGATTTAATCTAAAATTATTTAATAAAGTATATAATGATCACCGCCTCTCTTCCAATAACGATAATGGATATGGTGATTGGCTTAAAGATCCTAATGCAGTAAAATCATGTCCTAAGCCGTTTACAAAAGGGTTTAATAAGAATGTGTTTCATACTTTTTTTAATAAGGAAAGAGAACGGTACGCAAACAGCCGTGAAGTGGTAGAATACAAAGATCCGGAAGCTCAAGCAACATCAATGGATCATACCACATTAGGAGAAGATAAAATAAAAGACTTTACTAGTCATCATAACAGTAAAGTGAATTATTCGGATTTAAAAAAAGCATATACGGATACATTTTTAGTCCCCTCAGAAAGAATCGATCGTGTCCAATATAAAAATATAAACGACATAAAACGAAATAGGGGTAACATAAGCTATGTGATGAGTGACCAAGACAGGCAACGTCAAGCACAAATTGATCGACGCCTAACCCATGAGGAACAACTACGCCAGCGACGTGTAACAGAGCGTGACCGTCTTATCGAACAACACCATCAAAAAATGAACAAACTATTCTTGGGCATTTGATTCCTCTTTGGAATCTGCTACCGGTGCATTCGGGGTTTGGGTTTGGGCTGGGGGTCTATTATAGTAACGATAAACGCCAACACCAACTAATACACAAGCCCCAACAACGAAACCACAAAACGCAAGTGTACAATTTGAGGATCTACCAAAATAACGCATGATATAATAATACACAATATTTTTCTTTAAGTGTTTTTAACGATTAACATGCTCCTTTGTTATCCATTTCATAAATTTATACCCATTTTTCTTCTTGATTAGCTCTGCTTCTTTCATATGATGTGATGGTCTCCATGACATTATATATGCACCTAATGATGCTAGGAAAAAAATCCCACTGGTATCGAAATAATGTACGAGATCACTTACATCATAATAATCCAGAGACAAACCATGTTCCATTCGCAAAACAAAAAAGTGGGTGGCACCTGCAAATAATGAATAATTTGATATACTTTTCAAAAATGATCTCAGTTTAGCATGACCCTCTGAAAAACAAATTTTTTTGTCCAGTTTTTCATCCTCTGTTTGAATCATTCTAATAATAGGATCCGATCTAAGATACTCCTTATAATGAGTTAAATAAGAGACAAAATCATATGTATTACATTTAGTTATGGAGTTTGTCAATAAAGAATTGCTAGCATAATGTTTAGTACTGGACGATTTATTCTTTTTATTATGCACAACTGCCTTTTCATGTTTATAATGACCTTGATGATCTATATGCCTCTTAAAAACAGCTGATCCATAAAGAGGAAGATAAGTAATTTTAACTCTTGAAGAAAACGCATACTTGGAAAGAAGTGGTCTTAATCTTGCAAACATCTTATTGTAAAATAGCAACATTTTTTATTTTAATTTTTACGTCATAAAAAATACTACAAACTGTACCACACGATTATTTTTTACTCCAATAAGATAATTATATATCCCATCTCCCCATCCTGTTCGAGATACATACCCACCATCAATCGCTCCAGCAATTTTTTTTATTGTAATGTTTGCTACTTTCTTATTCCACTTATCGTCCCATTCGGCTTGTGGATATTTGGATAAATCAACCACACTCATCTGACCGGAATCTACAGCCAATCCTCCTTTACCTTTTCTATATTTTAGAGACGGCGAAGGATAGGTGTATCTAAGGCGTGTTACTACAAGAATATTTACACGTTCTTTGGTGATCCAACTATGAAAATAACCTTTCCACATTCCCGGTTCCACCTTATATACATAATTCAATTGCCATCCCTCCCCAGGTTTTGATAAAGGGTACGATGGATCGCCAATAACTGCTTGATCTCCTGCTATCTTAAATTTTTCTATTCTCTTTTTTTTTGTCTGCACGATTCTTTCATTTACCATGTTACGTATCTCTTTTGTACTGTTAGAAAGAATCTCGTCCAATTGATCCATATCATTATCGTACCCAATATACCGTTTCTTTAATAAAGGCAACAATCTATCTTTGTTCGAAATTTTAACCCATCGTTTACTACCATTCTTTATTTTTTTCACAATCCATTCGTTACTATCTTTACCGGTTCGTTTTGTCTTAACCTTCTCCGCATGTGCACAATATCCCAAGCCTTTAGGAGAAGGCTCTGTCCCTTTATAAGTATGCTTTTTATCATTTTTGCAAATAGGCATATATAATATAAACACACTTAAAAAAATAGATAGGAACCCATCTAATGAGTAACGCAAATGAAGCAATCCTGAAACTTCTAACTGAACGAATGGCACTGGGCCTCAAAAGATATGGTCATGGAATACGTCTTCATGATGATACTCGGCAATGGGGAACAAAAGAGGATAGTTGGGAAGAGATGGCATTGGAAGAAATATTGGATGGATTAATATATACTGCATCTGCTATTCTCCGCCTTCGTGATAAGAGACATACAATTGAATTATAATATGTGAAACATATAAATGATACTTTACGTATTATTAGCCGCCGTCATCATTTATCTATTTTATAAAACTACAGCAGTCAAAGAACATTTTGAAGAAGAAGTTCCTACCCTTCCCCGTCCTTTCGTTAATTTATATGATGATAAAGGAAAGAAAGTCAATGTGATTTGTGTGTCGCACCCGTTTACAAGAAATACTGGTGACAATGGAAGCTATGAACAGTATGAACAATGGAAAAAGAAAGGCATTCATTTTATCGGGATCTCAAGTTATTCGGAATTTCCCGGAATGGTAACCAATCCCCACGACTCCTTATCGGATCCCGAAATGGATGCATGGAAGAAATACGATTATATGAAACTGTTTAAGGCGTGGTTACATTGTTTCCGAAATCCAGACAAATACATTCCGCCATCGATGCCAAAAGCATTGATTAGCGAATCCGATTTTACCAATCCCAAATTCATACCGGATCCCTCAGTTACTAAAGAGTATGACTTTATCTATGTTTGCTTAAAAGACAACGACAAATGTAAACCGGGTTGGCAATCCTATATTAGGAATTGGGATTTAGCCAAAAAATGCTTAGATATTATGTGTATCAAATATAAACTAAAAGGACTTATTGTTGGACGAGTCAATTGCGAACTGCCAAAGAGCTGTCATACATTAATGAAGATAACCGATTTTATGCCTCAAAAAGAGTTTTTGAAATCGTACAACAAATGCAAATTTGTCTTTGTACCCAATATAGTAGATGCTTCACCCCGAGTATTGAGTGAGGGTCTTTGTCACGGATTACCATGTATTGTGAACGACAATATTTTAGGGGGATGGAAATATGTAACTGATCAAACCGGCGTATTCTTCCATGATCAGAATGATTTTGAAAAACAACTAGTCAAACTTCTAACCAATCTATCTTCCTATAATCCGAGCAAATATTTTAGGGAAAACTATGGAAAGGAGACAACCGGAGTAGAACTGAAAAATTTCCTATGCACCAATTTTGCAAATCTTAACTTTACAAAAGAGAATACTCAATTTATTAGCATTGGAAAATAATGTTTGTCTATTATATATGAAATCAAAAAACAAAAACACAATAAAACGTAAAACATCAAAACGCCGTCAAAGAAAGAGGACCCAAAAGGGGGGTGCGAACTGCGATCCATGTGGTGAATGTGAGATTGTAGCTTCTAGAACAGATACTTCGGCGGGAAGACAAATCGAGGCGATTGAAAAATATGAATTGACCAAAGACGGCATCACTTATAAGCCATTCTCCGCCCAAAGAGTGGCTTCCTCCCCAGGAGCCAAGACTATATCATGGGATAACATATTATATTCTGATGATGCCGTTGAATTATTTATAGACAACTTACACTTAATCAAAGACACAGGTCGAATAATAATCCCAGTCAATGACGGTGGAAATGAATCCATAATAACATTAAAACAATGCAAGAAAGCACAATGCAGTCCTGTATTATTCTTTCGACATTTTGCAAAATGTCTTGCAAGACTAAAGAAACTAAAACTAAAAATCAACGAACTCAATCATGTGATGGAAGAACTCCAGGCGGTGATCGCAACAGAGAAGAATCGTTCCACAAAAGAGGAACTTCAGCAGGATGTAAGAGAGTTACAAGCTCATCGAATGGAAATCATTAGACACGCCCTCCGCTCTACTGACAAAAAACGAAGAGCAAAACGTAGAACACGTACTTAAAGAAAAAACAGTACAAACAAATAAGATGTCCGATTTTAGTTTTATGAGGTCAGGAAGCAGTAATTTTGAGGAAGACGATATAAATCAAGGAATCATAGACTCTGCACAATCGTTAATCACAATATTTATCATAAAAGCTATTGAGATAGGTTCTAGATATTGTGTTCTGGCAAAAAGAAAAACAGTAACCAAGACAGATATCGAATATGCACTAAAATATCAAGCAATTGAATTCATCAACCATACAGATATAGCAAAAGAGATAAAAGAGCTAGATGCGAAACTAGAATCTCTTTTCGACGAATCCAGTTCAGAAAATGAAGGAGAAATGGAAGATATATTGGATGACGAAGAACCTTTTACAAGAGCAGATCCTGAACCAGTAAAAGATTATTATGATCAGTTATTCATAAAGAAAATGCATCATTACTATGAATATTGGTCTCAATGGACACCTAAAAACTATTTTGAAGAAAAAATAAAACAATCTATTGAACATGTAGCAGGCATATAGAGTTATTTATTATGTTGTTTTAGTAAACGTCTCTTACGTTTGAGTTTTCTCATTCGCTTCTTTTTCCACTTCTTACGCATCCTATACTATTGATAAATATTTTCTCTTTAACTTATTTTCTATCAAATTTATAATGAATTCAATAGAAACCTTTATTCGAATGTTTTCAAACTCCATAATTGTAACTAAAATTCAGTCCTATTTACCAATTTCCCCTGAGAACAGTTACAAACTTCCTGATACCTATTTTCGACGTGGAGCATCTCTGAGAAATTTACGGGACACTGAATTTCTTATTTATATGGCCTTTTACTTTGGATATGATAAAATTCTATACTATCTAGATAAGAAATATGTGATGGAAATACTACAGATGCAACACCTCATTGACACCATTGCAGAAAATAATGATTTCCTTATTTTAATCAAACTGTGTACTTTATGTAACCTTATTTCGTATTGCACAGATACAGTAAATAAAGTAGCATCTAACCAAGCGTTGTACAGTGCAATCAAACATCATAACATCGAGATGGTAAAAATGTTACATGAACAGTTAAATACAATCTATATCTCAAATAATGAACGCAGAATATCCTTACATAACACAGGATCATCATTATTAATTTTTTCTGGAGGTATAGGTGATCTTCCTATCATCAAATACGTATGTTATCATCTACAGCCATTTTATAAAACCGAACGATCATGCTACAAAAATACAATCGAAAACCGTACTACATTCGAATTGACATTAGAAGAAATGATAAAATATGATCATATTGAGTGTGCATTCTTCTTTTTGGATTATTATAAAATTATTATGAACATTATACATCGAATCCATACTAGCTCAACCACATTGGAACGAATTAGAACAAAAGCACAAAACATTCATTATTTTCTCTTTAATAATACTCACCGAGATCGCCGTTCATGGATCGATTGGTGGTCTCTTAAATACAATGGTAAAAAACTTCAGATGACCGACGTTATATCGTATATTGATGGGATAGATATTATTGATGGACTATCAGAAAGGCTAAAAGGACAAATGATTGTCCAATATCTATCGAAACTTCTCCGCAAGATAGATGCACGAACCATAATTTATATATCCATCAACCTGAACGATGGTTATTTTGTTAGTAAAAGAAAAATTATAAATAATATGCTTATGGATCTGTATTATAAACCGCTAACACATAGGAAAAAAAACATCAACCTGTATATTGATTATAAGCATGTTTACGACCGACTGACTACATGACCTAAGGAAAGCAGACTTCAATAATGTAATGTCTTCAGTAACCAAAAATATAACTATAAAAGTATCTGAAGATTTTGATCATCAATGGTTCTTACATAATACAACACCAATAGAGAAAACGGATATTATTTCTATTGGCTCATCAATATATAAGGAGCTTCGATCTAAAATATCGGAAAGATTAACGCCTGAAAAACAATTACAAATCGCCCAGATTGTTCAATCAGAAACAGAAGAATACCAAAATCTAATAACCAAACTGACAGGCACAAATACATTATTACACGAACGAATTAGTCATATTGAGCCTCAGCTGGGGCAATTAAAAAAAATGTTACTTCAAAAAGACGATTCTGTTTACGATGAGATACAACAATATAGGGCAAAGATAAAACAAGAATATGAATCGACCATCAAAAAGTTAAAATCCGATCATACTCAACTTCAGAAAGAGTATATGAATATGATCGATAAACAACGTGACCGAGAAGATAACATCCGAACAGAATATGAGAAAAAGATTGAACACGAAAGAAATAAATACAATATCTATAATAATTCTAGTAAGAAAGGTAGATCCGGAGAGGCTCATGCCCATCAGACATTAGTAAGATTATTGCCCACAGCAGTCGTTACAGACACTTCAGCAGATGCAACCAAAGGAGATTTTCATATTCAATACAAATCGGTTAATATTTTATATGAAAATAAAAATTACGATAGTAGAAACGTCCCCAAACGCGAGATTGATAAATTCTTACGAGATGTCACATTCAGTACCGATTGTGATTGCGGTATTATGGCATCTCAAAAAACGGGAATTGTAGCCAGAGATAATTTTTCTATTTCGTATACAGAAAATGGAAAACCGATTGTATATCTTCATAAAACGTTAGAAAATAAAGCCAATATTAAACTTGCGGTAGAATTATTGGTCTCGGTAATCCAGAATGGTATCGTATTTGATGAATCGAAATTAGCAAAACTAAAAGCAACACTTAAACTCGTAAATGATTTAAAGAAAAACAACGAGCGTCACCAAAAAAACATTGAACCATTCCTGATTACATACCGTCAAAACAAAGAGCTTATCCAGCGACTTGAACATAGCATTCAGACTATCCTTACTACGGATGTAACCACAAATCCGTCCCTTTCCATTTCTCCATCCCCCACAGTCCTTAAAAACGATATTTCTCGTTCTACTGAGATTGATAGTTCACCATCTTCAACTAAAAATACCAAACTATTACTCTCCATCTCCCCATCCCCCACAGTCCTTGAAACTGATATTTCGGGCAACACAAACTCCATATCACCGCTATCGCCGAAATCGAATTATATTACTTGGATGTCCGCACATAGAGAAGAAATAAAAAACGATCTCGCAAAACACCCAGACCGGATCGATAAAAACATGAACATAGCAATTGCCAAGGAGGCTTTACGTCGCTGGAACCAAATGCAAAAAAATTGATACGATTTAAAAAATACCACCGAATCAGTAATGCAACGATTTGTTACTATTGCCATAGATGAAGCACTAAAAAGTAATATGTATAATAAACATGGTGCTGTTCTGGTGTACAGGAACAAACTGATTAGCAAAGGGCATAACGTGTATGATAAGTATACTCGTCTTAAGAGCGGGAAATACAGATCGATTCACGCTGAAGTTATGGCAATCAATAATTGTCCAAACCAAGATATCCTATCAAAATGCAAATTAATCGTCGTTCGCGTCGCTTCTGGAAAGAAGAAAATGTCGTTGCCTTGTAAATATTGTCAAAAATTTCTTAAAAAAAAGAAGGTTTTGAAGATATACCATAGTTAAAATTTCTCAAACAGATTATTTTTGCCTACGAACCATTCACATAACAGATACACAAATAGACCTGAAGCCACACTTACATGAAGAGGATGATGATGATAAACAAGTAATAAAGTGTACACAAATAAAAAAGAAGAAAATCCAACCAGAGTATGTTTATTCATATATACACTTACTTCGGAAAATAATGTGCTACAATCTGCTTGATCACATCTCGATTCCCTTTATAGATCACTTTTCCAGAAAATGGATTGGTCAGCGAAGCACCTTTGGTCAGCGAAGCACCTTTGGTCAGCGAAGCACCTTTGGTCAGCGAAGCACCTTTGGTCAGCGAAGCACCTT
>NYZO01000014.1 GCA_002687185.1 archaeon | reverse complement strand
CAAATTTGCTGTCTTTTGTCGTTTCAATGTTCTCTTTGTTCGCGTCAAAAAAGGCCGGCCATCCACTCCCCGAATCATACTTTGTTTCTGAAGAGAATAATTCGCTGCCACACCCTGCACAGGTATACCGGCCCTTCTCCTTGTTGTGCAACAGTTTTCCGGTGAAGGGTAATTCTGTGGAAGAGCAGCGCAAAACGTTATACTACTTCCCATCCAGCTTTTGTTTCCATTCCTCATTGTTTTTGGGCAGGTCGTTTTTCATGGTATCTGTATCCATTCCGTTGTTTAAAAAGCCTCGAGAGGGATTCGAACCCCCGACCTGCGGTTTACAAAACCGCCGCTCTAGCCACTGAGCTACCGAGGCAGTATACGATTAAAGCAAAATAAGTGTTTTAAAGCTGCGGTTACCGCTCACACACGAATACGAGCTCTTTTGGGTGCTTCCCAACCTTGTTGAGCTTCGTGCTCCCATACGTTTTCACCTGAGAAAAACCGGCTTTTTTCAGGAGTTTTTTCAGGGTATCTTGAGAATACAGCCGCTGTAAAATCTGCTCGTTTTTGCGGGTATACTGATTTCCTTTCTTTTTCAAAAAGACTGAAAGATTGATCACGTGGAAATCCAGCACGTTTCGGTCTTCCCACACAAACGCGTTCTCCCCAACCGTTTCTCCAAACCCGTTTTCCAGGGACATGGCATAGGAATAATTTTCGGTAATCACTTCAAACATAAACAACCCATTTTTGTTCAAGTGCTTGCGGGCATTGCGAAACGCTTTCACAACATTCTGTTCATCAACAATGTGGGTGATGCAATCAATGGCAGTTACCATATCAAACTTTTTCTGCAAAGAAAAATCGGCCATGTCTCTAACAAAAAAATCTCCACTCCCATTCTTTTTGGCCGTGGCAATCATTCCTTTCGAAGCATCGATTCCGGTAACATACATTCCCCGATCCGCTAACTGGTTGGCAAGGGTGCCGGTGCCACAGCCCATATCCAAGAGGGTTTCTGCGCCTCGTTTTTTGGCGGTTGTAACCAACAACGGAAGCCATCGCGCGGCTGCATTGTCCGTAACGTAATCATAGATTTGAGAAAACGTGTTGTAGGGTGATTTTTCTGCCATATCAAACCACGCACCCACACATTAAAAATGCTTTACCAGGGCAGGACTTCAGTGGGGGAAATCTTTTGGCGTTCCACCAGTTTCTTGACTGCTAGGGGCGCAACGAAGGTGGTTACAATAGTGAGAATAACCAGTGCTGCAATCAGGGTCTGGTCCAGCAATCCAAGCTCAAGCGCAACAAATGCAGCGGCAAGGGTGGTGGATAACTGGGGCGTGCTGGCCACCCCAATCAACAATCCTTCCTCTTTTCGCAATCCAATAATCTTTCCGGCAAGCAGTCCTGACCCAATCTTCGCTGCAAATAATCCTAATACTATCACGATTGCAATGGGGATGGCTCCGTTATTCGTGAACACGCTCAGGTCTGTTTGCATGCCAATGACCAAGAAAAAAGTGGGGATGAAAATACCATAGCTGATGGTTCTAATTTTCGCTTCCACTTCTCCCTTCATCGAGTCTCCTAAAATCACCCCAATAACAAACCCGGCAATGATTGCATGCACGCCGATCAATTCAAACAATAACACCGTTGCAATCAAGGTGGAAACGACAAACCGCAAATCGCTTTCAAAAATGTCCGACGCAACCTTATTGTGCTGAAATAATTCTTGTAAGGCCGGAACAAACTTTTTGAGTATTACCACAATTAACACAATCAACACCAAATAGATGGGGGTGGGAAGGAACGATTTTGGCGCAAACGATTGGAGGATGACTGCTAGTAACAACAAACTTGCCAGGTCTTCTAACACCGTGGAGGAAATGATTAATTCTCCTACTTTTGTTGCCGTCATATTGTTTGCTTCGAGGGTGGGGAGGATAACGGCGATTGCAGACGAAATAAAAATAACGCCTAACACCAGAGAAGTAAAAATGCCAAACCCAAAGAACAATCCTATTCCGGTTCCCACCGCAAAGGGAATTAATCCGTTCAACACTGCGAGGATGATCACGTCTTTTCCGATGTTTGAGAATGATTTCAGCTTGACCTCGCTCCCTGCAATAAACATGAGAAAAATGATCCCAATGCTCCCGATGAACACGATGGTGGGATCCACTTGCACGAGATTAAATACCGGTCCCACCAGCATTCCCGCCATGATCAACGCGGTCACATAGGGGAGGTGTAATCTCCTGAATGTCTGTGACAAGAGCAAGCCCGAGGCTATGATGAGGAAGAATGAAAACAGCTCAGCCATGCTGAAAAGAGGACGTTGAGAAATAAAAAACTGTGCCCCCGCCGGGATTCGAACCCGGGCTACAGGCTTGAGAAGCCTGGGTGCTTGACCGGACTACACTACAGGGGCCTATAAGAATTGCCCCGGAACACGTTCTTAAATCATTGCACGCGTTTCAGGTATCCATTCGGATTGAACGTGACCATGAATTTTTCCCTATCCTTATCAATCTTAAAATCGCTGTTTTCTTGCAAAAATTCGTGTAACGCTTCCATGGGTCCGGGTCCATGCCGTAATTCAGAATGAATGGGGTTGCCGTTCAAATTGCTGTCTTCCACAATCAAATAATTTCCTTTTGATACAAAGCGATGGTAGAGCTTCATTTCCTGCAACACATGATCGCGGGAATGGTCGGAATCGAGGATTACCATTACACTCTTCTTCCCCCGCACTTTCTCGGCCACCATGGCAATGGTTTCAGGCGCCACCGAAGATGCAGTATGGTATGTGATGCGCGGGTGCTCCGGAAACACGTCCTTCTTCTCAATATCAATGGTAATAATCTCTCCCTTCCCCACAATATCCATCAAATGGGCCATGTACAATGCTGATCCTCCATTGAAGGTGCCGGTTTCTATCACTAGGTCCGGTTGGAGCTCGTGGAACATTTCCTGATACACCCATAGATCGGTGGGGCATTTCAATATCCGTGTTCCAAACCAATGGGTGCGATTCTGCCACACCCTCGTGTCAAAGTACTGCTTGTTGAACGCGTCAATAAGCTCTTTATCGTGCACAAAATAGTTTTTTGTTTTTGTAGCGACGTTTTTTGCGCGATTTACAAAACCCATGCACAACATAGAGTAAAAACGTATTTAAGGGTACGCAACTTTGTGTTATGTAGACTATTTATTTCTGGGTGACTAATACAACCGTCCCCCCATCGATATTCAAAGAAATTGGTTTGCATATAATGCCATCCTTGGCCAGTGCTGCAACAATTTTTTCCACATCTGCGCGATACTGCCAATCTTTCAATATCGTTCCTCCTTTCAACTCGGCAAAATGCAAGATATGCATGGCCAATCCCCCTGGTGCGAGTGCATTATACGCGTTCTTCAACACAACTGCCTGCTCTTGAGGAAGAATAAATTTCATAAGCGCATGGCTAAAAATGAGTTCAAATCCTGTCTCAGGAAAGGGGGAGGTGACATCGTGCTCCACAATACCGTGTGCTCCCGCTAAATGTGCTTCATCAAGGTCGAAGGTAATCATGGCAACGTCCTTTTGAACCGCCTCGGTAAATATCGTATGATGCACCGCGATATACCGCTTGTCCGATGCGCCCAAAACAGCTATTTTCACGGGATTTCCGGTCGGGGAAAATCCTGTCTGTTCAAAAACGTCCTGTACAATCTGTTTCTTGATGTGCGCTCGTAAATCCACCCAGTCTTGGGGCCGGCTTGCATATTCCCGATAGTGTTTCGCGAGTATTTCAGATGAAATCATAGGTATTCCTGTTATAGTGTATTGCCGGTGGGGAGATTTGAACTCTCGATCTCCCGATTATGAGTCGGGCGCTTTAACCACTAAGCTACACCGGCGTATCAGAATTTGCTTCAGCAATCTTTTAAAGGGTTTCAAATGGTAAAATTGCCTTCTAACCGTTCATGGCGGATCTCATTCTGTTTCGAATAGTCCATCCGGCTTTTGACCGTAATACTGCCATTGTGCAACACCGCCCGATCCGCATACCCGATAAACAATCCTGTCTCTATCACACCCGGAATTTGTAATACGGACAAATTAAACTCGTCCAATGAAAACAAGTCATCCACCAGCACATCGGCAAGATAATAGTTTGTTTCGGTGGTGACCGGTATACCATTCTCAATCCTCAGTCTTGCTTCTCCAAACTTGCTGAGCTGATTTAATGTACGTTTCCACCCAAAGATCGCGATTTCCATCGGAATCATTCCCGATAGCCTTTTGACTGAATGCTTTTCCTTTGCCACCACAATCAACTCATCTGCTGATTGAGCAATCATCTTATCTCGTACAAGGGAATGAGAATCCCGCTTAATAAAATTAAAGTACTGGTCCACCTGATCCACAAACTCGATTGCAACATCAATCTCTTCTTCATTGAGAGTGGTTGTCGGCACGTTCATTTCCGACAAAATAGCTGCTATCCTGGCGGAGGTGGGGACAACAGAAATGTCCACGTTTTCCGCTTCAATTTTGATCGCGACTTTTTTGACAAACTCTTCTGATAGCTCGGAGGTTCCAAAGGAAACAACTTCCCCCTCTCCTTGGACATACCGATCCAGTATTGCTTCAAACAATTCCGATGCCAGCGCCATGCATGTAGGAGGGATTAGAGATTATTAAGGATTGTGGCAAGCCCCTGACGGAAGTTGAATCCGTGACCTCTACCTTACCAAGGTAGCGCTCTACCACTGAGCTACAGGGGCCTTAAAGCAATTGTCAAAAGAAACCTTTTTAACGCAGTGTTAGAGGGATTGAAATCCCGAGTTCTCATACGGTGCTTCGAAAATAATCCTGGTTTCCGTCCGATCCACGCCTTCTTGCCGCTGCATCCCGTCCAAAAACCCGCGTAATTCGGCCTGGTCTTTCGTCCGGATCAAGGTGTACACGTCTTTTGTTCCCGTGACCTGATACACCGCATACACTTCCTTCCGGTTCTGCAACCAGTCCACCACGCCCCGATGTTCCTGCTGCCGCGAAACAATTTCCACCAGCGCATGGTATTCATACCCCAGCTTGTGATGATCAACCGAAATAGTAAAATCTTTTATAATCCCTTCCTGCTGTAACAAGTGCACGCGCTTTATCACAGTACTCACACTCGTGCCAATCTTTTTTGCCAGCATTCTGAACGATTGGCGAGAATCTTTTGTCAGTTCTGCCAGTATTGCGTAATCAGTTTTTTTTAGTTCTCCCATGTAACCAATGAACACATGATCAAAACGCTTTTTAAACAAACATCCAGTTTTTCACAAAAAAACGGACAATAGTGTACACTCCCGCTGGCTATCTTTAAATATGAGGAATAGCGCTTTTCTATAGCAGGAGACATACTCGTTCTGATTTGACGCGCACTGGGCAGGCTCACATCGGTGTGCGGGGAGGTTTCCTGCACCAAAATTCGCACTGCTGGTATTGAAGCAGCGAATTTTGACATCGCGCTTGTTTTTGTGTTCAGGGGAAGCAGGCTCTCGAATTGATTATAATTGCCCGTTGATATATTCATGCATGCCTTTTTATGTTCAAGCATCGCCAGAATTAAGATCGTCTTTCAAGACGTTTGTATATTCAAAAGTTCCAAACGCCAAACAGTTTTCAAGGGAAAACAAAGTTGGATATGATGTTCTTTTAGATTATATTAAAGGAGTTCACGCAATACCAGATCATTTAATAAAAAAATTATCTGGCTTTAATGGAATTGAGATGTGGGCTTTGTTGGCGGGAGAATATATCAAGCCACATGCAAGCAATAATGTCTTTCTGGTTCCAACTGAAACAACTCCCACAGAAGCAAATTTATTAGGCTGGATTATCAGTGATGGTCATGTAGGGAAAAATGTGTATGTTTCACAAAAAGACAAAACATGCCTACAACTGCTAAATAAACGGTTTCAAGAATGTTTTTTTCTATCTAAAAACAGAATATATCCAGATAAAGCGTGCTGGAGGTTGAAAATTCAAAATACGGCTTTTGCACAGTACCTTTCTTCAAAATATGGTATTCCTCGCGGGAAAAAAGCATTCAGTGTTGAAATACCGGAAATAATTAAGAATTCAGGAGAAGAAGTAGTCTTTGCATTTGTTTGTGGACTGCTCGAAGGGGACGGGTCTATTTATAGTGCTTCAAGAAGAAGCAGGCGTGGCGTGTATGATTTTCCTTGTATCAGTTTTACCAGTTCAAGTTTTAATCTTTTAACCGGTCTTAAAAATCTGTTTAGTGTCTACCACATCAAAACTACTATTTATTCATGGAAAAAAAACTTTCACAAACGTTGCTACAAACTGGTGGTTCATAAAGCAAAAGATTGCATAAAAATTTGTAATAAAATAAAAAAATATCAGGTTCATGCAATTAAAACAAAAAAACGAGAATTGCTTACATCAAACAAGGAACTTACAAACATCGTGCGATTTCTTTCTACGAGGAATATTTTCAAAAAATTAGTGTCAGAACATAAGGTTCCGGAAATGGTCAAAAGGATGCGATTGGACTACAACTATCCGGTTTCAATTAGTGCTGCCAGAAATTGGGCATATTCATTTACCCCTCCATTGTCTGCCACTATTTGTGCTTGTAAAATACTCAAGGAAGATATCAAAAAACACGTGCCAGACTATATGATTGAAGAACTACAAATCACGTAAGCGAACAGTGGTTTGTTTTCCCGTACTCAAATCTTTAACAGTAACTGTTTTTTGTTTCTTTTCTTCTTCACCAATAATAACAGCGCTTTTGGCTTTTATCGTATTTGCATAATTGAGCTGGTTTCGTAACTTTTTTGAGAGGAGCTCTATTTCCACGCAATACCCTTTATCCCTGAGCTTTTGACAAACTGTATTGGCATAATCTCGCTCATTTTCGCTTATCATCCCAACAAAATTATCCCAATCCTGATTCCATTCTTTTACCTTATTTTTTTCTTTAAGCAGTAGTTCGAGTGTGCTGAACCCAAATCCAAATCCTGTTGCCGGAGCTGCTTCCCCGACGAGCTGTTCAACCATAGTGTCATATCGTCCCCCGCCAATGATTGCCCGTAAGGTTTCTTCCCGATTAAAGCACTCAAACACGGTTCCGGTATAGTAATCAAGGCCACGAGCAATAGAAAGATCAATTTCAACAAATGCGCCTTTCCCTACACTTTCTAAGAGTCCATTGAGTTCTTTTAGCTCTTCGAGGCCTTCTTTTGATTTTTTGTTTTTACACAAACGACTAATTTGTCCAAGAATTTGTGCATTTCCTTTTAGGTTGCAAATATTTTTAACGATATTAAAATCAATACTGTTGTCTTGTGCCTCT
>NYZO01000013.1 GCA_002687185.1 archaeon | reverse complement strand
ATATTCTTTTACTTTTTGGAAGAGATAATTAGTTCACTTAATCTCAACTTCACCTTTCTTTACACTTCGTCGTTTTGGCTTTTGTAGAGCTTTTAATTGTCTTTTCACGTTCTGTAACGGATTCTTAATACTAGTACACCATCTATCAGGATTACACACATTCAACCCTAAATAATAAGACTCGTGCTTGCAATTAGGTGGCGGCTTAATATCAGGTTGACGTTTATGCCAATTAATCTGGGCCATAATATAACCTTCTGGTAACGATTCATAGTTTAATTTATTCCAAGATAATAACGTATCTTGAATCTTGTCCATAGGCCAAGCCATGTTACGCAAGAACTGGATCAAGACAAAGATCGCACGTTTGCGACCGTCATGCTTAACGCCTTTTAAAAGTGACACAACACAAGGTGGAAAAAACTTCTCGTTAATAGATTGCTTATAGACCTCGTACTCTTTTGGAGCGTCCTTTTGATCTTCATCTTTCATAGGAGTGGTTTGTTTTTTGCCCCAGTCAAACGCTTCGATCAATAAACCACGCGCTTCTTGAGGTTTGGAAATTTTATCAGGATCGAAAAAACGTAACTTAGTACTAACATCATCAGGCTTTGCATGAGTTGGATTAAATGATGCTAATTGTTCGGGCTTTAGCGGTACGCTAACTAAACCGGACTTCTCATTAATCGAATACGGAGCGCGAAATAAATGACGGCTTGAAATCAATACAGAATCAATATCAACAACACTGAACGGATCAAATGTGTCATTCGGACTAATATCTTCTACTGATTTACCAATAGACTTTGCAATCTCTTGGATAGTGTTTACCGACTGAATATCTTTTGCTAGTGGCTTTTGGATCATGTTTTTCAAATAAGATGCAACCGTTCTAACACCTTCAGGAAACCATTCCTGTATAGGTTTATTATTAACGCTTGGTGGGAACGCTTCAAAAGGGACTGCAATATGAACGCCGCTTCTGCCGCTGAACTTTAAACTGTAACAATAAATATCGTAGAATTCTAAAGCTTTCACTAACGATTGAGCGCAAAATTTAGCGAACGAGAAAAAATCAGTGTCTATGTCAAGTACTAAATCCCAGCCGATTCTTAATTGGTCTAGTTGAGGTTTAGTCATGCCAGTTTGAATCTTTAATGGATCTTCCCAACGCTCTTCTGAGAAATGGAACGATGTTGCACCCTCTTTTGCCAGCTGGTTGATATCGCCTTCAAAAGAAATGATTTGTGGTCTTTTTCCGTAGCCTTTGGAACCGTAACGGATGCCTATCTCGCGGTTTTGTGCTTCTCGAATGATTGCGTTCTGGACGTCTTTACGGGCATAGTATTTTGAGAAGTCTTGCATACGTCAATATACGTGAACAGATTATATAAAGATTGATGCGATAAAATAGGAAAATCAGAACCTTTAAATGGAAATATTACCACTTAATTCCGATAGAAAGTCCGTTTAAGTAAATGGCCTATAAAAGAGAATAAACAAGGAAAAATTACAATGCCAATCACAGTGCATCTTTTGAAAGCGTATCTTGCAGGTAGAAGACGAGGGGATATCCAAAAAGATTATATTAGAGATTCGATTATCGGTGCCCGTGAAGTAATTATTAGATCCAAAAAAAATGGATTTTCGCCATATACTAACCTTCCATTTGATATTAAGAAATTAGATCAAGAAAAAGATCGAGATTTGGAAGATCTCTATAAACCTCAAAATTTTTTAGAGAGGATCTGTTATAATTGGGGATGCCCAAAAAACTTAGAGAAATGTAAGGATGAAGATTTACACTTAAACTAAATACTCAATACTGTACACGTTTATTAATCTCGCCGACCAAATTCTCCTGTATTAACTCCTTAACTTCATTCTTCTTTTTATTCGCAAGTAACCATGCTAACTTTACAAACGCGGTTTCTGGTAACATATCAGCGCCTTGGATTACGCCCGATGCAAGCAACGCTCTACCCTTAGCATACACAGTTAAACGAGTGTTACCGTACAAACAATTAGACGTCATTACCACGACCGTTCCTTTATCAGTTAACTGTTTTATACTTTTAAGAAATTTAGGATGAGTGGTTGTGTNTTCGTCAATCTTATCTCCTGGCATGTGACCCAAACCNGTACCTTCAATAACTAATCCTTTGAAACCTTTGAACAAATCGAACTGCTTGGNNAACATATGAACACTGATTTTAAAAAAACCAACCTTAGATTCTAAGTTCGGTGCAATGCTAACTTTCGATTGATCGTCTTGTTTAGGGTATTTTTTGTTTGTGATGATTATTTTTTTATTAGCAACATCAACTAACGCGTACGGTTTTGTGCCGATAGCTTGGAACGCGTCACGCCTTGATGTATGTAATTTCTTGGTTTTAGTCGGTGGTAGAATTGCACACACGTCATCATTTGTAGAGTTATGCATACAGATTCCAACGCCCGCAAAATCACTCTCTGAAATGAAATACGACGCTGCAACCAAGTTCAGAGCAGCGTCCGAGCTTGGACGGTCGCTTGAGCGCTGAGCGCCAACCAAGATAATAGGTATAGAACTGTGTTGTACAATAAAAGCAAGCGCTGCTGCGCAAACCGCTAAATTATCTGTGCCCATCGAAATAATAATGCCGTTGGTCTTAGTCTTAAGAAGTGATTGGATTTTCTTGCCCAATAATGTGAAATGATCAAAACGTAAATCGTCACTCCACATGTTACGTACTAATGCTGAATCAATTCTTGCTATCTTCTTTAGTTCTGGAAACATCTCGAGTAAATCTGAAGGCGTGAAGCTTGAGTACGTAGCACCAGTATTATAATCAACCTGGCTTGCGATAGTGCCGCCGGTATGTAGAATAGTAATATGGGGTAAGTTAGAGTCTTGAGGAGTGGTTTTAGTTGAAGGTTTTTTTGTAGTTGACGCTTTTTGCTTTTTTATACTTTTAATCTTGGTCGTCTTAATTCCTATATTATAACCAGACTTTAATTTGAGTGAGAAAATACTTTTGTTAGTTGAAGGCATGTAAATTCCGTGAAGAGTTTGTGTAGAGGTCTTAACTTCAACCGAATCACCTTTCTTCAAACCTTTAGGAAGCATAGAAGGGTTTAGACTAAATATGTTATTTAATAGTTTCGGCAGACGCGGGAAATTCTGCGACTGACTTCTTCTCGAAAACTGTGGCGCTCGTATGGAAAAGGGATAAAAAGACCGCCCTCCCTTTTAAATGCAGCATAGATACCATCTGGATTTTGTTCTTGATCTTTGTAGACGTCTTTTGGTATGACAAACGCACATCCCATATCTCGCCCTAAGACTGCACGTACGACCTTCAAAGAATCACCATAAATGAACTTATGCAGACCTCCTTCAATAGAACTTTTCTTGGGTTTACTCTTTGGGAAAGCCTCATCACTCCAGTGCCTCCAAACAGACATCTTGACCTCAATAATAACAGGCAATGAATCAACATATATAAACTGATCATACTCAGCCTTCTCCTTACCCCCACTTATTGCAATCCAATTATAACCAACCCTTTTTAGATAATAAGGGTGTTTAAATAAAATTGAGTCTTTAGTATTAAAATCTATATTTAATTCCAAAATTCCGTCAACCTTTTCTAAACAATAACCAATATGCCTTTCACCATATATCCCTACAAATTTATTGATCAGACTGCCTTTTGATTTACCATTTAAATTCCTGCCTGGAATGGCTATTTCCATCCCCCTATCCAAATCGTCCCAATCAATAGGGAATTTAGGTATTTCTTCACATAATAGTTCTAGGGATTCATTCTTAAGGAACATACATTCCGATCCAAGAAAAGACTGTTAAAAAAGGTATTTATTTGTCCCTTTAGAGTTACTTTATTACAATAGGAGTGGATCAAATTTTTCCGCTGTAACTAACTGGATCTACAACACTTACTAACCACAAAAAAGATATTATATAGTCAAACATATATAATGAAAGCTCGGAAGGTTTATATAGAATTTACGAATCAATAAAAAGTAAATTGATTTTAATTGGCGTTAAAATCAAAACAGTAAAGCAATTGTATTGGCGTACAGAAGCTTTAAACAACGTTAAAGATTTTTTCTAAAGAGTGTACTAGATAAGGTTATATATAAATAAACCTATCATCTAATATATACACTGGAGTAGATACTACTCTCAAGGTCTGTAAAAAAACAAGGAGGAAATAAGTGCGAAAATGGATTTCATTATAAAAAATGCGCTCAAAACAGCAGAAGAAAGTGATCCGATCGTTGATAGCGACGTCGGACAAGCGAACATAAAAGTCATCGGGGTCGGAGGCGGCGGTAGTAATATTGTAAACTGGCTCTATAAAAAAGGAATTAAAGGTGCAGAAATATTTGCAGCTAACACAGATCAGCAACACTTAGATTTGACAGAAGCTGACGGGAAAGTATTAATCGGACGAGACCTTACAAAAGGACTTGGTGCAGGCGGATATCCAAATGTTGGAATGGAAGCGGCCAAAGAGAGCGCGCATGACCTTAAAGAGTTTATGAAAGATGCAGACATGGTATTTGTATGTGCTGGCATGGGCGGCGGTACAGGAACAGGCGCTGCACCAGTTATTGCACGACTCGCAAAAGAGATTGGAGCAATCGTAATAGGGACAGTTACAATGCCACTCGATATTGAAAAAGCTCGGATCGACAAAGCGGAATTTGGATTGCAACAACTAAGAGAAGTAAGCGATACAGTGATTGTGATTGACAATAATAGACTTGTAAAGATTGCAGGGCAACTGCCACTAAAACAAGCGTTCGCAGTAGCTAACGAACTTGTGTCCACAATGATAAAAGGGATCGTTGAAACTATCGCAGTACCTAGCCTAGTAAATCTAGATTACGCAGACGTAAAAGCGATAATGACTGACGGTGGAGTGTCTATTGTAGGCATTGGAGAAAGTAACTCTGAAGACCGAGTTGAAGAGGCAGTCAAACGTGCACTCACTAACCCACTTTTGGATGTTGACTATACTGGAGCAAGTGGCGCGTTAATACACATTACCGGCGGCGAAGACCTAACGCTTGAGGAAGTAAGCAAAGTAGGAGACCTAGTAACTGAGGCGCTTGACCCAGACGCACAAGTAATTTGGGGAGCCAGGATTGAGGAAGGGTCCATGGAAGGACAACTGCGAGTGATGACGATCATTACTGGAGTGAACTCACCGTACATACTCGGAAAAAATGATAACGTGGTGAGTGCTGCAAATGACGCAGTCCTGAATAAAGAACTAGGCATAGAAACGCTTAGATAATATTTCCAGGGAAAAAAGAGCGTAATATCGCCCTAATCAGGGCGATGTTACTTTTTATATTATAATAAAACTTGGATTTCTGAAAGGATGAAGTATATGTTAGTATATTCTTAATCAAAAGAGTTTTTCACTAAATTTTGTTAATTAATTCCATATTATATATTCATCGCCACAACGTTTTTAAAGAGATGTCCCCATTTACATTTATATATGAAATGGTCGCTTATTCTTGCTGAAGAACTGGTCAGAGAGATAGCCGGGCCAGAGAGTTTAAGGCTACTTAGGCTTATTTTTACTAAAGAGAACCTAAATGAGTTTGAATTAGCAGACAATTTAAAGGTTAATATTAACCAAGCAAGACACTGTTTATACGAGTTACAGAAGTATAATTTGATCAGTTCTACACGCAAAAAAGACAAGCAAAAAGGATGGTACGTCTATTATTGGACATTTGACCACAAAAAAGCGCGAGACCTATTGCTTAAACTAAAACAACAAAGACTTGACAAGCTTAGAAAAGAAGTATCACGCGAGAAGTCCGGCAATTATTTAACATGCCTTCAAGACGGTACTGTCGTGTCTGCAAATGATGCTATGGAGACTAATTTCCGATGTCCTGTTTGTGAGGAGATGCTTATATATAAACGTGACGAGAAAAGAATCAAAACAAAAGATCAAGAGATAGAAAATATACAGAATTTGATTGAAGAAGGTATCGAAATTCCAGAGCCGCCTAAAAAAAGACGGAAAAAAACAACAAAGAAGAAAACAAAACGAAAACCGGCCAAACGAACTAGAAAAAAAGCTACAAAAAAAAGAAAGCCCGCTAAAAGGACAAGGAAAAAATCAAAACCTAAAAGAAAACCAGCCAAGAGACGAGCTAAACGAAAGCCTGCAGCTAGGAAAAGAAAACCCGCTAAAAAGACGCCAACAAGACGACGGAAAAGATAACCATGCTTTCTAAAAATTTAGTCGTATCTCAAAGACGGCGCGTGACATCCTCCTCGGGCTAAAGCCCAAGGCTTCCAACGATAGTCTAGCCAGATAAAGCTACCTATCGAATATAGTTCCTGATTCATTCAGCTCGCTTACCAACTTCTGAGAAGCA
>NYZO01000012.1 GCA_002687185.1 archaeon | reverse complement strand
TTTCCTTGAAGCTGGAGGGTTTCCACAGCGAGTGTTGTCAGGACAAGAAATAGTTGTTTCAGAACTTTATGAAAATATCCTCTACAGAGATATTATAGGTAGATTTAATAAAAATTTGATCAAACCCATTAAAGAACTTTCGCTTCATTTACTATCTAATGTCTCGTCTGATCTAAGCCTGAGAAAATTATCAGATCTAGCAGACATTAAAAATCTTTCAACAGTAAAACAGATCATTGACGCTTTTGAAAATGCATTCTTATTCTTTACTGTAAACAAATTTGCGTATTCAACTAAAAAACAGATCCAAAACCCAAAGAAGATCTATTGTGTAGATAACGGGTTCGCAACTGTGTTAGGTTTTCGGTTTAGTGAGAACAAAGGGCGACTACTTGAAAACCTTGTTGCTATTGAGTTAAAAAGACAAGGCAAAGAAATCTATTATCATAAAGAAAAATTTGAATGTGATTTTGTTATTAAAGAGAAATTAAAGGTGAGCGACATAATCCAAGTTTGTTTTACACTTACAGAAGATAATAAAAAAAGAGAATACGGAGGATTAATAGAAGCTATGGATATCTTTAAACTAAAAAAAGGATTAATCCTTACTCACGACCAAGATGAAGAAGTGACTATTGAAGGGAAAAAAATTATCATTAAACCTGTTTGGAAATGGTTGCTTGAAAAACAATAATTAGTCAATCTTAATCGCTACTTTGCTTGGCATTGCTTGCTGTGCTTTCGGGTCTGAACTGTCCTTTGCATTTTCTATACTTACTGAGCAACCAAACGTTTTTTCAAGGAACGGTTTTGCTTCTTCTAATATAGCTAACTCATCTTTTTGTGTTAGTATAACGTCTGGCATTTTTGCAGGATTACGTATATAATATTGGATTAGTTTACTTGTTTCTTTTGCGTTGTCTTTGCCGATTAGTTTCTTCATTAACGTTCCAATATCTTTGTGTGTTTTCATCGATTCTTTGAGTTTTGTTAAGAACGGATATTTCCAGTCAGGTGCTACAAATAACGTGACATGTTTCGGAGTTTTTAGTTTTAATAATTTAAGTAATGCGTGAATATCTTTTAATGTTTGTTCTATTACGAATTCAGTGTCTATTACGTCTTTTGTTTGTTTTGGTTTAGGTAACGTCATACTGCTAATGAATCCCTTTTTACCGATAGACTCCCATACTTCTTCACAGAACGCTGGCGTGAATGGTGATAGTAATAATAATTGTGTTTCTATGGCTTTGTTTATTATTTGTTTGTTTGGTTGTGTTCGTCTTAGGTACCATTGTATTTTACGTTGGAGTGTGAAAAAGCTTAATTGGATTGCTGATCTAAACTGCATTTGTTCCATCTCGTTTATTGCTTGATTTGTTACACTATTGAGTTGGTTTTCCATCCAGGTGTCTATAGCTTGTTTTTTTCCTGTTCGTCCTTTGTTGTAATGATCAGTACATGTTGTATAAATCCCTTCTAATTTTCCATTAACAGTTTCAGCAAAAGAAGAATCCCAATTCGCATCATCAATTCCTTCGCCACCACTTAAAATTGTTAAACGAGACGCGTCCACACCGTACTTTTTTACTAAATCGCGTAATAAAATCATGTTGCCTTTGCTTTTGCTCATCTTTTGTCCGTCTACTGTAACCCAGCCGTTTGCGCTCATAGCTTTTGGCCAATGTTTTAGTGGGAACATAGCTGTGTGGTTAAACAAGAAAAATGTTAAATGGTTTTGAATTAAGTCTTTACCAGAACTTCTAACATCAACTGGATACCAATAATCAAATTCTTTTCGCATAGCCTCTATTTTATTGTTTGGTGCTTTACCTTTTCCGAGTAACACATAATCAAACAATGCATCTGTTACTTGTGCTATCGGGAACTTTTTTATTAGATGTGCGATCGTATAATACGCCATATAAATAGTTGAATCGCTTAGACTTTCAATCACCCAATCCTCATCAAACGGAAGCTGTGTGCCCAAACCTTTTTCTCTAGCACACGCCCAAGCATGCAACCAATCAATAACGTACGTAAACTGGTCACGTATAACTTCTGGATAAAGTTTCATAGATTTAAGTGCTTTATGTGCTTGTGCCTTCCATTTAGAGTCTTTATAATCGATAAACCATTGGTCACGTACCATCTTTACAGTACATTCGTTTAAGTGTCTGCTAACAACTCGGCCTGATAATTCATAGAACATGATAGCTTCTTTTTTCTTTACTAACGATCCTTTCAAATATTCTTGAGCTTCTGGGACTGCCTTTCCCTTGCAAACACCGCACGTAGCGTTCATCACTCCTTTTCTAAATACGCGTTTATTTAACTCGCCCTTAGCTTTCTCTAATTTCGCTGTGTCTTTGTATGAGGTTATATTATACTCTTTGGCAATATCTTCACCTAAATTCTCGCCCATGCCAGGAACCTTGATAATGAAAATAGGTTTTAGTTTTTTTACTACTTTTTCGTCTAGATTCCATTTTTGGATGGTTTCTTTATCACTTTGTAATTGATGCAACTCTAATAAATCAACCGGATCTTCAAGTGCTGAGTAAACTATTCCTGATCCAACAGAAGAATCAATAAAGGATGCTGGTAAGATGTATAACTTATGTTTCACAATAGGGCCTTTTACCCATTTACCGATTAATTCTTTTGGAGTAATTGATCGTAATACTTTAGGCTTTGCGTACTGATCTTCAATCTTTTCTAGTACATCTTTTCCAACAACCCATTTTTCGTTTTTTACTTTTACGACTACATAATCTCCGTTTGGATCAATCCATAAGTTTGTTTGACCGTATAATGCGTCCGGTCTAGTGGTGCCTGCCATTAGTATTAAGTCTGAATCATCTAATTGAAACTTAGCCCAAATGAAATCTTTTGGCGTTTCGCCCTCGCCTTCAGCACGGTCGTGGTCGCCTATCGGTGTTTTTTCAACAGGGTCCCACACTACTGGATGACTTCCTTGCATAACCAAACCCTTTTCTTTTAATGTTCGGAATTGCCAGCGAATGAATTTATCATAATAAGGATTAAGGTTTGTGGTGATAAAACTACGACGAAAATCTATTGAGAACCCTAATTCCTTTAAGTCCTCTGTCCAAGCTTTAGGGAATACTTTGGTCCAATAAACCGGGTCTTTGAACTTTTCGATCTCTTTTTTGTCAAAGCCCATAGACTCTAAAATAGCTATTTGTTTAGGTTCTTTTTCTGCAACACGTTGGGCTGCACTAACAATAGGGCTTCCTGTGCAATGATAGCCCATTGGGAACAGTACATTAAAATTCATTAAACGTTTAAAACGTGCGCACGCCTCAATACGCATATTAGTATACAAATGGCCAATGTGTGCATAACCATTAACATAAGGATACGGGGCGTTCACGAAATATTTCTTTTTCTTTGGATCAATCTCTGGCTCAAATATTTTAGCTTGTTCCCAGCGTTTCGCCCATTTTTGTGCGTTCTTATTAAGATTGAACATACGATCTGTTTAGAAGGGAATGTTTAAATGAGTTTTGGTAGACTAGGTTCAATCAAGACAAAAAAATATTGATTACTTAATTAGATTCAAGCTCGTTTATACTTGTCTGTAATGAGTGTTTAAATGAATTAACGCAGTAATGATACCTCTCTTCTTGTATACCGCCTTTAACTCTTTCTCTTAGGTCGTTTCCATGCAATATCATTACTCTAGATAAGGGGCCATCTGCTGAATGAGGTTTTAAATAAAATTCATAAGTAGGTTTTCTTTTCGAACTAACTTTAATCGGACCTGGACCAAGTGTGCTATTTACATACTGATCTACCTCTTTTGCAACAACTTCATATGTTTCTGATTTTTCTGGGAATGTTTCATGAAGTAAATCGTTTAGATGTCCTGCTACCCTATTCACCCTAAGTTCTATTCGTCTAGTCATCGGAGTTCAATTGATTTACTAGTATATAAATGTTATGATTGTCACTCCTTAATAGGGATGAAACTACAGCCCAAAATCATGAATAAAACCAATAATCACTTGATACTTCTCTAAGAACTCAAACCCTTTTTTGGTTAAAGTAAACGATTTATTTCCGTCAGTTAATTCTTTCTTTTCAACAAAACCCTTCTCTACTAACTCTTGGGTATATTCCTTAAACATTTGAGGCGATAAGTTAGAACGATACAATAATCTAGTAGGCCGTATATTATTATGTTCGTCACGAATAGCACTCAAGATATCAAAAATAACTTCTAAACGTTCTCTTTTTTTGGCCACTTTAGACGCCTCCACACACCAAACGCAAAAATCATGAAAACTAAGACCGTTATAATATACGCATAATATTTAATGAACGGGTAAGATACTACGAATACGTCTACTAAAAAATTTGTTAAATATCCAATGAACGCTAATATTAAAGCTATAAAATAAGATTGTTGAAATACTGATTTAGTACTTGCTGACATGTAATTTGAATACATGATACTGATTGCGTATAATAAAACAACTAACTGTATGATGAAAAAAATCTTAGAGATATAAAACACGTCTATTATAGAAATACCAATAGCTACCATATGTAATAAAATAATACGTCTTTGATGGAAATGTTTCCAGACTAGACTATACACTAAAGAAAAACCGCCCATGGAAAGTGTGTAAAATAGAAGTAAGTTAAAACCAAGACCTAATGGATAAAGAGTAGTAGTCCCTAACGCAAAAGAAGGTAATAAGAATAAAATAAACCGAATAATAAACGCTAACCCTAAATAGAAAAAAGCGTCCCTAAATGACCTTATGCCTTGGTGAGTTGTTAATGAATAGAGTTTTTTCGTTTTGAGATAGATAAATAACGATGAACTTACAATAATAAAAGTGTATAATAATTCTATGAGTAGTTGATTGTTAAGCATAAAAGATGGTAGGAAATACCAGTATATAAAAAGCGACTATAATATTGACTTTGCTTTAGTGTCTTATTACCGAACTATTATCGATTCTCATAGTATAGGGGATGTAGCTTGGGTCATTAAATCCCTTAAATTTATTATGTGAAATAAAATATTTAATGTCGCCATACTTGATAGGTAAACCCTTCAT
The DNA here is from genome assembly GCA_002687185.1 of archaeon. Lineage (GTDB taxonomy): Archaea > Nanobdellota > Nanobdellia > SCGC-AAA011-G17 > GW2011-AR20. Next base: position 21,083 of record NYZO01000012.1, on the reverse strand, counting down.
GTCTCTATTTTTCATGAATTCAACAGCTCGGATCCCAGTATCAATGTTAATATTTGGACGAGGATTCCCGGATCTAATATTTGAAATGGACTTAAAGGCATTAAATAATGAATCCAATCTTCCACGATTAACAAGATAACTTTCTAATGATTGTCCATTAATGGAATGTACCAATTTTTTTAACTTAGCAACATTATCTGGTAATTCAGCAATATGATACCTTTTCCTCTCTTTGTAAGTAATTATCCCCTGTTGATCAAGAATTTCTTCCACCGAATTTTTCAACAAATCAATTTCTACGCTTATATCGTCTAGATCCCTATCAGACAGCTGAGGTGATGAAATTTCCCCCCAAAAATGGTTTTGAAAGATTATTAATGCCTGAAACGAACTCCACTTACCATTACCCCCAATTCCAAAGTCTCCAAGAACTAAGCTTGCACGATCATGTAATGAAAATGCAAACTCGCCCCAATTATAAGTTTCAGATGATGGAGAATAATTAACTGCACCTTCTATATTCAGTGTATTTAAGAATCTTTTATCGTGCCTTTGTGTATTAGGAATAGAGTGCATGTCCTTATCATAATCGGAAAAAATACAGTGAGCTAAAAAATGCTGTTTAAATCTTTCTTCCTCAACAAGTTGGTTAAATTTTTCATCTTTCATTTTAATGCTCCTTAAAAGTAGTTGCAACTTTACTTTAAAAAGGTACAGATTTTGGACTTAGTTGGAACTAGAACTACATACAAACCATAAAAAATATCTAATCAAATAATTCAAAGAGGAATCCTATATAGTTATCCTACCGTTCTTTTATAAACAAAACAATTACTGAGACTTATTGAGGTAAAACAAATGAAACCAAAAAAACTATACAGATCAAAACAAGATAGAATGATCGCAGGCGTATGCGGTGGTATTGCTGAACATTTCAATATCGACACCGTATGGGTACGACTTGCTGCAGTACTACTAGCTTTAGTACACGGCGTTGGAATAATACTCTATATTATCGCTTGGATCATTGTGCCTGAAAACCCAAATCAAACAGCGGTCAAAGGCAAAGTAATAAACGTAAAAATAGAAAAGAAGAAAGAACATAACTATTCAGGAAAAGGTGCTGTTTTATTCGGTACAATTCTCGTTGTACTTGGAGGAATACTCCTTCTTGATAAATTATTTTCATGGATCAGTTTCAAAGTACTCTGGCCTGTACTTCTCATCGTTATCGGAGTATTTTTCCTAGCACGGAGGATAAAATGAAAAAACAACATGTATCATTCACTGGAGTTGTACTTGTTATCTTAGGAGTAATACTTCTGCTTAAAGCATTAAATGTAGTTAATGTGCCACTCTGGCAATGGTTTAGCAGCTATTGGGCATTCGGCCTGATTTTGGCTGGGCTTGCGTTTGTTTTTCGCGCAAAGTTTTTAGGAGTAGTCTTTATCGTACTTACAATAATTGCTGCAGTATCTACTCCAATGCTTTCAATTTCAACCGGAAACTTGCGCGAGTTCACCCAAACTGTACCATTAGATGACGATGTTACAACAGCTGACGTGTCCATTGATTACGGCGCAGGAGAATTAACTATAGAATCCGGATCAAACATGTTACTTGTCGAGAACGTTATCACTACACATGACACCGATGACCCAAAGGTTACATCCGACACTAAAAGAACACACACTGACGTTACTATTAAACGAAAAAGTAACCCTCAGTTTTGGGTTGGTCATGACTCTAGCTGGGACCTAAAACTCTCACCTGAAGTGGTGTACAATCTCGATTTAGATTACGGTGCAACAAAAACTGATCTTGATATTAGTGACCTATTAGTAGACAGTCTAGACATTGATTCGGGTGCGACTAAAACCAACATTAAATTCGGCACGTACCCAACAGTAGTTGACATCGATACCGGTGCTAGTTCCGTCAATTTAGCGTTCCCAGAAGATGTAGGTGTTAGAATAGACATAGACGGTGGTGCAATATCTAAAGATCTAGACGGGTTCACTAAAAACAATGACGAGTACACTAACAGCGCGTACAACGACGACGGACAAAACATAGAGATCACAATTGACGCAGGTGCTACAAGTATCACGACCGAATTTTATTAGGGGCTAATAGCCCTTTTATTTTATTATTTTTTTCTCTATATCTTTTAAATCGATACAATAAACGTTTTTTCCCTCAAATACATCCACCTTATTTTTAAACGATTTGGCAAATATAGCAAAATATTCCTTTCTCTGTTCTTTCTCTTTTTCGCTCGGCCAACTAAAATAACTAGATTTTTCTTTTAAGCCTTTTAGAATTTTCTCGGCATCAACTTTGTCTTTCCATTTGCATTCTCCGAACAAAATTTGATTTGACTTATTTTGTATGGCAACAAGATCTATCTCATAATCATTTTTTCCTTTTTCTCCTCTGAATTTACCCCATTGTCTACTAATCTGATCTGGGGTGAAAGGTAGTTTAATAACTTCTGCTTTTAATAAATCGATAATAATAGTTTCAAACCTAAGTGAAATACTCTTGTTTAGATTTTTCTTAACAATGTTAACCGCTTGTTTTTCGTCTCCTGTCTCTAGCAACTGGTTATATCTCCAAATAGCTCTGAACCAATAAGATATAATATTATTTTTGATGACATATATCCCTCTCTTTTTCGTAATAAAAGGCGTTTCTCTCTGGATAACTTCAAAATCAGACCTCAGCAAAGACAAGTATTTTGTTATTTCCGTTTGCTTTTTCCCAATAAAACCAGCTATTTCAGAGCTTTTATTCTTTCCTTGTGAAATGGATGAAATGATAGAGAAAAATGTCTTATGTTCTCGTCCAAACTCTTCTTTAAGCATGGTCTTAATCTCTTCATATAGTGGTCTTGGGTATCTAACAAACATGTCCAATACTAATTCTTCGACATTTACTTTTTTCATTTTTTCTATGAGCTCATAATATTTCGGCACCCCTCCGAAAATTGCAAATAATTTGAAAGAGTCTTCACATGACAAACCTATATTCTTACATAATGTAAAAATTGTTTTAAAATCTAATTCATTTAGCTTGATTATAAAATCAAATCTTCCGTATAGAGGACTTTTATAGTCTTCAACAATCTTTTTCATAACACTTATCAATGAACCTGAAATAACTAGCTTTGGTTTATACTTATCTATCGCTCTTTGTAAATCAAAAATAAACGATTTGTTAACTTTCAAGGAATTCTGAATTTCATCTAAAAAAATAACCTTTTGATTAAGATGTATAAAAACAAACTTAAAGAATTCTTTAAAGTTGTCAACTTTTGGTAGATTCAATGAGGTATATTCATCAACCCACCCACTAATGATTTCCTTTTCCGCTTTTTCAGCAGGAATAAAAAAAGTAACACACCGATCTTTATAAAAATGCTCAACTAACCTTGTCTTCCCTATTCTTCTTCGCCCTATGACTGCAATCCTAAAATCTCTCCTTATGCTATCTAAAACTTTAATTTCTTTTTCTCGGTTGTAAAACTTCATGTAATTATACCTTACAGGTATAATACCTGACAGGTATATAAAACTTCCGTTCATGGACTTGCCTCTGACATGGAATTTTTATCTAAAACAAATAGTGATCTAAACCTTTGAAGACACTTTTTAATATATTTCTTACCTACCATAATCAACACTAGCAATATCATTAACCCAATAAACAATAGATTCTCTTTCCCAACTTTTTTAACCATCCAACCAGTCGGGTTCAAATTACGACCAACCATAAAAGTATGTTCATGCGTCTTTGTTGTCTTTTTATTATATTGAACACTCACTACAGCCGTATATGTCCCGCGTTTTAATTTCTCATAGACATATAATTCACCAGTATTTTGTATAAACGTTTGATTACCTTCAACAGTTTTAATTAAAGAATCTTTATACCAAAATTCTACGTGTGGTTTCACTGCTAACGCAACGTCTGCTTTATTACTAATAGCTATTTTTATTTTAGTTGTTTTACCGGGTGTTATTGATACATTAGTAATTACTACTTTACCAATACTCTCCTCAATCCCTGCAACAGACAACGTAAAGTTCTTTTGAGCAAGCGTTAATGTACCGTCCACTATACTAAGAGTTCCGTTATACTGCCCTTTAGGAAGCGGTTCTAATGTAACTAGTTGTTGAAACTGCTCACCAGCTCGAACTGAAGAAATAGATTTTCTAATTTTGTTATTATTTAATCCAAACACAAGAGTTGGTTCAATTTTAACATTACCTTTATTTTGTAGACCTAACTTAATTGGGATTTGTTGATCGGCTTCAGTCCCAAGAACCTCTAGTAAGCTAATTCGTAGTTTCGGCTGTTTTTTAGTCGTTGTATTCAATATTAAACGTACACTCGCAGCATTTGAAATGACAAGTTTATTGGTTTGTTTTGCCTCTTCAACTAGAATAGAACAATCAAACGCTGACGCTTTATCTTCTTTGATCAGTACCGTAAACTCTACTTTCTCACGGCCGTTTACATTAACTTGATTTGGAAGGCGTGCTTGTGGACATGATGAAGTTAAATAATACGTTTGGTTTGAGTTTGCAACCACAAAGAAGTAACCTTGTCTTACTTGGCCTACCACTAAATCATCAAACACTAATTTAGACGGCGATACAGCAACTCCTGCAACACTTGGCAAAAGAAGAAGAAAAAGAAAAAAAAAGTGTTTATACATTCTCAGTTACTCGCAACCAATTTTAGTGTGCCTACGTAATTACCAAACCCTAAGTTAGGCGGGACGCTCAAGTTCAATTGCAAATCCGACAAACCGGCTGGTGTCAACAAACCTCCTATTTGAGTCGGTATTGGGGTTAGAGCTGTGAAATTACTCGTGCCAACAGACATGCTTAAGTTATTACTGCCTATTATATCTGCGCCGCTAGATAGGTCTGTACTTGACGCAAGCACGTTCATCCCAACATTACCTGCATTATGTAAAGTCGGAGCGAGTGGTGTTTGTAAGTTCGTATCACCTGAAATCAACGCGAAACTACCAGCCAAAGTTTGTGGGAACTGCAATGTTTGTGTGTCAACACTTAACGCTATTAATTCTGCAAACGAGAAATTTATGCTTTGGTTATCTGTGTTTGATGCGTTATCATATGCCGTTACAAAAATTGTATAGTTGTCCGGTAGTTGAAAGTAATCGATGGTTAATGTACCGTTATATACGCCTAGATTGCCTGAAGCAAATGTTTGGTCTAAACTCAAGTTCAATCCGATTAATTGTGCTTGGACTAATGCTACTTCTCCAATCGAGTCGATATCAGTCACACTTACTTCTATCCCAAAGGAGCGTGTTGCGCCTGGCGATGGAATAATTTGTATGCCTGCCTCAACCGGGTCGTCGTCAATATCAATTGTTATGTTCTCAATCACTGGCGGTGTAGAAAGTAGTGTTACTGTTAAATTTACGTCTGATGCAAGCGCTACGCTTCCGCTTGTTGGTGTTGGAGTACCTACCAAAAAATCAACACTATTATCATCTGTGTCTACATAGATATCACCAATAAGGGTCCTACTTAGACTCTCTCCTTGCGCTGTTGCTTGTGCCTCTGTTCCTTCACCCGGTAGATTATTTGTATTAGGCGTGTCGTACAACAGTGTATCTATAACCACAAAGCTTGGATCAACTATCCTCAAACCATCTGTTGCTGAGCCGCCGTTTTGGAGCGAGAAGGTTACATTCAAATCCGGTTCTACCGAGATCAAGCCCCCACCTATTAAATAATGGCTTTTGGGCTTTATTGTCTGTCCTGCCGGGATAGTAATAATAGTTGAGAAGGCGGTCCCGCCCGCCTCAACCGTCCAATTACTAATATCTACAGTTTGATCCAAGTTGTTATAGAGCTCAATGAACTCTTTTTCTGCATCCGCACCTGTTGGATCGTACAGGCCTTCTGATATTACGACTGATGCTGCTGCACTTTGTTTGAGCAGTAGAATGGCCGCAATTATCAGTAGATGCGCTTTTTTTATGTCTTTATGCATCGTTGTGCACCTCCTTAGTTTTTATGATGTGAAAATGGGTTGGTTTTAATAGCGCTTTAGGAGTTAAATCCGGAAAAAATAAGGTTTGAATCGTTAGATACGTGTCTTAGAAGATTATGTTAGAAATATTTACGGGAATAGTAATAGTACGTTTATTAAATAAAAAATAATTAGACGGACAATTAACTCCGGATAGATAGTAACTACCAAAGCACTTAAATACTCATTTTAAGCCTATTCTAAGGGAAATGGCATCATTAATTGATAGAATAATTAACTATAGAAGTCGTACAAAGATACAGATAGACGAATATCTAGAGCCGGCTATTTTCACTGTAGCTGCTAATGGTTTAGGTGTTGTGGCAGCAGATAAAGGTCTTGAATGGATTGCAACACACACTGAACCAACACAATCTCTTCCAATCGTTGCAGGATACGCGGCTGCAGCTGCTGGGGCGTATTGTGCTAATAAATTTTTGATTTTGCCTGCTGCTAAAGCCATTCGTGCTTTCCATAAAGAAAGTTTACAACAAGGATATACCGATTCTGCACTAAGCTGGGTAAAAACATGCGCTGAAGTTGGAGGTGTTATAGGATTATGTATGTTAACCAATTTTTCTGATTCAATTAATCATTTTAAAGAAGATTTATCTGCATTAACAACTTCGAGAAAGAAGCACGCACGTCAAAGACACCCGCCAAAAGGAAAAAACACTCTTACTATTCCATCAAAACAACATAGAAAAGGAGCTTTACTTGATAAAGATGATCTAGATAATATAAAGAAATTTCCACGCGATACCCCAATGGGAAGTTTTCTTCGTACAGGCAGATATTTTGCTATTATTTCTGCGGCAGAAGAAAAGTACGGAATCGAGCAAGGTCTTTTGTACGCTTTGGCAATGAGAGAAAGTGGAGGTGACCCAGTGCGTCTAAATAGTACAGACGATGGAGGATTCGGGTTCTTCCAACTTCAGCCAGGGATCGCACTATGGAAAGATCTTGATGTTTTTGAAGATAATAATTCTACAGGAAAAAATACTAAATATGGAGAAAGGCTCCGGGCATGGGTTAAAGAAAATAACTATGATTTAGATGCAATTGCAAAAGTTGATCATAGAGCAGATGTTGAAAAGTGTACTGACGCTGCTGCAGATTATCTTTCTAACCCATACAATAATTGGGATGGTGATTGGAACAAAGCGCTTTCTGCATATAATCAAGGCAACCCAGCACCAGATCCAGTAAATACTAAACATGTTATGGCAGTAAGAAGATTACAACAATTCGCGCTTAACCAATTTAAAGTACGAAAAGTAAAAGTTAACGAAAGTTTGATCAGGCCTCCAACATTAAAAGATTTTAGGTTCAATTTCGAAGGTGAAAGAGGGAATGGGAAAAGGTTTTCGTATACAGTAGTACGCGGTGATAGTGCTTCAAGAATTGCAAAAAAATTCGATATAGCCGATAAAGAAGTAGACGATACTTTTCAATCAATCGGATCTAAAAATGTGCTTAACGATAAGAATAAATTTGTCGGCAAAAGGTTGAATGTAGGCCAAAAAGTCTTCATTAACGTTAAACTAAAAAAAACCTAACAACCATTTATTCTACCCACAACCCAAACTCTAACAACGCCTGTTTTACCTCTTGATCAATCAAACCAAACTTATCTTCATGAATAAACTCTTTTTTCTTAAGCTCTTGGTATAGCTTTTTAGTTAGTTTATTTTTTATGATTTGTTTATCTTTTCGACTCCAATTAAACTGTTCTACAACCTTTTCGGCTTCATTCATAATTATTTCTGCATCTCTTGCGTATTTTTCAACATATAATTCGTTTTCATTGACTCTTGCTCCAATCCTATGTCGCAGTGCTATCGCCATTAGTTTTGTTAGTTGATTTAGAGTCTTTACTTTCCCCATGCGTGATGTCTTTTCTAATCGAATTTATCTTCTTTCTCATAATAATCCGTAATTTTTTCAATATTGCCTCATCAATTAGTTTATTCTCTTGTAATAGTTTTGTAGTTCGTTCACCGATTATGTGTTCTATCTGCGCATGTATTTTTGGTGTTGTCATTGGTTTATTTTCTAAGAAAACATCAATTGTGATAAGTCGTCTTAACGCATCATAAAACACTCTACTCTCGAGTGTAATAGTCAACAAATCTATTGGCATCATTAAGAGGAACTGAATATGTTTTTTGTCTATTCTTTTATTTTTTTTCACATCTAATGGTGTGTTACTAATATACGTTTGAAACATCATGCGTGTGAGCGGACATATGGAAAGAAGTTTATCTAGCTCTTGTTTAGAAAGTGAGATCACATGGAAATTTAGTTCTATGTCTTCTAAGAGACGTTTATACACTTTTTGTTCTATGCCTTTATTTTTCTCTTTAGTAATCACAACTATATCTACATCACGATACATTATTTTTTTTGTTAAAAATGAGCCTACGACACAAACATTAGTTATACTCTTAATTGATTGAAGGATTGAGAATATATTTTTTATAATTCGTTCTTTGAATGGAGAAATTTTATGAATAGAATATGAATAATTTAATGAAACTGCTTTTTTTAGTAGCCGTACCTCAACTTCATCCCCAACTTCAATTTTAGAAGCTAATTCTTTAGGGACGTAAATTTGGTTGAACCGGCTACCTTTTGAGACTTGTTTTTTAAATGAGACCATAGTACGTAGTTAGTACGTACCGTTTTTAAATCTTTTTACCTCTCAACACCCAACAACCACATTTAACTACGTATTTACTTTTACGGTGATGTCGTAGAGTTTTAGATAACACAAAATCGAACGGTATAATTGTTTCTACTGTATAATCATGTTCTTTTACAAATTGTTCTATAAACTCTTTTGATTCAATCTTATGTATTGAGTATACTGTGTCTGCAACCTTGAACGCTTGTTCTAAAAACACTTTATCAGCATGTTCATGTTTAACACCAAACGGCGGGTTTTGAATGACTGTGTCTACTTTGGTTTTAAACTTAGTTATATCTGTGCAATGAAAAGTTGTATTACTAGATTTAACATTTTCCCTACTAAGCTCAATCATTTTTTGATCTGTATCAACAAAATGTACATGTTTTGCGTCTAATAATAGTGCACTACCTCCAAGTATCCCGTTACCGCACCCAAAATCAGCGATTACTTTCCCTTCAATATCTTTGTGCATAAAAGCATGCCATAACAGTTCAGCAGCAGTTTCTATGTCTAATGAATACTGTTCTAACTGCTCGTTTGGTTCTTTGATCGGCTTAAACTTAGACAGTTCAATAGCTAATTGTTTTTTAGTAAGCATACCAGTAACTAAGAATAAAGACTTTTAAAGTTGTTGTTACCGACGTTTTTTATATTTAATCAAGTCCCCTATAGTCAAATCAGGGTCTGTTAAGTTTACTTTTTCAGGCGGTGCTATTTCTGTATGTTCAGACACTAACGTTATCCCAAAAAACTGTTCAAACTTTTTAGCCAATTTTAAAGATAGTTGTGCTTTGCCGCTCTCAATTGACGATATAGCTGACGATTTCTCGGCTAATAACTTCGCAAGATCGTCTTGTTTCAACCCTTTTTTCTCTCGAGCGGTCTTAATCGTTGCTCCAGCGTCAGGTATAATAACTTGAATAGATTCGGGGCCACTTATCGCGATCTCTTTTTGCACTAGCGGTTCAAGTTTAGGCTCAGCTAAAATAACCGCATTACCATAATCCAAACAAGTTTGACAAACAGTTAGCATTGAGCCTTCTATTACTGCTTGGGTCAAGGTCTCCTCTCGTTTACCGCACATCTCACAGGCAGGCATATTAGAATTAAATGTCTTAAACTATATAAAATTTATGAGCGTTCCAGTAGGCCTAGTGTCTCATTTCCCTCTAATTACTTGGAGACGATCACCCATATTTTGAAGTAAATCTCCTTTAAATAAAGGTCTTGAATGTGAATAGAATGTGTTAGATTCAGCATATTCTTCAAGTTCTCCGAACCGTACAAATTCAAAATGAGCATGTTCTTGCCAATCTCTAGCAGATTTTATACTTTTTTTTAATTCACCCTTGGATAGACGTGTTATTGCGAGATAGTGGGCTTGTAATTCAAAAGGATCCTGCACAATGGCAAATGGTTGAGGAGCTCCCATCAAATCTGTAGGGAGAAGGCCTGCTTCTTCTAATAACTCTGAATAAGTTGAACGTACTGCATCCCAATGTCTAAAATCAAATGTTTCAAATCCTTTAGCATGATCCCCGTATCCAGCAAGATGATGTCTTAATCCTTCCCCATGATCTACCCCTGATCCGCGAAGTGTAATTAATACAGGTAGATCATCCAAGGACGTTGAGCCTCCACTAGGATCTGAAACTAAAACTACACCTTGTGTAAAAGGGTTAACATGACCAGGATCTCTCTTTTGAAAGTATAGTTCATCTCTTGGATTTCCTAAGACAGTGTACATACTCTCTTTTGGATCTGCATTAGGATCATATGATAAATCTCGCGAAGCTAGCACATGAGAGTACCGTCTATTGTCTCCACCTGAAACAAAGAGTTTAGCAGATATTCCAGGTTTTAGACTGACTCCTTCAACACCGATTTTTGGACCATCAAAATAATTAGGATTTTTAGCGCGGTTCTCATTATCAATTTGTTGTGCAGAATTAAGAATTTCATCAGGTAGTTTCGGCGGGTCATCGCAACAAATAACTTTAAGATCTTTTATTACTCCTAGGACCGAGCATTCATCTTTCCCTATGTCTCTAACCATCCTTATTTTCTTAAAAAATTAGCTTAAAAAGACTTGTATTCTAGATTATGTGTGTGTCCTACACAGTATTCTAGATTAGAGGGTGGGAACCGTGCTATCTACTGTTTTTCACAACGAACGCATCCTCATTCTCCTCAACGATCAATTGTCTGAGCTCCCCTAAACTTATCAAGCCCGGATACGTCTCCTCATCAATTACAAGTGACGGTGTTTGTACTACTTGGAACTGTTGCTTCAAACTCTTCAAAACCGGCTCATCTTCGTATCCTGAATCAAAAGATAATACAACTACTGCGTCATTGGTAGTTTTACTTAAACGGTCCAAGATAAAACCTTGTTTAACGGACAATTCCTGATCAATACTATAAAAGAACACGACTGGGACAAACCTCTCTTCACATTCTGCATTAAAGTCTCGCACTAGTTTAAACAATTGCAATTCAGACAANAAATANCGNCGTTTTAAATAATCGAAATCCTCNTCTAAAAATATACTTTTTGTGCTATACGTTGACAAACGCTGACCTATNTCATTTNCTTCNTCAGTTAATGAACCTATACGTTTTTGCAACAAACTACACTGCTCACCTCCAAACTCACTTATAAACGACTCTTCAACTAAGTATGCAGACAACCTCAGATCATAATCTTGGATTGCGTCTTGCATGATACCATAACGGACGGTGTCTAACCCGACATTAAAAACTAAAGCTGTGCCAAACACTATTACAACAATGATGAAACTAGTCAGAAATACTTGACGCGAGATATGTTTTTCCATTTTATGCGGTTCGTGCAGCCATATAGGATCGTAATTCGTCTAGTGTCTTATAACCTTCAAGTTTACTATTATAGTCAATTATAAGCGTAGGAGTTTTTTCAAGATCAAAATGTGATTCAATGAATGCTATATCGTCTGAATATTTGGCTTGTACTGCAAGCACAGTTATACCCAACTCTTCTACTAACTCATCTAATATTAGCCCTTGCGCAGTTGACGCTGCATCGTCTGGATTATAGAAGAATAAAATAACGTTCGGATCTAAACCACACTCTTCTTTCAATTGTTTGCTTTGCAGATAAAACCTAATTTGTGTTAAGTGATAGTTTCGTTTTAAGTAATCGTATTCTATTGGAGGTATCTGGTCTAGTGTATCGTCTCGTGCGAGTTGTCTGCCAATCGTCCCTAATTGTGTTGCTAAGTCTTGGAGCCTCTCGCGACTAACTGAACAGACACTTGTATCAAACTCTTCTAGAAAATATTGTTCTAATACATAAGATTGTAGTTTCAAGTCAGATTGTTTTAAAAACGAGTCTACATCAGATAATTGCGTTTTTTGAGTAACACGTCCTAAAATGAAACCAGATAAAAATAACAGTAAAACAAACACTACTAATACCGTAAAAAAATGTTTAGTAAATCTCACTTCCACACCTTTTCTCTTTTTAATAATTCTTTAAAGATTGCTGCAATCCAGTGCAAACCAACCATGAACGGATAGATCAATAAATATAAAATGAGTGACGGCGAAATCTTTAATTTTTGCGCGGTCTCTTTGTGTGATAGTATCAACCCGATGACCCAGATGAAAATTCCAACTGTGACTGGCACCATTATTTTTAGATTTTGACTTAACAGCACTTCTTGAATAGTAGGAATTTTGATGAATAATTCGTTGATATAACCCTCAACCGTAAACAAACGGGTAATAAATTGAACGCTACTAACAAACAATTGATACACTACTAATCCTATAGCAAATACTGCGAGTGGTATTCCAACTAAATTTAGCGGCATTTGAAACGAGCCTAATAAACCGAACTCTTTGTTAAAGAACATATGCCGGTAGTTGTAATGGTTGATCAAAAATCCTCGATACCATCTTATGCGCTGATGCCATAGTTGTTTAAACGACGTTGGAACTGCAGTCATTGTGAACGCGTCTTGTGCTATTGCTAATTGATAACCGTTCGCTCGAAGTCTCAAACCTATCTCAAAATCTTCTGTTAATCCAGCTTCTGAGAACCCGCCAACTTTTTTTATTATTCGTTTATTAAATGTACTCAGCCCGCCGTGTGTTGTTGCTAATGTTCCAATATGCATCATCAAAGCACGAAAGAAATTAGTGAACACGTACTCAATTTGTTGCATCCGCCCCCACAGCCCGTGCGGGTTACGCACGTTCATCGCACTTATTACTGCACCTACATTTTTATCGAACCGGCCGATTATACGTTTTAATGAGCCTCTTGTGATGGTCGTGTCTGCGTCTAAACAACTAAAATATTCTCCTTTTGCTTGTCTTAGGGCTGAGTTTAATGCTTGAGCTTTTCCAGCGTTCTTTTTTTTATCAATAAGTTTAAAATTCTTAAGTTTATGCTTTTTCAAGTACGCTCGAACTATGTTTGCAGTGTCATCTTTACTACCATCATTTACAACGAACACTTGATACTTGTTTTTAGGATAATTAACTGAGTTTAGTGACCGTAATGTTTTTTCTATGTGGTGTCCTTCGTTCCAGGCAGGTACTGCGATCGTTACAAACGGCAACGGGTCAGGCAGTTTCGCTTTAGTTTGTTCTTGTCTAATAAAGAAGAATAATAGCCAAACAATAGAAATGTATAATGTAATGCCTGTCAATATCCAAATCAACCACGGAAACAACTTCATACACCTCTTTGTTGTTAACATAAGAGAGATTACTTTTAAACCTTTTGGGTAGATTTATTCTGAAGTTCCTAGAAATAATAAAAAATTTAAAGCACTGATTAACTAAATAGGAATAATGGAAAACGAAATTTTAGTTAAGACATTCCCAGGGACGGTGAGTGATAGAGAATTATCAGACTTTTTAAGTAATGTGGATTCTCCACAAGTAATACCTGTAACGATGAGTGCAATTGTTTATAAAGGAAAAAAAATGAATAGTAATGATATTAAAGAAGCTCTTACTAAACCTACTGGACAATCCTACAGTCGAGCAGAAGATTGTGTTTGTGTTCACTATACTTCAATAAAGGTTATATACAGAAATCGGACAGAAAACGTAGTTTCTGAAATTACTTAGGATAAACATACTTATATAGATTTAAATCTTTTGAGATGCAAAACTTTAAAATAAAGAGTAACTAAAATAGATATTATGGTCGGTTTTGTAACGTTAATAATCTGGGGCGCTTATTTATTCTCATTATATTTCATGATCTTTTGGTTGATCATTTTGCTCGAAGGCGGTCTCAAAGAAGAGAATAAACATTCATCCCTTAGGCCTATGGTCACTATTTTAATACCTGCCTATAACGAAGAGACTACTATTAAAGGCACTGTCCAGTCTGTAATTGATCTTGATTACCCCAAAGAGAACCGTGAGATCATAATAGTTAACGACGGATCAACTGACAATACCCAACATATGATTAACGCGTTCATCTCAAACCATCCTAATGAAAATATCCAATTAATTAATCAGAAGAACCAAGGCAAAGGCGTGGCATTAAACACCGGATTAAGAATGGCTAAGGGCGAGTATTTCACTTGCCTTGACGCTGACTCAACTGTTGCCTCAGATTGTTTGATACGAATGCTTCCACACTTTGAGGAGAAAGATGTAGCAGCAGTACTTCCACTGATGAAAGTTAGAAACCCAAAGACTTTGCTTGAGCGTGTTCAATGGGTTGAATATTTAATCAATTTATTTTATAAGAAGCTGATGAGTTATATCAATTGCGTGCACGTAGCTCCCGGCCCGTTTAGTGTCTATAAAACACAAATTCTAAGATCAGTTGGCGGGTTTGACGAGAAGAACTTAACTGAAGACTTAGAAATTTCTATGCGCCTTCAAAAGTATCATTATAAGATCAAACAATTAATCGGCCCAGAAGTCTATACAAAAGCTCCAAAAACTCTAAAAGCAGTATACAAACAACGAAACAGATGGTACAAAGGCACAACCATTAATATTTGGAAATATAAGAATCTAATTTTCAACAAGAAGTACGGTGATTTTGGAATTTTACAAATGCCGTGGGTAATACTTGCTGGAGTACTAACGGTTATACTTTTTTTACTCACTAACTACCATTTTATAATTATCCCGATCAAAGATTTATTTATTAATCTAAAAGCCATCCATTTTGATTTTTTTGTTATGTTCAAGAATTGGGAGATATTCGCGCTTGATAAATGGCTATTTGGGATGAACTATATGAACGTAAGTTTAGCATTCTTTGGTTTAATCTTGGCTATCGTCACTATTTATCTCTCTTATAAAGCGACCCGTGAAAAGTTCACCAAAGAACGTATGTTCATCACTATCCCTGCATATTTACTGATTTATGGTATTATTATAGCTATTGCTTGGACTAGTGTTGTAATCGACCTTATCCGAGGTAACGTTCAAAAGTGGTAGATCCAAGAACTATTAAGAAACGTAGGTATATCTTAGCCGGTCTTTTTACTTTGATAATTTTCACTATAGGGTTTGCTATCGGTTCGGAATTCAGTGATTTTAAGTTACAAGAACTAGAACAAAAACAACAAGACCTAAAGACTCACTTGTCCACTATGGATCTACAGTACACTATAGTAAGCGATAACATTTGCGAGTATGTTAATACCAACGAGATTAATCAAGAGCTCTATGATTTAAGTAGTAGGTTACAAGTCATGGAAGACGAGTTAGGAAAAGATAACCCTAAAGTTTTGGAGTTGGTCGAATATTATGAGGTATTAGAATTAAGGCATTGGAATCTTTTGCGCAAACAAGTACAAGAATGCGGCATAGAGGCTGATTTAGCGTTATACTTCTTCTCAAACGAGAAAGGCGAGTGTGATAAATGCAACGAGCAAGGGTACATTTTAACTTATTTGAAGAATAAATACCCTAATTTTGTAGGGTACGCGTTCAACATCCATATTGATAATCCTGTTTTGAACATGGTTAAAAATCGGTACAATATAACTTCTACACCGTCTTTGGTGATAAATGAAGAAACGTACCCTAAGTTCATGTCAACGGACGAGATTGAAGCGATAATTACTGACAGAGAAGTTGTAAGTACGGTTGAAACTTAGGGCTGGTTACTAAGCAATCGTTTTAAGAAATATTTCAGACAGTTCTATTTGATTTTGGTGATAAGTTTTTAGAAGTCGTTGAGAATACGTGAACTTAATAAAAAAAAATAAAAAAAAGGATTAATCCTAAAAACCCCAAATTGCTTGTAATTTTGCCCACCAAGGTTTTCTAACCGCCTTTTTAACAGGTTGTATTGGTTTTGGCAGATCAACTTCTTCTACTTCCTGTTGTTCGAAACGTCCAGGTTGAGGTACTATCTTTGGTTTATCATCATCCTCTGAGATCAATAGATTCACAGCACCCCAATTCTCTCCATAAGGAGTTTCTTCAGCCGGGAACACTTCGTCAAGAGTTACATCTAAACCGCGAATAAAAATGTTTTCAGCTAATGTTAAATCAGCACGCTCACCTATTATAACCATAACACCGCCATAACCCGTTGTGCCAAGCACTGCAATATCCCCACCTTCAAAGAATTGCACCGAATCGCTAAAGGAAGGCTTGCCATTAGATAATAAAAAGGTTCTAAAAACGTTATTAACCTTAATATCGACCTCTCCAGTCTCTAAGTTTACATAGTTTAACTTTAAGACATGTCCGTCAACAATTACAGAATTACCAACAGTTAACGTTTCTGCATCCCCTACAATGATGCCTGCACCTCTACCACTTTTTCTTACATCATATACCCCAATAGCAGTATTCTTAAACTCTACAGTCTCCCCAAGAGTCATTCTAACTGAATCTGTACGACAACTAGCAATCAAAACCGTTTCTTTTGAAAGTTGATCAGTTACACAGGAGATGTCTTTTTCATCAATTACTCCATCTTGGTTTAAGTCCCATGCACTTATGTACTTGTCATCACCCTTTTTTGTGCCTAGCCGAATTGAAAGCAATGTCTTATCACCACTAGTTATCTTGTCATTACCGTCTAGATCAGGACATCGTACGCACGACGTTGGTAATTTTTCTTCTTGAGCTTCTTTAAACACTAAAAGTGTTGCTTGGTTCCTAGTCGGATCATTTGATTCATAAAAGATGGTACGAACCTCAACGTTTATTCCGTTAATTGTTAATTCGCTCTTCAGATTTGGACGTGTTGGAGAAAAAGAGATTACCTCATCCTCACCATTCACTCGAACTAAAACGCTACTTGCTGCTACTTTTAACAACTTTAATGTTACGCCATCGAATGTTTTAAAATCTTCTTTGGACTCACCTTCACTTAAGATCACTTCCTCGCCAATATGGCCAATAGCATTTGATCCTAAAGTCACATCAGTTATTTCAAGAACATGGCCTAAAAAGTTCAATCGTAGTTCTTGACCATTAGTTGCTTGCATAGGAGATATACTTTCATCAAAAGACGTTGTATACAACGTAGAATAACGCTTTGATTCAAGTCCTACGCTAGCACTGTACTCATCATCTAAAGAAGTCAAACTACTCTCGAAGCTAACATTGTCTTTCAAACTAAAATGTAATGCTTCTGACACGTCGTAATCACTACTCCAGAAATTAATCTCAGAATCGATCAAGCCAGCTAACTCTTTATCAGTTAATGGTGTGTCTAACTGATCTTTGCTTACAATGTTTCTACTAATAGGTACCTTTTCACTGATTGAACTCTTTTCCATTTTCACTACTAGGTTACCTTCAGCCAAATCGCTTGGAATCCTTAATGAAACAATATCTTCATCACCATTTTGTTTTGGATTTTCTATAACAAAACCAAACGGAGTTCTGTGGTCCTCGTCCTTTAACCCAATTTTAGTGTTCGCGTTCCAAACCAGCTCGCTTGACTCAGCGACGAAAGGATCTTCGCCAAGACCGATAATACTCCTTCCTAGAGAATCGACGTCCCAATTTGTCTTTAGGGTATCTCTTGGCCAATCAAAATCTGTTCCGTCGATGCTTAGATCTAAACCCTTAGTTTCATGGTAATTGGCTGTTAGTGTTACCGCAGTTCCGCGAATACCGTCTAACTTTCCGTAATCAAGATAACCGAATCTAACAGAATTGCGCGATTTAAACGTGCCCGCAAGTTGAGGATCGCCAAAGTGTCCTCCGTAAAATACGCCGATTTCGCCGTCAACTGGAACTAACCAGATTTCGTCTGTCTTAAAATCAGCATTACTAGTAGTGTTTTTCTTAAAACGAGGAGCATCAACGTCAATCCTTAGCGCATTTGGTGAGCCTGCTTTAATATAAATTGCTGTTGTACCGCTTGAAAATCCGTATACATTTGGATAAGAAACTGCGTCATCAAAATTAGTATATCTCTCAATTGATAAAGGCATATGAGTAACAGATAAACCTTCATTACAAATTTGAACATAATCGTTAGGCAGATTAATACATTGTCCAACTTTTTTGGCCGTACGTGCCGAAGTCAGTGCAAAATTATTCGTAATGCCCAGTATAGGACCTGAATAAGAGAATCCATTCGAAGCAGTATTAGTAAAGTCACTTGTTCCGGTCTTATCAAGATTTTTTGCAACCCATACCCAACAATCAGGGTCATCAGGATTATTATCACTACAAGTTCCGTCACCACCCGGAAACACTTTTCCGTCCTCTATATTAACTTGCTTACCATTCACGAAACTTAAACTAAATACAAGTATAACAATACTTACTAAAACTATCCCTCTTTTATTTATTGACATATATATCAATCCTCCTTTTATAAAATTTAATCTAAAAATTAGAAACCATAAATCTTATTTAAATCTTTAGGGAAAAACTATCTTATTCTTCTTCGGTTTGCTGTGTCACATCAAGATTTGCCTCACCATTTTCTACCGGCTCAACATGCAACTTCTCTTTTATAGTATCTGCAACAACGTCAAAATAATCATAAAATTTCTGCGACACTTTAAGCAAGCGAGTCCGACCATGCTTTTCAGCCATCACAAAATCATTCTCTTTTAAAGCTTTAATATGTTCATACGCTTTATTTCCTCGCACTTTTATCACCTCAGACTGAGTTGCAGGTTGTTTATATGCAATCACAGCTAAAGTTTTTTGCATGGGCGCGTCCATCTCAGCGTCATGCAGTAAAGATTCAGTAACAGCTAAATACGATTTCTTAATCGCAAGCTTCCATTTGCCTTCACGTTGCAAGATAATTAATGCACTTTTACGGGTTGCATATTCGTCTTTTAACGCCACTAATAATTCTTTAACCATGCCAGGCGAACCTAAACCTACCATGCTAGCAATCTCATCAACACTCATCTCACGCCCGGTAGTATAGAGTAACGCCTCAACCTTATTTCGATATTCGTCCATATAATGATTAAACAGCCTACAGTTTTTAAAAGTTACGCCTCAAAATCAGGCGCTTCCTCAGTTGGTCCCTCATCCGGTTCACGTTTTGGGGAATCGCCTTCAGGTATAAAAAACGTCCGCTCTTGTTCACGCACTTTCGATTGAAGACGTCTTATATAAAGTACAATAACTAAAACAACTACTAATAATAGTGCAAGCATCGCAAGAAGAATAACGCTTACCTCATACACCCCTTCAGGGATACATTCAATCTGCTCAGAAGGCCTAGTCGATTCATCACCGCAACCATTCAAATCAATACAACGCTGTAATTGCAATTGGTCACTATTGCACAGACTCCAACCACTACATTGCCAATCAGCTACACAGTCAGCTGACACAAGAATCTCACCCACACAAATACGTTTGACAGGCGGCGACGTGCTCGCGTCTCCACAGGCTTGCAAATCATTACAAACCCTCTCTTGTGATCCGCCCTGACATAATGCAAAGGTCGTACAATTCCACTCAGACTCGCATTCAGCAAGAACAATAGGCAAGCTCATCAACACTACAAAAACTAAAATCATTCCTAACTTCTTCATGATAATCCCTCCGAGAACGCCTTGAGTGCATCTGCAAGTGCACTAATAAAACGCACAATAACATTAGGTTTACTACTTTTTCTCTGTTTACTTCCTTTTGACTCACACACATAATTTTGACAGATTTCATCACTACCACAATCAGAGTCAATGTCACAACTAGATTCTAGGACATAGTTTAAATTGCCAGGACTAAGACACTCGACCATCCCTCCCTCCTCAACTATTACCTTTTCACCGATTGAAATACAATTTTGACCAAACGCACAGCCACGAGGACAATCAACTATGGTGTCTTGGAAATCACTAACAAAAAAATCCTCTTGACGGTCTTGTTCACCAAACTCAGGAGCACTAAAACCTGTATCAATCTCACTACAACCTCCGTCAGGTGCACAACCTTTGTCACAGCAATTAACTGTGATGCACATACATTTTTCATTAACTTGGCAACTAGCGTCTTTTTCAACATAATTAATATAACCAGCACCCTCGCTACATAATTGTCCCATAGCCGCATCAACCAAACAAGAACCGTGATCAGTTAACTCAATAACATCACTCGGGGTTGAACAAATACCAGCCTCAAAGCCACTGATTTGGCAAGTTTGGTGGCAATCTATTTGATTATTATTGTATTGTTTATCGTCCTCCTGTCCAGATTCCCCGTCGTCTTTTGGCTCCTCCACAGGCACTGTACAGCTCGCGTCAGTCTCACATTCGTTTGAGCCGCAACAAGTTGTCTCGCCGCAATAACAATGCTCTGAATCACTCTCAACACAATCTGTGGCAAGTCCATAATCTGTCCAAGTACGAATCCCTGCAGCCGCAACATTATCTGCCAAACACCAGCCAGGCTGACATGTTGTTTCGGGATTAGTGTTTGCGCACTGCGATCCTGTATTGATTCCGTTTGAGATACAAACTTCGCTACATGTTTCTGAGGCTTGGGGCAAAGTCGTTGTAGTGGTTGTACAAGCTTGTGATTCTACTGGTTTGCCGTGGATTATCCCACATGAATTGACGTCAGTGCATGTTCTTTGTTGTAAGTTCTCATCACACACCGACCAATCAGTGCATTCCCAATCAGGAATACACGTACAACTTTGCGTCTCGATTGGTTTACCATCTGCCGACCCACAATCGTTTACATCAGTACAACTACGGATTTGACCCGAATTTATACACGCCGACCAATCAGTGCATTGCCAATCGGCTATGCATTCATCAAATGTATATTTAACATTAAACGAATCAAGACTTAAGTAATGGTTTGCCCTAATAAAGTTTGTAGTAGTATA
>NYZO01000011.1 GCA_002687185.1 archaeon | reverse complement strand
AATAAGATCCAAATACTAAACAAACAAAACAAGGTGTATTTTCTATGTTTTTTCTACACGCTTCCTTAATAATTCTGTATTCTGTAGGATACCTACTCTTGAACGGCTTTAGTTTATTATAGATATTATGTTCAGAAAGAAAAATGATTAGGTCATCATAATCCATGTTAACACTACAAAGATTATAGTTACCAATTTTTTCTTTTCTTATTATCCCGGTCTTAAATAATGCATTTACAGTATCATAAACGTTTTTGTAGTCTGTTTTAAGGTTTCTTGATATATCTTTAATCGTGATGCCCCTTTTATTAACGAATACATTAGCGACGATCTTTAATGCTAATAGACTAGGTCTTGAGCCCTTTATCATAAAGTAAAAATATTTACAGAGTATATAAGTCTTTCGGTAAGATACCATAGTAGTATGGTAATGGTACCATACAGACTATTTCAACGCTTCTGCAACTAATCTAGATGCCTGTTTACCGTCTAGTTTGCCTTGGAACTGTTGCATTAAAGCTCCCATGACTGAGCCTATAGACGGTTCTTTTTGTTGTGCTAAAATTCCTTTAATAGCGTCTTTGATCGCTTTATCAGTTACACCTTTATACGCTTTCAGATCTAACTTTTTTCCTTTAGCTAGATCAACGACCGCTTCTTTGATCATGTTTGAGCTAATATCGCCCTTATGGACTAACTCTAAAACTTCTCGAATATGCTCTGATGTGACATTAACCTTAAAACGTTTCTTGGCTTCCTTTGGAACCTCAACTAATACCTGGGCTATAACTTTAGGTTTGACACTAGAAAACGTATCAACAAACGACGTGAAATTATCATCCTCAACTAAAATACGAGCGTAGTGGGCTGGAAGATTGTATTGTTTTTCTAATTTCAACGTTTTTTCGCTTATTAATTCGGGTAGCTCAATAGAGTCTAATAACTCCTTATCGATTAAGATTGTCTCGACGTCTGTTTCAGGATACATTCGAGCTGCACCTGGCATAGGACGCAAGAAACTAGTTGAACCGCCAGGATTAGATTTTCGTACATGCGCTTCCCAAACTTTCTTTTTCTTATCCATCTCTAATAAACGAGAAACTTCTTTGGTAATCACTAACGGTATATCTTTTAACTCTTGAAATCCTTTGATCTCGATTCTTGGCTGATCCAAAATAGATACATTAACGTCTTGTCTTACACTACCTATCCCTTGTCTTGCGATTCCAGTAGACTTGATAATCATACCAATCAATTCTGCAACCTCTTTTGCGTGCTCTGGGTCCTTAATCGTTGCGTCAGTTGCGATCTCGATTAACGGAACGCCTAAGCGGTCTAATCTATAAGTAACACCGTCTTTGTTTGTCTTTATTTTTTTTGCAGCTTCCTCTTCTAAACAGATTGATTCTATACCGACTTTTCCTTTGTTTGTTTTTATGGTTCCATTTACAGCAATTAAAGCTGTACGCTGGAATCCGGACGGGTTGCTGCCGTCAATAACAGTCTTTCGCATGAACTGAATCTGATCGATCAATTCACAGTCCATTAACTGAGCTATTTGGATGGCAGTAGTTAGAGCTTTACTGTTAACTTCTTTTGGAGGCTGCTCGTCAAATTCAACCAAACAACTACTGTCTTTTGTGCCCTCGTAGACGAACGTCTTGTCTTTTTGTGCTTCGTACGCTGCAGCCTTGTCGTGCTCTTGTGTCTCGCCTCTCGTAGAACGTAATTTTCTCGTAATAATACTTGAAGCCTTAGCAGGGTCGTTAACCAAAGACGGACAATCGCAAAATAGTTTATGAGTTGATAATTGTCTGTGAACCTCTAAACCGCACTTGAATTTCAAACCTTTATAATTCATACCAAACAATACATAAGGAGTTAAATATAAACATTTCTATTCAGGTTCTGATTCATGACATGTTATTTCTTCTTATACGCAGTGCCTGTCTTGTGTTTCTTATAAAACTCGTAACCGTACCCGAAAATTAGGAATAAGAAAAATAAAGACCAAATATATTTCCAGTGAATTGTACTGTATCCCAAAACGTTTGCAAGAGCGATCACTGTAACTACTAGAAATCCGTAACCAGTAATCTGACAGTGTATTCTTTTGCAGCGTCTATAGTTCCAAACGCAAGTTATACCCATGCCGAAAAAGAAAAATATCCATAAAATCTTCTCAAAAATACCGCCAACAAAATAAGCAACTACAAGCAAAGCAATTAAACCCCAATTAATAGGGCTAGTTAAACTGTTTTGGAATAAGTCAGTGGTCATTAGAGCTAATTTAACGTAGGATTATTTAAGACTTGTGTGAGAGTTGTAATCTAAAACAGATATTAATAGGGTAGAGTCTTTTTATATGAAAAACAAATAGATTTAAATCAAAAAAATTAATGTTAATTAGGTACTAACCAACCCCAAGTCCCGTCTTTTGCGTATCCTTCGCCAGTCAAGACTTCTGAATAAAAGATATCGTCTTTATCGCCTTTATACGAAGGGATTTTCATGAGCTCGTCTTTTTTATCAGGAACTTCAAACTCATTTTCTTCCAAATAATTTCTCGCAGTATTATAGTCGTGTGTACCCATTCCGATAGTATCACCAAGCCCTGATTCCTTAGCCCAACGAGTGGTATAACCAACCACGTGATCAACTAAAGCCGTAAGCCCTTCCTCGTCAAGAGGGTTCATACTGTCTGAGAGCTCAGCCGAGTTGGCAAGGAGACGAGGTTTCATTTTACCATCGGCTGTCACAAAAGATAACACCATACCTACACGCTTAGGTTTACGCGATTTAACCTGCTGATAAATACCAACGATAGGAATTCCCCAATCTAGTTGATAAGTTGCTGTGTCTAACGCCTCGTTTTCATCTGGGTCTTCTTCATTATAATCGTCTGTTGCAATACAACAACCACCGTCATTACCAAAATCAACGTCTTCAGGCAGGAGTTCTTCTACTTTACAAAAATATTTTACTTCACTCACGTTCTTAAATTTAGATGAAACAATTCCCGGTGTGTGATTATCAATATGGTTTTCTAAGTCAAAAAATTTATCGTCGTCGACATTCGGCATTACTGTCACTGGCTTGTTATAAACACTAAAAGCGCCCTCTTTAAATACCCCTTTAAAATGATTGAACTGACGATAAAATCCTAGTACAGCTTCGTGTACTTGTTTTGGGAATTCTATACTGTTGGCACTTGGGTAGAGTTCGTTTAAATCTGTGTTAGTAATTTTCCCCTTTATGAGGTAGGTTTTTACTAGGGACGCGAGATCGCCAAATTGTTCACTAAACCTTTGTTCGAACTTTTTTGTTGATTGGTCTACTAACTGACTGTTTATGGAGATTAATGAGACAATAACTTCTTCTAATTCTTGTTGAGAAGTTTCATCTTCTTTTTGGAAATCAACCTCGTTGTAGAAGTCTGTAAGCTTATCCATATCATCTAAGAGGTACTCAGACTCAATACCTCCATCATCCTCAAAATCTTCATTACTATCATAAGTACGAAAGTAAATTTGTGGATCTTTTTCTTCGAAGTTAGGATGATAACTATCATCTTCATCAGGAATAGGGAGATAACTGAATGTTTCATTGAGTTGTTTTATATCTTCGAGCTCGTACTCATGTTTAAGACCATTAATCATCGTCAATTGTGTGGATATCCAATCATTTCCGCCAGTGATTCTCCGGTTTGGATCGTACGTTGTGTTGTCCTCTGCTTGCATGCCTTTTGGACCGTTAGTATCAAAAATTTCTGATTTCGTTACCACCTCGTCTTTCATCTTTGTATATATTGGGCTTAATTCCCTACACGTTTGGTTAACAAAGTCTAATAATTTAGCTTGTATTCGTTTAACATTGGGGTCAGCTAAAGGGATAGTAACACCATCGTCTTCGACACCGTCAAATAATACTTTAGTGTCAATTCCACCTTCTTCGCAATAACTAAGAAATTCTTGGTTTTCAGGTAAATTTTCTCTAAATTCATCTTGATTGTCTGACAAATACCAGTCAACGTACGCACCATTATGTCTACTTGTCTCTATAACGTTTCTTATTTTACGCTTTCTACTTGCAGAAATAGTGTTGTCAGATTCTAACTTGTTAATTGCTAACTGCTTTTTTTCAAGAGTTAATTTACGTTCCATTGTACCGTAGATTGATTGTTTTTTAGAGGTTATAAACCTTTGTTTTTGTCCCTGGGCAGTAGTCTTTGAATTACTGGATAGCTTTTTTATACTAACCGAAATTTCCATTATATTCGAAAAATATACGTACTTGCTTGCCAAAGGTTTATTATTCAGAATTAGTTCTTGGTTTGGATGTGGAAAAAAATTGGGTTGGGGTTGATGCTATTATTCTTAGTTATACCTATAAGTATTGCAGCTGAAATCACTGTTGAAGATATTGCTGTTCGAGACGACGTGGTATCTGAGGGCGAATCAGTACTAATAGTTGCTAAATTTAAAAATCATGGGCATGAAAATAAAGCGTTTTCTGTGGAAGGAGGGATTGTGCCGAATGCTTGGAGAGGTGTTGCATTCAATAGACAAAGAGCTAACGCACGTGTGGAAGATCATCCCGCTGGAGGTTGTTGCAAAGAAAACAAATTTATGGACACCAAAGTAGTAGAACTTGAGGCTGGGAGGTCAGTGTTTGTTGAGTTTAGAGTGAAAGCGCCAACGCAAAATACAGTGGAAGCCTGTAATAATCTAGGATCAGCATGGGATGATCGGTTCAGAGTTTTAGTTGGAGCGTACAACCAATGTGGACAAGGATATATCGACCATGATACAGAACCGTTTACAGTTCTAGAAGAAAAAGATGAGGAAGAAGAGGAAGATGATGATAATGAAGATAATGGAGGAAATTTCAAACCAGAGATAATTGATTTTTATGTTACACCCAAACCAGTAATATCCAAAGGAAGTGTTACGTTTAATACGATAATACAATCAGACACGCAAGGAGAAGTGTACATAGGATCAACTTATAGCGGGTACGGATATAGTTGTAATTTACCGTTTGATAAGACTTATTTGCAAGAAGGGAACCCACAAATAATACAACAAACAGCCCAGCTTCCGCAAAATTTCGGAAAAGGTGATCTTCGAGTAGATGTGAGCTTGTGGAAGAATTGTAAGAATTCAAAATTTCCTGGTGCAACTTGTCTTGAGGAAGAACTCTGTACAGGAAGACTTGACTCAGATTCTAAAACGTTTAGAGTGGAACTTCCATCAGAATGCACAAGCGGTGAGTGTTGTGTTGATAATAAATTTTCAAGCAAAGACACTATCTGTGAAGACAACGCCAATCCAAGGTATTCGTGCGAAAATAATGAACTTTATCGAACCTATTATGACACTTACTGCCCAGGGGATAGTCAACACTGTACCGGACGTGTCAAACGAGACGGACCGACTAAAACATTGATAGAATCATGTGAGAGTGGGTATAGATGTAACCTAGGACAAAGGAAATGTGTGAAAGATTCGATCTCTGCTACACTGCAAAGCGTTACTATAAAAAAACCGGAAGTTAAACCAGGGGATGTGCTAGACGTGAAAACTCTAACGCTTGCTGAGAGTGAAGGTAAATTCTTTGTAGGGTCTAGTACTAACTTAATCGGAAATTCGTGTAACTTGCCGTGGATTAAACAAGACGTGTTAAGAACTGGGCTTTATGGTAATCATATCTATATTACAATACCTGAGAATACACAAGAGGGTGAATATGAAATTGATGTGCAACTGTTTGGTAACTGTTGGGATGGATGTGGGACTGAGATGTGTGTTACAGACGGCTGTTGTGATACTAAACTTGATTCGCCACTCTTAACTGAGAGATTTAACGTGCTTAAAGGAGATGAGTGTTCGACCGGAGNATGTTGTTTGGACGGGGAATTTAAGTCGACTAATACACGTTGTGANGTTAATNTAGGGNTTGAGTATANTTGTCCGTTTGGGCCTAATGGTGGGCTATANTCGCAAATNAAAACTAGGTACTGNTCAGGCACGAGNGCTAGCTGTAGTGGCGAGTTAGGATCAAGACAGAGTACGTATGTTAGAAGCTGTTCAGGTAAAGTCTGTTCAAGTGAACTTGGTAAATGTGTTGAAGAAGAAACAATAGATGAAACTGAAGATACAAGTCAAGGGCCGATAAGTGTGTGGACGTCAGCCATGTTCTTAGACGAAACTTCGTTTAGAAAGACTAGGCACGTAACAGGTGACTTAGTCAGTATTAGAATTGATGCAGGTGCACAAACGTCTCAAAGATTAACCGTTCCAAAAGGGTTTACCATTATGCGTGGAGATTATAAAAATAATAAAATTAATCTAAAAAGAGGACAAAATGAGTTTATATTTAAAATTGATGAAACAGTCAAACCAGGTGATTATACGTTTAGATTCGGTACCGATACGAAAGAAATAGAAGTTATAGAGAATGCTTTTACAGTGTATGTGACAAGTAGTGATCGGTTATACGAGCGGTTTTCTAGTTATCCTAAGCATGAAGTTAAAGACATAATAAACAACATGCACCAAACGCAACGCGGACATATTGGAGTGGTTCTAGACTTGTCAGTGTATGAGCGAGCGGGACTTATGCCGGATGAGCCGTTTATGAGTTTTGATACGTACTATGAAGATCCAATCAATCCTACTATGCTCGATAACGAATATTCTTTGGCTGTTCGGGACTTAATAGTTGAGAAATGTAGTGACGTGTGTAAGTCAGTCATAATAGTCGGGGATGATTTTGTTGTTCCGTACTACCGGTCTAATTTTGCGGTTGAGAAAAAGAATAGTTTTTTCGTAAATACAATTGATGAGACAATACTAACTGATAGTGTTTATATTCCTACTAGAAAACCCACGTTTTCTGAGCTTGACTCGTTTGTTAAAAGGTTAGTGAAAATAATACCGCCTAGAGAGAGTACTCGTAATCTTGAACTTGGTGTGCAACAGTTAAAACAAAAAGTTGATGCTAAAAGGCCGTTGTACATAGAGGCGTCTAAGATTGATAAAACAAAGATGGGGTGTGACTCCTTTGATAGATTAGGGGGTTCTAACTTAATACTAATAGGAGACTCAAAGTCTAACCCGCTACTAGGATGTTTGCCGTTTATACCAGACGTTGAAAATAGCATATCAATTGAACGTAACATTTGGAATCCTGAGCATTTGTTACTTGTGATTAATACAGATGATCCGGACGTTTTGAGAAGTGTGTCTTTACTCATTGAGCATAGTGATGATTTTAGGACAAAAGAAGCGTCCTTTTTACTCCTAAAAGAAGATAGTGCTGAGTTCTTAGAGGATTGTGGGAAATTAGGGTTTGTGCCGACAATTGATATAGCAGGGGATGTGTGCGAGGGGATAACTGACTGTGTGTTCGAGCAAGATTGGGGGTGGTGTGCCTTTGATGTTGCGTTCATATTTGTGCCTGTAGTATCATCTAAAGCTGCAAAAGTGACGACAAAGTTGACAAGTAGTGGTGTGGAAATAGTGCCGTTCTTGTTCAAGCACGGAGATCGGGCGCTAAAAGTAATAGACAAAACTAAGTGGGATCCAGACACATTTGGTGAATTAATTGATCTTGAAAAGAAAGGGTGGATTGATTTGTTTATGTTTAGACGGATGCAAGCTATACAAACTTCTGAAGTGTTGGCTAAGAAGTTTGGGAATAAAGAGGATGGCCTTAAGGCGATAAAGCGTGGAGACTTTGGAGATGGAGCAAGACAAGTAGCAGATGAAAGTCAACACGGAATAGTCGGAAAGAAAAGTATGACCACCTATAGAGAAGCAATTGCAAGTCATAGTTTGGAGAAAGGGCTAGGGTTTAAACAGACACATACAGAGGATGCTATTCTTAACTTGAAAGAGTATCCTGAAGGTGTACCGGTGGGGATTGATTTGTTGGGAAAAATTGATGGAAAAACAGCAGGAGTTAGTGTTAAGACGTTTCAACAACCGAAGACTATTAAAGATATTGAGAGGGATGTTTCGAAAGCAGTAGGGGAACTAGATGAAGCTAATGAAAAATTGAAAGAACTAAGGAGAACTGATTTAACGTGGGATCAAAATGTATTACAACTTGTAGTTTCAGAAAAAGAAGTAGAAAGTGTAATCAAAAATATCGATAAATCTATAAGGATTAACGCTTACCCAAACCTTAAAATAGTTGTAATAGGTGTACCAGAGTACGTTACAAAGAAAATAAATTAAAATGACTGAAGCATCAATTTATATTGGATTTCCAGATCAAAAAGAAAATAAACCATTAATAATTGAGGGAATAACTAAAACATTTATTAATGTAAAAGAACGAAAATTTGAATCGATTAGTTTTGGTTATGATTTGAACGGTAAATATTTGACTAAAAAGTTTGATGAAAAAGAAATTGATGAATTTATTAAATCTTTTAAAAAAAGATCATATACTCTTCCAACCTTGGACATAAAATTTTCTCGTCATTTCCGTATAGCATCTGATCAAGAAAAACCAACATATATGGATTATTTTATGGCAATAATCTGGGAATCATTTTCCACCAAATTCTTCAAACCATCAGAAAGTGAAAAAAATCTTCTTGAATACTACGACCTTATCTTAGACATTGTACATAACTTCAAGTTACCATATGCAGCTGGAGGTGTAGACGATACAACAATAGATTCACCTACTGAAGAGATTCAACTACTGTGCTTTAA
>NYZO01000010.1 GCA_002687185.1 archaeon | reverse complement strand
TTATTCTCCTTTATTTTGTCCTATTTAAACCCTTGTTTCATTTGGTGAAACTACGTTAATTTCCTTATCTTGTGAGATATCAAAGTTGATACCATCATAAAACCATCCTGGGAACAAACTTGCAGGCATATCAGTATAATGTCCATTTCCATATATCTCTAAGTGATCGTTCGTTGGATCAAAGTAAAAAGATAATCGTGTGGATGAAAATGGCCCAAAAACAGATCTCTCAATCTCGAGTAAATAATCATCTGGATCTTTAGTATGTGGCACATCTGAGAGCTTAAAAGTTAGATCTTTGTATTTAAACGTATCAAATACTTTGGGCTGTTCGAAGATATTACTGATTCCAAAATAGCCTATAAAGAGTGCTGATGCAATAGTGAATCGATTAGGGTAGATAACGTTAGATGTTCTTTGTCGTGATGGGGAGAATAATTCTTTTGTCTTTTTAATAGAACGATCCCAAAAATTTCTAGATTTTTCATCGGTATCCATCATAATAGACACAGATTTCGTGTATATAAATTTTTTTGAGTGTGATTAATAGTGAAAATCAAGATTTGCGTCGGCCGGGATTCGAACTCGGATCCTCGGCTTGGAAGGCCGATATTCTACCATTGAACTACCAACGCAGTAATTGAAAGTAGAATCTATTAGCTTATAAATATTTCTTAGTTTACGGTTAGTCGTTGCCCGTTCTGCATTAAATGAACAGTTTTCCCTAATGTATACCCAAGCTCTGACGCTAAGTCTGCCATTGCAGATAGTTTTGTAATATCACCGTGTGAGGGAATAATATGTTCTGGTTTGAGTGCATCTAAGAAATCACGATGATCTTCACGAGACGCGTGACCGGACACATGAATATCAGAAAAAATACGTACTTTTTGATTTCTTAAACGACGTTCTAATAATTCTCTGTTTGCTTGGTTTGAGGGTGACGGGATAGTGCGACAAGAAAAAACCACATGATCGTCTGCTTGAAACTTCCATGGTAACTCTTGACCGGCTAGTCTTGATAGCATCGAATTTGGCTCACCTTGGTTTCCTGTACAAACAATTAGATATTTATCTCGTCCTTCTTTTGCTATTTGTGCAAGTTTTTGTCTGACTTCGCGTGAATAACCTATTACTAAAGCTTGTCCTGATATTTTAACTAGTTTTAATTTTTCAGCGGCAGTTACGTACTTGTGCAAACTACGTCCTAAAAAAATAACTTTACGATTCATTTTCATGCCGAGTTCTACTATACTTTTTAATCTTGCAATATGTGATGAGAATGTAGTTGCAATGATTGCGTGCCCTCGGTTATTAGTACCAAGTAAAACATCTTTTAACATCTCTTTTGCAACTTTCTCGCTTGGCGTTTTCTTAAAAATACCAGCGTTCAACGAATCTAAGATTAATACTTTGACACCTTTTTCTCCTAATTGCCTAAGACGTTTCATGTTCGGTTTCTGTCCTATGGTTGGATGATCGTCTAGTTTGAAATCGTTTGCGTACACTACTGTGCCTTCTGACGTGTGAAGTGCAATAACAACTGTTTGTAGTGTTGAGTGAGTGATGTTTACAAATTCAACTGTTAAATCCTTTTCTAATTCAAGAGATGAGTCAGCGTTTAATACAACTAGTTTATTCGGTAATTTAATTTTATCATCAATTATAATACTTTTCAAAATTTCTATGGTGTATGGTGTGCCGATAATAGGCGCGTTTGGATATTTCCCTGCTATGTGCACTACTGCTCCAATATGGTCTAGGTGACAGTGTCCGATCATTATAGCTACTACATTTTCTTTCCAATCATCAATCGTCCTGTAATCTGGTATTGCACCAATGTCAAGTAATTGATCGCTCTTTAAATTGTAGCGTTCTTCGTCTTCGTGGTTAACTACCTTTTCAATGTGTAACCCCATATCAAAAATAACAGCTTTATCTCCAAATTTCACTGCGGTCATGTTCCGACCGACTTCGTTGTAACCGCCTACTGTGCATATCTCCATAGGAGAGTAGATTAGAATTATGTGTTTATAAGCTTTTCAGTTTTCAAATTTCAGAGTCATATTTTCTTTTATTTTCGATTCTATACCTGTTGGTAATTCAACAATATATTTGGCTGGTTTCTGAGACTGACCGCGATCAATGAACGGTCGCATGTTGCGGCGTATTGTAATGACTCGTTTTTGTTTATCTAACCATAACACGTCTAGTTTGCCAAACACGAACAACATATGAATGCTTGAATGAAGAATACTTTTTTTATTTAAAACAAAGATTAATCCTGATCCGGCCCTAATTCGTCTGAACATATACCCTCTTAGTCTTTGAAAGAATGTTTTAGCATAAGACGCGTTCGTTGCAAGTATTTTGTCTCCTGCTTTAATCGTTACCATCTCTATAATTTTTGTATCCTCAGATAAGATTTGATCTCATCACGAAGATGAAGCGTGTGTTTCCTAAGTTCGTCTGCGTACCGGTCTAGTCTACCTGTGATCATAAATTTATCATACACTGCTCTAAAAAATTGTTGAATAGGCGTTTTCTCCCATCTATCCTCATAGTCTTTCTCTAAATAACTTTCAATATATACTTTGATTGTTACCCTATGCCTTTTTAGTTCTCTCCCTTTTTCTTTAACTGTAACTTGTTTTTCATTGTTTAACGTGAAAGTAACTTTGATCACATATTTCACATAATCGTCAGCTTTGCGCTCGCCTTCCCATTTGATTAGTGTATGGGCTCTATTTTCATCTTTTGTATGTTCTTTTTCTAACAAATCATACTTATGAAACGCGAACCAATCTTTGATTAATCTGTATAGTGCTTTTGTATCAATTACCGTGTCTGATTGTGAAACAGTTATGCCCGGTACTACAAAGTCTAGTTCTGCCATTTATTGGTTAACTCCTAAATATTGTTTTATATCGTTTTGGAATATGTATACTTTCTTATATAACTTTACTTTTTCAACACGTAGTCGTTTGTAGGCTATGTGTTTTGCGTATAAGCGTTGGAGAAAGCTTAGGTTCTCCCAATTAGGTGTTTGTACCCAGCCTAATATATTAATGTGCGCGTCTCCTTTCTCCATATCCACTTTTTGGCCCATCCACTCGCCTTCTGCTTCCTTGACTGCAACGATTAACATCTTTAAATTTATTTTATGTGTGAAATATGTTGTTTCTTGTTTTTCGCCGATCCACTCGATCTCGTAATTTTTAATAGGCGGTTTGCGTCTTTCAATGTACTTGATCTCTAAATCTCGCTCGTCTGGCATATAAGAGTTGTTTTCAAGCCACAGTTTAAGCCAGCGATAAAAATCCGGCAAATCAAACATTCCACGGGCACGTATTTTAATACCTAACGGCGGAGGTGTAATATAGTGTACTGACTGCTCTTCTTTCACCATGGTAATAGACCCTAATTAGCAGATGCAATATAAACGTTTTGTTTTTTTATCTCTACACCCAATCTACATTCACTTGATCTGTGCGTTCGTATGGTCTCAATTCAGGGACGGTTGTTTTGCGTTTACGCTCTAAATAACCTTGCCATGCAATCATGACTCCATTATCAACTAACACAGACCTAGACGGGATATGACACACAGCACCACGTTCTTTACACATAATATTGCACATTTCTTGCAACCTATCGTTACAACACACCCCTCCTGCTAAGAACAATTCCTGTTTGTTAGTATGAGCTAATGCACGCTCAGCAACCTCAACGAGCATAGCAAAAGCAGTCTCTTGTGTTGAGAACGCTAAATCTTCTTTCTTAAATTCTTTTTTTTGTATCTTTTGTTTTAAGTTTGTAAATAAACCAGAGAAACTTACATCCATGCCTTTGACTGAATACGGGAGTTCGACGTATTTCTTTCCTTTATGTGCTAATTCAGCAATTTTTGGCCCACCCGGAAACCCTAGCCCTAAATCTCTTGCAAAACTATCCAAGAAATTCCCACAACCCATGTCTAGTGTTTCGCCCATAATTCGGTATCGTTTTCCTTCGTACGCTATAACTTGAGTGTTTGCGCCGCTACTGTACAAAATAACTGGGTCTTTGGTATTATTCGTTAATTGGCCGACTGATAAATGTGCAACACAATGATTTATTCCCACGATTTGTTTAGTTTTCGTTTTCTCTGCTAGTTTTTTGGCTGTTGCTAAACCGACTCTCAAACATGGTCCCATTCCCGGACCGCGAGTATAACTTACTAAATCAATGTCTTTAATAGAAATGTTAGCTTCTTTTAGAGCGTTTGCTATAACTTCATCTGCGTGCTTTTCGTGATGAAGTGCTGCCTGCATAGGAATAATACCTCCTACTTCAGTCGTATAAGATGCACGTTGGTTTGCAAGTATTGTTTTTCCTTTAATAATTCCTACAGCGTAGGTATGTGCTGATGCTTCAATTCCAACTGTAATAAAATCTTTATCTTGCATAATCTTCTTTCCAATATGGTACTCTAAAAACGTTTCGATTTCAATCTATATCATTCTAGAAATTCTTTTGGTACCTGATACTGTTTATCAGAAAAAACAAGGTCTTCACATTGAGAGATACATCTTTTACAAACATCCGTCATAAAATCGTATTTTTGTATGATATCTTCACTTTGAACAGATGAGCCATAACGAGCATTCTCTCGTTCGTCTACGTCTGAGGTAACCCCCTTCTCCTTGTAAACCATAATTCTATCAATAAATTCATCATCATATGTTATAAGACCTTTTTCCTTTATTCGTTTCATAAATAAGGCCGTACATTTCTGACTTTTACTATCAACCCCGAACTTAGCTAAAATAGCAAGCGCACAGTAATACATCGTGTAAAACCATTCTTCAGGAATTTTGTAATCTAGTCTTTTTTGTTTATAGAAATCACAGCTCTCCAGATTAGTTTTTGCTTTTTGAATATACTCTTCTGCCTTTTTGTTATCAGGATTGACTATGCGTAAACCTTTATGTTTTTTCCCTCTTTCCTCGTCCCTTTTAGCACTTAAGAAACAGTCTTTTAATTTTTGATGTACGTTCATTTTGTTTGTATTTTTTTCATCCATTTTATAAAACGATCTTGACCAAATAACACTACCCCTTTTTTTATCGCATCCAGAATAGCTTCATTTGGTTTTCGTAGTTCTTGTTCAAATTCAGATGATGTAAAATTAATTGCATGAATCTTTTTAGTCTCTGTTTTTTGGATTGTATCTATAGATTTTTGCATTTCTATAAAAGTGTTTTTTTTTGTAACATTAATAATATCGATATCCTTTGCTTTTTGAGGTGTATATAAAATACTGCCATATAATAGAATAAATCTAGTTTGAGGTTCCAATAATGAAAAATTTATACGCCATCTTCGCTGTTTTACTGCTTCTTGCGTAAGGAAAAAAGAAAGAAGTTTTTCTAAAAGGATATTTTGCCAGTTTAGCTTAATAACAGAAACATTTCTTTGACCCGACCCTATCTTTTTTTCTATTAAATACTCTTTTGATGCTAACTTTTTCACGATTTTCCATGTGCCAACTCTGCTCAGACCACAATATTTTGCAATAGATGTTATCGTATGAGTAGTTGAAAGATCTTTGAATAGTAATAGTATTATTTTTTGATCCGCGGAGTATTTGGTTTCCATTGGGTTAATAACTGTTAACTTTTAGTTAATATAAAGGTTTCGATTCTGCATCTCTGTTAAAAATTAACGACTCATCTAATAGTTTGTATTACTAATACAAGCCCTTAAAAATAATTACTCTTTGAATTCACCAAACTCTCTATTAAATAACGACAGCGCTTTAGATTTTGTATCAGAATATACTATCACTTTATCACCAAAATCAGTGTATTCTTTAGTTCGTTTCACGCCTTTAGTTTTGTCTCGTTTATAGAACAAGAACGATTTCCCTCCGCAATGCGTTTGCATATTTTGCGTTTTCTTACCTGACAAATAATCAAATTTACCATTACACGCTCTGCATATTGGATTTTTAACTGTCCGTAATTGTTTAAACGTATCCGTTTCAAGGTTAGCATAAAAAAGAGTTTTAATATTCAACTTTTCTAATAGAGCGTTTACTGTCTGATTTACCGCATAAGCACTTATCAACCCTATAATCGGTTGGAACACTCCTTCACTAAAACACGTCTTTGGGTTCGCCTCTTTTGGAATCATACACTGTAGACATGCATTATCTGACACAACCATACAGTAACCCTTGTTTCGAATAACTGCATTATAAACTAACGGAATATTAAATTTCTTAGAATAATCGTTTAGTAAAAAGCGTGTATGTAGATTATCTGTTGCATCAATTATTATGTCTACGTCTTTTATGACGGTATTAATATTAGTATAATCTAGATGAGTATCGAACGTAACAATTTCACTACTAGTAATTTTTGATAACTTTTCTTTTGCTACCTCTACCTTAGATTTATTCACGTCTTCTTTTGTATATAACAATTGGGTGGATAAGTTAAATTCTTCTACAATATCTCGGTCAATGAGCGTTATTTGTTTAACCCCTAATTTGGCAATAAGTAAACTAATAGAACAACCGAGAGCACCAACACCAACTATCGCTACTTTTTTATTAGATAATGTTTTGTACGCGTCAGAACCTAAATATGTCTCGTCACGTCTCATCGTACTAATTCCCAAAATACTGATTCGCCAAACACAACAACACGCTGTTTCATCAGATCATTATAGTAATTCGGATCGGAAAGTTTTTGTTTGAATTGTTGCAGAGTTAATGTGTTAGAATCACTGCTGGACGAGCGAGTAATAAGTAGTTTTTGTTTGGATAAGACTAAACCAATAAGTGCTTGTTTTGTTTTCGTATTTTCAACCTGGCGAATACGGCTGTATAACTTCTTTTTCTTAGAACTAATAGACAATTTACGCTCTAATTCAAATATCTCGAAAAATTTAATTAAAAATGGGTTCGAAGTGCGTGCTTTAAAATAGATTCTATTGTTTTCTTTATATCGGCTCAAGAAACCTACTTCTTCTAAGTTACGCAAATAATGGTGAGCGTTTTGAGTTGAAATTCGAGCTTTTCTTGAAACTTCTCTAACGTATAAAGGGATACGTGGATTATAAAAGAATACTTTCAAAATCTTTTCTTTAGTTTTTGGGATTAACATAGTTATTGGGGACGCTGGGATTTGAACCCAGATCCGCCGGTATCTTCATTCATTACCAATTTAATGGCTCGTAGCGCCAGTCAAATAATACTGGAGCCGGCAATACTAACCAGCTTATACTACATCCCCTCTTAACAAGTAAACTGAGTGTACGGGTGTTCTTAAGGTTTGTGGTAAGATAAAATTCTCGTAGAAAGTTTTATGTATTACTTGTGATTGTTAGTAGGTATGATTAAAAGAGGGTGGATTGTTTTAGTATTGTTTTTTTTAGTTATTATACCTGTTAATGCTGGTGATTGTAAATGTCAAGATATAGACCAGAACGGGGAAGTAAATATTGTGGATGAGTTGACTCTAGGGGAATGGGTAGATGCCTGGGCTGAACTAGAAGGGTTTAATGTTTATATTGAACATTATGATCTTAATGGGGATGATATCATTAATGAAATGGATTTAGCATGTTTTGATCAAGCCAATGCCTGTAGCGTTGATTGTAAATGCCAAGACATCAACGAAGACGGTGATGTGGATATTTGGGATCGTGCGTCTTTACAGAATCACATTCAACAATATCAAGGGTTTGAATATCTCGCTTACGTACCTCTTTTTGACTTGGATGGTAATGGATCTATTGGTGATGAAGATCTCGTGTGTTTTGATCAAGTCAATGCCTGTGGCGCTGATTTTGAAGAAGGAGCTGAGGCTATACCCGTCACTGTTATTGACGAAGAAAAACAAAAGCAAATAATTGATAAACTTGGGTATGGGAGTGAAGGTAAAAAAACTTTAACTAAATACGATCCTTATGAAGTGTTTATAGTTGATAACAGCGATTGGAAGAGTGTGTCAAGGTTTGTTCCAACAGCGATCTGGATGGACGAGGATAAAGTCAATCATCGATATCCATTCTTAGTGTATCATACACAAGAATTACCAGTCCGAGAACGATCAATTGAAGATTCTTTTATCATGTCTGAAAGTTCGCCAGATTTGTTGCTTGGACAATCTTTTGTTATGCCAGAAACAAAAAAGGTTGAACAGATTGAAATTTCGCTTGAATCATATACGTTTGGTGTGCTTTATTCCACAGGAGAACAGCAGCCACCTGTAGATTTTGGAAGACTCCCTGTTAATTTTGAGTGGGAACTTTTTGAAGCAGTAAACCTTTACCCAACAGACGAGCCGATAGCAGGTGGTGTGGTAACTATCAATGAAAGAAATTTTTATTCTTTACCTATAGATTTAACCTTAAACGCTGAAGAGAGGTATTGGATTATTCTCCATCCACCTAAACAAACAAATGACCAGTATAATCATCAATACGTGATTCATACACAGAAACCTACACGCCTGCAACAAGGGGTGTTGCGAACTTTCCGAGATGGGCATGCAGATTGGGGGACTGATCAAGAAAGTTTTCTCTTCCGAGTAGATGATCTGATCGTTGTTGATGAGATTAAAATTATTGAAGACGAAGGTGCTGATTTTGATGCCATTGTTCGATTTATGCAAGACTTTCATCCCGATGTTGTTACCTTTCTTAATGAACCTTCTCAATTAGCAGGTGATGTTATTACTACAAGTCCACCGTTTGGGGTTGGGCTGCACCAAGATCAAATCCGGTATATTGAAGAAGAAGATTATTTTGACTATTGGGAATACTATGATAGTGTTGTTTATATTGAAGGGAAAGATTACACATCCTATAGCCGCTTAGGACCAACGTTTGCGTCCCTGATTAATGCGCCATTAGTTATAGGTGATGATTTTAGAAACTCTATAGATCAAGTAAAAGGCAAACAGATCATCTGTCTTGCAGACCATATTCCACGATCAGTTCCCTGTGATGCACTATTAAATATAGAGGAAGTACAAAAAAAAATATAAAACAATTACGGAGACAAAAAAGTTTGTATTAACGACGAACACTGATATTCATCAGGTTAATGGTCTGGGGACATTCTTTTCAAAAAGGAATAGTGTGCCCATTCGCGATATTTATTATTCATCTTCACTACTCTCGCCCATTGTTGCTTCCATGCAACAAGCACTCATTGTAACCGTGAATCCAAACGGTCAAGTAGACACGCAATGGAAAGATTGGCTGAAAAAACATTATCCAGAATTATTCAGACGTACCCAAGTAAAACAATACGAAAGGGATGATTATTTTTTGACAGTCATGGCTACCGATGAGATTCCGCATAGAGCTGAGCATGTAGAATCGCCTTGGTACATGGCTATTGATGGTTACCTTCTTAAACGCTCACTTGATAATACCCTCTATGGGAATTTGGACAGAGATCTTTCACCAGAGATGGCTGTTGGGCGCATACAAGGACTGACCCATTCTGATGATTCTTCCTTAATTGCTCGGAGCTGGTTTATACCACATGATATTAATGAAATGAGATTTATTGGAAGATCTGGAGCCCTATATACTAACCTTGCCAAAAGACTGGCTAAAGAATTTGAAGAAAAGGGGTACGCGTCTACTAGTTTTGTCCCAGACGGGTATGATTACACACTAGATCCTAATCAATGGAAAGGTCAAGACTTAATTTATTACATTGATCATGGTGCAACGCATTATGCTGGGATTAACTCAGGAGAGCTTCCTGATGTGAAAAATACCTTCATCATAAATAAAGGCTGTAATACCTGTCGTGGTGACTATTCAGATGTCATGTGTAACTGGGTGACTCGAAATGGAGGGGTCGGTAATCTAGGAGCTGTTGGTTGGAGTCTTAGCCATGATACCTTCCCAGAAGTTTTTATTAGGAAAGTGACAAACGAAAATCTTCCAATTGGTGTTGCGGTTAAAGAGAGTTATAATAATTTTGACCGTGCATGGACACTCAAAGGAGATCCAACTATTCAATTACATCCAAAGAATGTGGAGGCGAGACAATGAAACAAAAAAGAGTACTTATAACCTTACTGCTCTTTTGTGCTTTATTAGTTACGGTTAATAGCGTTAATGCTAAGGTTGAGGCGAGCATGACGGTGAGTGAAACGTACACACTTGGAGAACAAATATCTATACCCTATACGATTTCTTCTGATAGTGCTGCATCTATCCAATATGCAATCGCCGCAAACTGCCCGCAAATGCAAATACCGCTCTTTGAAACGCATGAAGTAGACATCTTAGCAAATAAACCTTATAAAGAAATCTACGAGTTTGGTGA
This sequence comes from archaeon, assembly GCA_002687185.1. Classification (GTDB taxonomy): domain Archaea; phylum Nanobdellota; class Nanobdellia; order SCGC-AAA011-G17; family GW2011-AR20. The sequence continues at coordinate 14,920 of NYZO01000010.1, read as the reverse complement.
AGTGGATGCGTCTGTTGAGATTCAGTCATGTACTGCTACCCTAGTGATTGTCGAGCCAGAAGAGGTTGTAGTTACTAAACCCTTTTCTATAGATGTTGCTCCTACTGTTTATTTTAGCTTAAAGTTTTGCACGGATGTTCAATGTGAGGAAAAGACGAAAACATTTCTTATCAATAACCCAACCTATATCGATTATGATGCCGAACTTGATAGTATAGATGTATCTGTTACTATCACGCAACCTGATGGTGAGACCTTTACTACTACTTTACCAATAAAATCTACCTTTTCACAAGTCGGTACGTACAGTGTGCAAGCAAACATAAAATCCGACACTTACCAATCAAGAACAATAGAAACCATGTTTTCTGTGGTGAACGAGCGCTTTGATCCGGGTCAAGTAAAACACAGGTTTGCAAAAAAACCTGTAATACAACAACCATATGGATATGGGTCAGAAGAAGGGACATCCTCAGGATCAATATTTGACGAATTATTTAATAGTCTTAGAGGAATAACAGGACAAATTGTACGGTTCTTTGATGTTTAATCATTTCGTTGATCTGTAGCACAAAGATTCCCATCCTTTGTAAAAGCCTCTTCTAGAGGTTGTTTTGTGTGTTCTTTTGTTTCTATTAATTCATTGATACGGGCTCGTTCAGTAGAGTTTAATTGTCCACGATAAAAAGATTTAACAACTTCGTTCTTTGTAAAAGTTTTAAAGAGTGCCTCATAAAGTCGATGACTATCAAAATCAGGATAAACAGATGAGAGAGAGCTACATGTTTGTTTTAACATCTCTAAATCTTTAGTTGAATATTTCGCCATTAGCTCGGGCGTTACATAGCTGAAAACATTCCCGTGCTGCATAAATGAAAGTACGAGATCTTTTCGGTCTACTGTCCATTTATTAGCGCTGCCAACAACCTTTCTATATTCTCCATTGTGAAATATACTTATATCGTTTAATCCTAAATGTTTTGCTTCTATCCCATAGTTTCGTAACCCGTTAACCGCCCACCCACAAACTGTTCGATAGATTCCACGATCGAGACTGACTGTATTCAGTAATTTAAACGGTGCTGCGATATAATAAGTTATATCTCCTGGATGATGAACAGCGGTATTACCGCTTGAACACCTCCAAACAATCTCTATATTATCTTGAGTACATGCGGCAACATTCACCGTGGTTCTGTTCTGATTATATGCTAGAGAAATTGCACCCGGTTCTTTCCAATAATAAAAATAAATTGTAGGTGGTGAAGTTTCTCTTTCATTACCTTCATATACTGCTTGAGCCCTAGCCATAGCAAATTCTGGGCTACAAGTCTCTAAAGGAAGAACCCTCCATTCCATACCTTAATCCATCGACCGTTAGTTTTTAAAGACGATGAAATAATTATTGTTTTAATTGATGTTTTACAAATAATTCACCAGCTTTATACGAACTACGAACAAACGGACCGGACGCAACGTACTTGAATCCTAGTTCTTTAGCTAGCTCTTTGTATTTTAGGAACTTATCTGGATGTACATACTCGACGACTTCTAAATGTTGTTTACTTGGCTGTAAGTATTGGCCAAACGTAATAATATTCACATCTACACTACGCAGATCCTTCATTGTTTGTACTACTTCGTCTGACGTCTCGCCTAACCCGACCATAATAGACGATTTTGTAATAACTTTAGGATTCTTTTCTTTAATAATTTTTAATACCTTTAAGGATTGTTCATAACCTGCACGTGGGTCACGTACTTTATTTTGTAATGACTTAACCGTCTCAATATTGTGTGCTATTACATCTGGTTTTGAATCGATTACGTTTTGGATTAACTTACTATTACCTTGAAAGTCCGGTATTAATACTTCTACTAAGATGCTTGGGATTCCTTCTTTAATAGCTTTTATACACTTAGCAATATGCATACTTCCCTGATCAGCCAAATCGTCACGGTCTACTGATGTAAGTACTATATAATCAAAGATCTCTAACTCTTTAATCGCTTTTACTAATTTTTCTGGCTCTTGTTCGTCTAATGGTTTTCCGATACTACTCGTTTTAACAGTGCAAAACCGGCACCCTCTAGTGCACGTATCCCCCATAACCATGAACGTTGCAGTACCGCCGCTCCAACACTCAGCTATATTAGGACAATGACTCTCTGCGCAAACGGTTTTTAACTGATGTTTTTTTAGTACTTGTGTTACTTGATCAAATTTATTAGACGGAGGACGAATCGTTAACCAATCCGGTTTTTGTTGGTGATTAATTTGTTGCATTAGTATCACCTCTTTTTACGTCTACTGTGCCCAACCCTCGCCGCGCTTTTTAGCTTCTTTTCTAACTTTTGAGAATTTTTTCATTGCAATTGATAAGAAAAAAGTAATCAAACCAATAATAATAAACACAAATCCGCCTATCTGCATTGTAGTGTTTGTATCATTTGAAGACCAGATCAGAAGTAGAATACCTACAACAATTATCAATACACCGATACAGCGTTGGTTCATATTAACTTAATAGATAGTCTCATATTTAAGGCTTTGGACTTTTTGCGAATTATTCTTATTACATAAAAATGATCTATGAAAATCTTGAGTTTTTAATGATCGGTTCGTCATATAATATTCCCCCATCTGAAAATGGATAAATACTATAACCGAAATAATAAACATTATTTATGAGAAGTAATTTTGTGTCACGAGTTTTTGGATCCAGAACTACAAAATCTTCGGGATTAGCAACAAATAATTCTTCTTGTTGATTTACGAATTTCTCATCTTTTCCAACCTCGATCAACTTATATGGGCCTAGAAATTCTTTCACACGGCCATGACCATCGTTTATCGCATAACCGTAGTTATTTGGCATTCTAACATTACCCCGACTAGATCACGGGATTTGAACGCCTTTTTGAGCAGTAAAATATTCACACAAATGCCGATAGAAACAGTCATCGGACGAAGTTATAAAACAAAGATCCTCAACATATTCAGGGTTTGAAGCTAATAGATTAGGATTTTGCATGACCTCATCTAGGTGTTCGCGTTTAACATCTCCAGCGTTTGCGAATAAAAATCCACTCTGATCTGTCTGACTTTGTCTATATTCTGGACCGTTCCATGCTGAATAAACTTCTGTGATATCAGTTCCTTCTTCAACTGGACAATAGATATATTGATTATCATCTACAATCATAACTAACGGTGAATTTTTAACCCTTCTACGTCGAAAGTGTGCCTTTTCTAAAGATTTTGGCTCAATCCCCTCTCCAACATAAATGCACTCAGTGCTATCGTGCGTTTCTAATTCCATCATGCCACTAGCGTGTACAGTTGTTTTTATTCCAGAGGCAACCTGGTATGCATAAAGATCACTCATTTTAAGTGCTTCTAGTGCGTCTACCATTTCCCTAGGTGGATCATAAGAACCTTTACTACCAAACTCTAAAGAATAATTATGTCTTATTGAATTCTGATTGATCTGATTGGCAAATTTTTCGGCAAATCTATCTCTTACAAAATCAGCTAATCCACCACTATCTTCTCCGGGTTTATCAGATTCAGGAACTAATTTCTCGGCCCAATATTCAGCAGCTCCATAGATAACAGCCCATGGGACAGATTTTCTTACCATTGTTAAAGATAATAAAGAAATTAGCCTTTTTAAGCGTTTGGATCAGATCACTACCCTCAAGTGGTCTCTTCGCCCTTTTGATTTGCCCACGCCTCACCAACAGCTTTTGCAATGGCAGGCACAACACTCTTATCTACAGGAGATGGTAGTATTTCGTCAGCCGTAGGTTCTGCAACTAATTCTGCTAACGCCTTGAACGCTGCCACCTTCATCTCTTCTGTAATACGAGTAGCACCACTGTCTAATGCTCCGCGAAAGATCCCAGGAAACCCTAACACGTTATTTACCTGGTTTGGAAAATCACTTCGGCCTGTTGCTACAACTGTTGCTCCTGCCTCTTTCGCAACGTCAGGCATAATTTCAGGGTCAGGGTTAGCCATCGCAATAACAATGGAATCTTTTGCCATTGACTTGACCATATCACTACTTAAAGCATCTTTTACCGACACTCCTAAGAATACATCAGCGTCTTTGATTGCGTCTGCAAGTGTCCCTTCTATTTTATTCGGGTTTGTTTGCTTAGCCAATGCTCGTTTGTGTTCACGGTCAGCTAAATCTTCTCGTCCGTCATAGATTGGTCCTTTACTATCACATAAAATAATATTTTCGCCTTTGTAACTTGATACTAATAGTAATTTCGCTATTGCAACGCCCGCAGCACCGGCTCCGTTAATAACTATCTTTACATTTTCAGCAGTTTTACCCACAACTTTCAGAGCGTTCGTTAATGCGGCTAATACCACAACTGCTGTGCCGTGTTGATCATCATGCATAACTGGAATACCTAAGTCCTGGAGAGCTGATTCAATCACAAAACATTCTGGCGCTTTAATATCCTCTAAATTAATACCGCCAAAACCAGGCGCTATATTTTTCACTGTTTCAATAGTTTTATCTGTATCTTGTGTTTCTAAACAAATTGGAAAAGCATCAATGTCTGCAAATGATTTGAATAAAATAGCTTTGCCTTCCATTACAGGAAACGATGCCCGTGCGCCAATATTACCCAAACCTAAAACAGCGCTTCCATCTGAAACTACAGCCACCATATTACCTTTAGGTGTATACTTATAAACATCGTCTACATTCGCTGCTATTTTCCGACAAGGTTCAGCAACACCTGGAGTATAAGCAATAGATAAATCTTCCCTTGTTTCAACTCGTACTTTTGACTTAACAGCTAATTTTCCTTTATTTTTCTCGTGCATCAATAATGATTCTTCTTGAGTGTCCATTCTTAATTTCCCTCCTTAATTAAAACAATTGTCCTTCTCTTAATTCTTAAAGACTATGTATCTTGAAAACATTTATAATATTACACTTATGTTTAATTTCATGTTTGATATGCATGATTTGTTGGCTAACAAAAATGTTTCTTTAGAGCACGTGGACTCGTTTGTGACNACTAAACAAAAATCGACTGATTATATTGTATCNATCCCTCACAGNGGACTATTACTTCCAACAGAATATCTTTCGTATTATTANGTTAAGCGTCATCCTATGCTTATTGGAACNGANTTGTTTACTGACCAAGTGTTTAACCTAAAACAAGGTCGACAGATCGTTTTTGGCATCAGTCCATATTTGATTAACCTTAACCGGTATAGAAAAGGAAACACTAGCCAGTCGCTTCCAAAACATCTTCGACAAGACCCGTTCGAGAGTAAATTATTGTCTGATGAGCCGCTTAGAAAAAGAGCGTTCCCGCAAACTGTTAAAGAAAAGCTCATTATGTATTATGACAAATATCACGCACAACTTAGCGAATTTATCGATCAAATGAAGCAAGAACAAGGGTTTGCATTAGTATTAGACGGACATTCAATGAACTCAAAAGGTTTAACTAACACTCCTGATGAAGGGAAACGAAGACCAGATTTTGCGGTTGGAACAGTTCACGACACATCAGCCGACCCTAAAATTATTGACATTTTTTGTGATGCTTTAACACAAGAATCAAAAAAGGAGGGATTAACTGTTAAAAAGAACGACCCGTATACTGGCGGTTACATTACAAAACGTTACGGCAATCCGAAAGAAAACGTTCACGCTATCCAAGTTGAGGTTAAGAAATCTATTTTTATGCATGAGGGTATCGGTGAAAACGACAAAGATAAGTCTTTTATGGCTAAATCAGATGGTCTTAATACTGTTAATAAAATCCTTGAGAAAACTATGGAAGTTACTTCGAAAGAGGCACGAATATTATTCAATTCGTAAGTTTACCTTTCATTTATAAATTGACTTTATTTTAATTTTTTACATCTCATCCATCACTTCTATATCTAACAAAGCTAAACCGTTCTCCATCACTTGTTTGAAAGCAGCAACTAATTGAACACGTGCGCGTTGTAATTCTTTATCTTCTTGAATAACCTTTTCTTTATGATAATAATTATTAAACGATTGAGCAAGTTCAATTAAATAGTTAGCTAACACGTGCGGTTTCAAGTTCATCCCAGCATCAAGCACGATATCCGGATATATTGATAGTTTCTTAACTAACGTAAACGCCTCTTCCTCCACTAACAGCAAATAATCTATTTTCGACCTGAACGCAGCTTTCTTCAAGATCGAATGCGCACGAGCATAACTATACTGCAAGTAAGGTCCAGTCTCACCTTCGAACGCAACTGACCGCTCCACATCGAACATAATGTTTTTAGACGCTTCAGTACGCAAAAAGTAAAACTTAATGGCTGCCAAACTAATTTTCTTAGCACGTAAATATAATTCTTTAGCTTTCAACTTCGGGTTTCGCTTCTTAGTCTCTTGTTCTGCAAGCAGGCGCATCTTCTCTATTAAATCATCACCATCAACCACTTTTCCCTCACGCGATTTCATTTTACCGCCTTCAATTAATACCATACCGTGTTGCAAGTGAACGCAACCATCTTTTGCCCAAGAATACCCTAACAACTCCATAATCTTAAACAATTGTCGCAAGTAAGTATTTTGTTCTGACCCGACCACCCAAATCGCTTTATCTAACTTGAACCGGTCGAACTTATTTTTAGTCAACCATAGATCTTGTGTCAAATATAAAGAAGTGCCGTCCCCTCGCATAACGACCTTATCGGGAATTTTATGTTCTTCAAGTTCTGCTATAATAGTTCCTTCTTTATCTTTTTTAAAAATGCCTTTATCTAACCCTTCTTTAACTAACACATTAGCTTTATCATAGAATTCACTCTCAAAATACCAAACATCAAATTTCGAACCAAACTCTGTATACGTCTCTTTTATACCGTCTATAACCCAATTGTTCATCTTCTCCCACAGTGTACGAGTTACTTTATCGTTTGATTCCCATTTCAGTAATAATTCTTGCGCTTCTTTCTCAAGTTTCTCAGTCTTGCGTTTATTAAACATGACATACCACTCGCCTACAAAATGGTCTGATTTGATTTTCGGCTTTTGTTCTTTGCCCCATTTTTGGTATGCAAGCATTGATTTTGAAATATGGATGCCACGATCGTTAATCAAATTAGCTCGTATAACTTTATGACCCGTGCTCGTTAGTAAATTACTGGTAGCCATACCGATCGTGCCGTTTAATAAATGGCCCACGTGCAACGGTTTGTTAGTATTCGGGCTTGAATATTCGACTAACACAGTCTTTTTCTTCTTTTGTGTGTGCGTTCCGTATTTCTTTTTTTGTTTGAAAATTTCTTTTAAGGTTTGTTCTATGAGTTTATCTTTCTTAATAAAAAAGTTCAAGTACGGCCCCTTTACTTCGACACGTTCCACAAAATCTAATTCTAATTTATTTTGCAGATCATTAGCAGCTTGAGCTGGCGCTATTTTTTGTTTTTTAGCTAATGTGAAACACGGATAAGCAAAGTCGCCTAAAGTACTGCTAGGCGGCACCTCTAAACGTACGTCTTCGCCAACGATCTTTTTTATAGCTTTCTCAATGGCTTCGCGAAATTGCATGATGAGTGTATACGTCACTTGGGTTTAATATATTTTCGGTGGTCTGGCAGAAACTGGGCTTGATAAAGATCTATGAATCTCTTAGTAAAAAACCACCGAAATGTTTATAAAACTAGATAAAACAATACATTTCATGTCAGGAGCATACAACACGTATAAATTTCAGTTGCTCTTTTTTCTAGCTTTGCTGTTTTATCGGCAATAATACTCTCTTGATAAGTTCCAGTTTTTTCTTTACCAACGTTTGTTAAGTTTTTTGGGGTGAAACAGGGGATACGGTTACAAATTACTAAATTTTTTTCAAACTAACAAAACTAAACCGGAGGAATAAAAATGGATAAAGATAAAATCTATCTTCAATTAATAGATAGAGAACGAATAAACGTACAAGGTACATCAAAGCGCTACATGGCAAGTATAAACGCTGATCAAGGCCAGATCACTACAACAAAGATTAATATGGATAGTATCCCAGAAAGTGCACGGTGTGTCGCTTTGGCCAGACAGCGTGGAGACTTAGCTCATGTTGTAAGCGAGATTTGGGAGAACGACAAAAATCCAGATGAAGGACAAGAGGATAGGACACCAAACCGTGGAAAACTATATAGAAGGTTCTGGGAGAGAGGATACACTCCTTTACTCAAACGAAGACATGGTATTGGAATCGCAGATGATTCCAGTGGTGAAATCGATGTCCACACAATTTGGAAAATGGATTATAACTCTTCAGGAGAACTAATAGTGAGAATCCATCCTAAATCGGCTTCGAAGAAGATCTCTTTAAGGGATGGACAATTGCATACAGAAGAATGCCCAGTCAGAGTTGAAATTAATACCCAAAAGATAAATGGCAAATCGCTCATTTATTTGACTCGATCAGAATTACGGGCCCTAACTAGATCTTAAAATAATTTTAATACGAGAACCACCTCGTTTATTTTTTTATTTTTAAAAAAAAGAAAAATTAGCCTATTCGGCTTTTATTTTATCTAAATGATCTTCAGCAGTTGGCAGAGTCTTCCAAGTTTGCTTAACTAAGTTATTCAAAGCCGTTGCAAAGAACGGTGTATTAACCCAAACTCCTACGTCATAGCTTGGATGTACTTGCTCATCATCTGATACCATGAATAAAATCTCTTTGCCATCAACTATTAAGAACCGCGCGTTCAGTTTATCGACATGCCGAACGTCTGCATACTTCATCACTCGTTTGATTGTATTTTTACTGTTAGGTCCAAGCGGCGCTGCGATCTTTATATTCACATCTTTTTTAGCAAGCTTTTCAAGTGTCCCTCTCAAAGATTCAACCTTGCGCAAAATACCTTTGTTAGTGGTCATGATAGTAACAGATTTTTCTGCATTCTTAACCATGAGTTCCATGTGCGCGTACAGGTTATGTCTACCTTTTATTGCACCGCTTAAATCTGACGGTTCAATGAATTCAATACCTTGCGTATATAATAAATCTAGCTCTTTGAGTACATCAGTAGTTTTCAATTCATCTAATCTGTTAACTTTAATTAACGATTCTTCTTTCACCAATTTTTTAACACGCTCAACAACCTCTTTTGGCTCGACCGCAATATACCGGATAGGTTTACCAAGCTTCATCACAATAAACCCTTTTTTCTCTAAACTTTCTAAAATATCGTACGCTCTACTTCTTGGAACGTTCCCTATGTCTGATAACTCACCAGCAGTTGACACGCCCCGTGATAATAGGGCTGTCCAAATCTTGACCTCGTACAGGTTTAATCCGAAGAACTGTCGTAGTTTGCCTAAAAAATCTTCTTTAACGATCATCTAATCATTTTCCTCCTAGGTGCTATCACCTCTTTTTTTCTATCAACAATGTCTTTTACTACTCGTAAAAAACACTGACTCTTGGATGATAACAAATTCTCCTATATAAGTATTGTTGTTGTTCGGGCGCTGAGTTACACCGTGTTTGGCGATCATTGATGAATTAAAGTTAAGTTTTCTTTCCTTTTTGGTTTTGGAAGATACGTTTCAGATCTGTAAGCGTGTTTGCATCAGCAGTTCCTTTATCGAAACGGATACGAACAAATCGTGGAAATCGAAGCGCATAACCGGCATTGTAGGTTGGGCTTTGCTGAATCTCTTCATAACTTACTTCGATCACTATTTCTGGTTTAAGAAATACGTCTCGACCCTGCTCTTTTGTAATTAGTGGTTCTAGTTTTTTTGTAATTGATTCGAAAGTAACATTATCCTCTCCCTTCTCTTTTAGTCCTGTCCCTAATTTCCCGCATCCAACGAACCGATCTTTATCTTTGCACGCTAATGTAAACGAGCTAAGCCAGCCTGAACGTTTTCCGGTCCCCCATTCAGCTTTAATGATAACTAGGTCTAGGTTTTCGAGCACTGGTTTGAGTTTATATTGAAATCCTACGTGACGACCTGGTCTATAGAGTGCGTTTGGGTTTTTGAGCATTAGCCCTTCATAACCTTCGTTGAGTGCTTGCTTATAAAATATTTTAAGTTTTGTGTCTTCTTTGATTTGTTTTTGTTCAGAGATTGTGAACTGGTTAGTAATCGGTTGAATTACTTTGATTAATTTTTGACGACGTTCGATTAGGTGTGTGTTCAGTAAGCTTTTGTTATTTACCAAGAGTGCATCAAACACCTTGACTTCGACCGGTATTGTATCTATCATTCGAGCTATATCATGCTTGCGTTTTATTCGTCTTGAAACAATTTGGAAAGGTAGAGGTCGCCTTGTCTTTTGATCGAACGTAACACATTCTCCTTCAAAGATTCCTTCATCCACTTTGATCGCTTTTAGTGAAGATTGAACAATATCTGGAAAAGCGTTAGTTACGTCTTCTTGTCGTCGGGTAAAAAGCCAAATTTTTGATTTTTTCTTATGTATTTGAATCTTATAACCGTCGTACTTACGCTCAGCAAGGATCACACTATTAAACGTATCAGTTAACGATTCATTCTCAGTGTGTTTGACTGCTTCCATACTACGCACTGGCACTCCAATAGTGGGTGTTATTTTTTTCAAACCTGGTAAACCTGTCTCTTTTGCTATATGTGCTACTTTTGAAAAATCGTTAGTTAAGTCATACGCTGTTTGAACCGATTCTAATAAATGATTATAGACACTTCGCGCTTGCTGTTCAGTCTTTATTTGAAGCCGCGTAACATTACGATTAATATTTTCTAGATCGCTTAATTGCGTAATTTCTTTTTGATTAGGTTGAGTCAATTCTTTTGTTTCTTCTATCTTTTTTGTACATGCAAGACAATTGTCAGTCCTAAAAACTACTTCTTTACAATATGGACATTTTACAAACAAGTGTGATACTTTTGGCAGAAAACTCCAAGCTATTGCGTCACGCAAAACCCCGGCTGCAACACCGACGCGCAGATCGCCTAAAATTGTTCGTACTATAAAAATGCTCTCTGTTGGAGTTGCTGCTGTTAATAGTTCTTGTATCAACCCAATTTTTTTAGTGACTGTGCCAGAGCCTTGGATCCGAGCAGACGCACGCAAATTATCTATGACTTTCTGGACTGTTAAATTTGAGGATAATAACGATCGTTGTGTCTTTTGTTCTAACACTGTTTTTGCGGTCTCGCCAATATCGCCTTTTTGTTTCCAAATTGATTCTATTTCATCAATTGATTTGCCGGTGATTTTATTGAGCGCTTTAATTATTAGTTTTGTGCTGACTCCGAGTTTTTCTTGGCTATGGTCTGGAAAAATTGTTCCTTGTAGTAAATAAACTACTGATTCTAAGTCTTTGGTTGGCGTTGTTTTTAGGAATTGTGCAATTATTGCTGTTTTAGATAACCGTTTACTTTCTTTACTTAATTTAGTATAACAATTAGTTAATGTTTGATACTGCATACTAATTGAATAGTTTATTTTCTTTTAAAACTTTATCCCCAAAGCTTTTTATAGAAGTTGCACCAGTTTATGTATTGGCTATGGATCTTGATCAAGCATTGCACAATCGTCATTCTTGTAAGCGTTATACTACTAAACGTGTGGGTTGGAAAAAGCTTCATGCAATTCTTACTGCTGGTAGATTAGCACCGTCTGCAGGAAACCTTCAACCTTGGCGATTCATTGTCATTACTAACCAAAAAACCAAGTCTGAGATTGCTGGTTGTTGTTTGAAACAATATTGGCTTACTGAAGCGCCAGTTTTGATATTTGTGTGTGCAGATTCTGCTAATATAAAACGTCACTTTGGCGTACGCGGCGAATTATACACGATCCAAAGTTGCTCTGCAGCCATTGAAAACATGTTACTCAAAGCAACTGATTTAGGCCTTGGCAGTTGTTGGGTTGGCGCGTTTGACGAGACTTCTGTTAAACGAGTACTTAATATTCCAGACGAGATTCGGCCGCAAGCAGTTCTATCCATTGGTTATCCAGACGAAAAGCCTGAACCAAAACAACGATTCCCAGTCGAGCTTGTTACATACTACGAAGAATATGGTAATACTAAAAACGATAAAAGCTTCTTCCCTTTAGAAAAGCACCCGCCAAAGATAAAAGAAGAAACAAAACGGTCTTTGTCAGGTTTGTTCAAACGAAAAAGAAAATCTTAGAAAATTTAAGCGAAGCATTTATATATTGGTAGCACCTTTTACAATTTTATTCATCGTTGATGTAAGGAGGTGCGAACATGGCATTATTTCATGCTAAAAAGAAAAAAGAAAAAAAGAAAGAATCAAAACATCAGTTTCCTGATTTCTCAGATCATAATGATTTACCTGAGTTTCCAAGCAAGACAGCAGATCTTCCAGAGTTTGCAACAAACGACCGCGAACCACCAAAAGAAGACCCGTTCGATTTTAGCGAATTTTCTGAATCAACGCCTGCTGAGCAGAACAAACCGGTAGAGATGTCACCCCAAGATATGCCTCTAACTCAGGAATCAAACCCTATACTTAACACAGTGGCTGAACCGATACCTATCCAAGAACCATCCGAACCAAACCTTGCACCATCAGCTGTTAGCCCTACAGGCGATCAGCGGACTTTCTTTGTTAAGATCGACAAGTACGAACAAGCAGTCGATTTACTCAAACAAATCAAAGAATTAACTGAAGACGCAGGCAATGTTCTCACTAAGCTTAAAGATATCAAACAAAAAGAAGACCAAGACATCACTCAATGGGAGACTCAGCTAGAGCAGCTAAACTCTAAACTATTGGCGGTTGATTCAGCCCTATTCCAGGATCAGGAGTAATAAATTGGCTCAGCATCAAACTGGAAAAAGAAGCGATAAATTGTATATGCCCCTCTTTGATGCAACAGACGCACGCAGGCAAATCTTAGAGACTGCGATCAACGCATTAACTCTTAGAAAAAACATTGACACCTACCGCGACGATCAGCGTGAAAAAGAAAGGTTACAAAAGAATCTAAAAGCAATTATGTTAAAGCGTACTAGACTACTAACCCAATTACACAAAGTCTTGCCTAATATCCACGCACCTCACAAACTAGAAAAGAAATTCAAGGTGCACGAAGATTCAGATGTTTTGCCTGTAAAGTCCGACGCAAGAAAAGCTCTTGCAACTACTCAGCCTCAAAAAAGCACTAAGAAATATACTAAGCTCGACAAAGAGATCGAACAATTAAAATCAATGCTTGCAAAGATTTAATTTCCATGTAGACACAATAGTGACAAGTTTGGTGAAATTTGATTCATTCGTACATATCATAGCAGATAAATACTTATAAGTAGATCCAAAACATTAAAATTTATGATGAAAAAATTATGGTTTAAAAAATCTTATAGTATTATTTTATTTTTTTTGTTTATATTAATAGTGGTGCCCCAGGTTGATGCCAAACTGAGCACGAAAGAAGAATGTAATACATCACCAGAAAATGCAGCTGTTTCATGTGAGACACTCGATATAGGAATTTTGAATGCCAGATACGTCAGGTCGGGATTTTTGCCTGATGATCAAGATCTTATCCGCGTACGCGCGTGGTTACATTTTATCCTTGACGCGCCTCTTGCTGCAGTTGATGACGTGAGCCTCTCTCATCAAATTGAAACGTTTGGACACAAAGGGCCTAAAACATGCATCCGATCTTATGTGCACCGGCTACTCGAAGACGAAGAATATGATAAACTTTCTATCCTGTGTGAAACGGACACCACATTACAACCAGGATCCTCAGAGATTACCGGTAACTTAGAGATTAGCTACTTTGATGAGGAAAAGAATCGAGAACAGATGGTTCAAACTGATTTTATTAAAGGGATCGGCTATGCATATACAGGAGAAAATAGTTGTACACGTTGTCCAGATGTCAATGACGATGGAAACGTCACCTTTGAGGATATTACCGAATTTGTTCTCCTTCGTGATGCTGGTGAGAAAGGAACATTTGATCTAAATCGGGACGGAAAACATAATTATGAAGATCAGGCGTGCATTCTTGATAAAATAGGACAGCATGTTCGCCAAATACGAAGTTGTCGATTCAGAAAACAAGCAAGAGCCTAACAAAACGCTTTTAAAGTTCGATTAAACTAACAAATATATGCTAGCCAAAACCCTAAAGAAAAAGTACTTTGATTTTTTTATACAACATGATCATAAGTTAATCCCGTCCGGATCATTACTTCCAGAAAACGATCCAACTGTTTTGTTTACATCGGCTGGGATGCATCCACTCGTTCCTTATTTAATGGGCGAGAAACACCCTTCTGGAAACAAGTTAGTAGACGTCCAAAAATGCATTCGAACAGGCGACATAGACGACGTAGGCGACGCAACCCACAACACTTTCTTTGAGATGCTTGGGAATTGGTCTTTAGGTGATTATTTTAAGAAAGAATCTTTGCAGATGAGCTTTGCTTTTTTAACCGAGAAAAAATGGCTTGGCTTTAATCCTAATAAACTACATGTTACAGTATTTAAAGGTGATAAGGATGCTCCTAAAGACACATTTTCAGCTAATATTTGGTCTGATTTAGGCATCCCAAAAGATCGTATTTACTATTTACCTAAGGTTGACAATTGGTGGGGTCCTGCTGGACAAACTGGACCGTGCGGCCCTGATTCTGAGATGTTTATAGATACTGGTAAGAAACCGTGCAATAACAAATGTATGCCAGGGTGTGGATGCGGAAAATATTTTGAAATTTGGAATAATGTTTTTATGGAATTTAATAAAACAAAAGACGGCAAATTTATCCCTTTAAAACAAAAAAATGTTGATACTGGCATGGGGCTTGAGCGCACAACTGCAATGCTTCAAGGCGTCAAATCAGCGTATGATACCGAACTATTTCAACCGTTACTTAAAAAAGTAGAAACAATCTCTGAGA
>NYZO01000009.1 GCA_002687185.1 archaeon | reverse complement strand
GGTTCAATAAATTCTATTACCATAAATGGTCAAGCTTGTCCAAAGATTGTAAATGGACAACTAACACCGCTTAAAGTCACAACAGTTGTTTGTCCAGGACTAACTTTAGAAGAGAATGAGAAGGTTTCAGTAGCTATTGGTGGGCAGTATATAAAAAGAGGCGGGGGTCTTACCCATAATATAGATGGGACCCTATCTGGCCAAGCAGCAAAAGATCATCATCTTTATGGTACAGACGAGCGAGTCATTGTGGCCTATGATTTTGAGAACGAAGCTGAAGATGTAAGCGGAAATAATAATGATGGTACAGTTACAGGGACTAATTGTAATGCTCAAGGAAAAGTTGGAAAAGGTTGTCAATTAGACGGTACAGTTAATCAATACATTATACTTAATCCTATAAAGAATTTTCCTTCAACAGATATTACAATCGCGTTCTTTATGAAATCCAGTGACACGACCAAGACCGGCACACCAATATCTTATGCTGTTTCAGGCCAAGACAATGAGTTTTTGATTTTTGATTATAAAGATTTCAGTATTTATATAAACGGCGATGCCTCTGGCGGCACAGGGGTTAGTGGTAATGATGGTATATGGCATCACATAACCGTTACCTGGCAGAGCTCAGACGGAGAGGTTAAGGTGTTTAAAGATGGGATACAAACCTACACGGGGACGCTCAAACAAGGTTATAATATAATTAATGATGGTGCACTCGTTGTTGGGCAAGAGCAAGATTCAGTAGGTGGAGGATTTAATCCGTCTCAAGCATTTTTAGGCACCATTGATGAAATAGTTATTTACAATGAAGTGATTACATTAGACGAAATACAAACACTTTCATCGTTATGAAATAATTATACAAGCTCACCTAGATAAATATGGTCACTGTTCTCTTTAATACGTACATTAACAATATCACCTTTTTGATTCGTACAATTTCTAATAGTAATACAACGCTCTTTTGCAACACCGATCATTTCACTCGGATACCAGCCTGGACAAACAATTTTAGCCGCAACACGGTCGCCTTTTTGAAAAGTTAAGGGTAACTCTTGTGTCTTTTTAATCTTATAATCTTCCTTTCTTAAACGTAACTTAATCTTAAATTCTTTTTCCCAATTCTTAAGACGTTCGTAAAATCTCCAATAGGTTTCGGGTTTGACTTTAGGGATGCGGCGTGAGTGACGGTACACCTCGTACTTTTGGATGCCGATGGTTGATTTTAATTCTTTAGAAAGCTCGATAATCTTTGGCATATCGTTTTCGTTAATACCAGGGATTAATACAGGTGCTAATGTGAGTTCGATACTTGAAGTGGAAATGATACGCGCCATGGACAAAACGTGCTTAATATCATACGCTGGGTTGCCCATAAGTTTTTTAGAAAGTGTTTCATCAAGACTGTGTATAGATAGATTAATGCGGTTAAGCCCATTCTCTTCTAATTTTTTGATCATTGATTCATTTAACAAGGAACCGTTCGTCTGCATAGAAATAAACGAGCAGTGAGTTGAATCGTGTAATTTGGTAATTAATTCTAAAAGCTTAGGATGCGCAGTCGGCTCGCCAACACTGTCAATATTAGCCTCAATTGCTGTACCTTTAAGCTTTGCCACATGCTCAAACCACTGGACCAAATAATCCGGGTCCACAACGAAATGCACAGGGTGTACCAAAGATTCGTTAGCGCACGTGCTACAAAAACTACATTTTAAATTACAAACAGTAGTGGCACGAACCTGCACCATAGAATTATTACTTCGAGGGATAATACCAAATTGGATAGCGCCCATTAAAGGGATGCCAGATTCAACATTAATAGGTATAGTTTCCATCACTTATCAGTAACCAAAAACACTATTTAAAGTTACGTAATCATGCTAAAAAACGGTATTTCTTAACTAGCTTTTGTGATTCCCACCAATGACCAAGACCAAAAAATCTACCGGCTTGAAGACCGCTTAGTAATAAAAGAATTAATGGATAAATTAAATGATCGTCTAAAAACGGGTTATGCTCTGGAGGAAGGACGGCAAGCCACATTAAAAATAACATTAGAGAACCAGCGTATGCCGCCAGACGTGTGAAAATGCCTGAAATTAATGATACGCCAATAAATAACAACCCGATCATGAATATTATGTCAATAACCGGTAGACCAGCTAGAGCCTGAAAAAAAGATGCAAACGGACCCTTGGTCGCGTGCGTGAGAAACCCTGTGGTAGGTGAGCCGCCGTTTAGCCATGCGTTCTCAGGAGTTGTCGAAAAACCTAAACCAAACAACTTATCTAAAAAAGGCCATAGAAAAATCCAACCCATGCCGATACGTAGCAAAGTAAGTAGCCAAGGTACACAATTACAAGGCGCCTCTATGGTGTTCTGTTTTTTTAGATTCCTTGCCATGACATTGTCTGAACTCCCCCATACTTAAACATTTATTACCTTTTCAAAAGAGTAAACAATTCCTTGAGCCAGAAGTTTTTTATAAACCCCACTAAACCTGTTACCTATGCTTGGCATAATACTCATGGTCGTCACTTTAATTTGGTTGATATTTGCCTCAATTAGTGATCTTAAAACTACAGAAATACCGGACTGGCTCTCATTTTCGCTACTAGCGTTTGCGTCACTAATAGTTATACTTAACGCAATAACAACTAAATCGGTTATTCCCATTATAATTGGTGGAGCTTCTTTCTTAGTCGTGTTCGTCATAGCACTAATAATGTACAAGACAAGACAGTGGGGTGGAGGGGACGCTAAACTGATCATGGCACTAGGAGTAGTATTCTCACAATATCCAACAGACCTATTAACATGGTTTTTGCCAACACTTGATCTACCGTTCTTTGTAGGTACGTTCTTTGTTAATGTACTCATTGCAGGGCTTGTCTATTCGTTATTCATGAGCGTTGGGCTTGCAATAAAACACAAAAAACGATTCATAAAAGAGATGAAAAAGAGGATGGGTACCGCAAGAAAAATTAGGCTGCTCTTAGGAGGAGTTAGTGTACTAATCATCTTAGGATGGTTTGTAAGTCAAAATTTACCGCTCCTAGTCGTTGGGATTACTTTTGCGCTCTTGTACCTGTTTTGTTATCTGTTCTTGTTCCTCAAGGCAGTAGAGGCATCGTGTATGATAGTTGCAATACCGCCGTCAAAACTACAGGAAGGTGACTGGATACTACAAACTATAAAAAAAGGGAAGAAAATACTATACAATAAACAATCTTTGGGGGTTACTAAACAAGAAATACAATTATTGAAACAAAATAAAATAAAATCAATAATCATCAAAAAAGGGATACCGTTTGTGCCAAGCTTTCTAATCGCTGCAATCATGAGCTGGGTATTCGGAGATGTATTAACGCTCGTATTGAGAATATTTATCTAAGGTACTCGCTCATCTTCTGTGTCCTCAACAACTTCAACTTCCTCAGGCTCAACTGGTTTAGGCGCAATCGCTGCTTGCTGGGGCATTAATATATTAGCCATAATTTTTTCAGCTATAGGTTGCAAAGCCTTCTCGTCAGCTTGCTTGCCCTGCCAGACAAACAAACCGTCGCCCTCAACACGAGGAATAATGTGGATACTTGCATGAGGTAGTTTCTGGCCGGCAGCTTCACCCTCGGCAACATAAACACTAACGCCTTTAACACCTAAACCTTTAATTTGTGCTGCTACCAGCGCTTGGACGGTGATGAAAATTTTCGGGTCGACTTCAGTGATGCTCATAGCGTGCTCTTTTGGGAATACTAATGTATGACCCGGGTTCGCAGGACCGATATCTAAGATAGCAATGCAAATGTCGTCCTCATAAACCTTAGTTACAGGGACCTGGCCGTTTAACATGCCGCAAAATAAACAGTTCTTTTTCATCAATTCTTGAATCTGTTCAGGACTCATATCTTTAGGGTCGATTTGGTCAGTCATTTTTGGATTAAACCGTATTTTTTAGGACGCTCTTTTCGAACAGTAGTAATTATTCCTTTCTGAGCTAGTTTACTCAACTGTTTTCCGATGCTGCCTTCTGAGCTTTTTAATTTTTTTGAGAGGAAACGTACAGTGTGTGAACCGTCCTTTAAATTACTTAGAATCTTTTTTTCAAGAGGGCTTAGGACTGATCCGTTTTTTGATTGTTTTTTCTTTTTGATGAAAGAGGATTTTAGAATCTTAGGATTGGGCGAATCGTCGCTTTTGATTTTGCCGTTGAGGACTTTTCGTACATCAAAAAGGTTAATACGTTTCTTCTCTAAACTTGCCATCTCCATGCAAACGCGCTCAGCAAACTCGAGCACGCGTCGTGGATTATACGATGCAAAACGCCCTATCTCCTCAATCGCTTCAGGCTCTAGCGGATTCTTTTCATTTGTTCGAGACATTAACATGTCAGCAACATTGCTCTGAGTCATCCTATCCAACTTAATTAAACGGCTGCCGACACGATGCTGGAAATTCTGAGGGAAATTCTTTAATGATTCTATCTGAGCTACAATAATACTACGTATCCTGTTCTTGTCCCAGTTTAATTTCAAAGCCTTTTGTAGCTGGATACTGCTCTCTTGGGACTCGTCAAGCAAGAGAACAAACTGTTTTTTGAATAATCTATCCCAAGCACTTTGTCTTAAGTAATGTTCAAGAGGGACGTCATCATCAGTCTCTTCAGCACTCAAATAAACCGTGTTGTAGCCAGATAAGTTTTCTGTTGCCCAACGCATTAAAGATGATTTTCCTGAACCGGCAGGGCCGCTCAAAAAACAAATATCGCCGTTTTTAACGTATTCTAAAAGACGCTTTTTAGTGAAATGAAGGCCTATGACACGCGGGTTAGATTTAGGTAAGAAAGGGTTGTCTTTCCAACCGTAGAATTGGAACCATTCCATTGTCACTCTTTTTTGACCACTTCAAGCTTGCCAAACCGGCCAGCAGTCAACTGCAGCTCGCTTTGATATTCACTGACGTAACCGTTAGTAATCTTTAAGCTATCACCAACTTTGGCAGTATCAATCTCGTCGTTCCAAAGTGTTAGCTTAATCTCGCCTGAATCGTCTTTAACAGTCGCTGTTGCAACGCGACCTTTGTTGCCGAACTTCTCAAATTCACGCGGTTCGTCAATTTTGACTACTTCAACTTCGATGTCGATCTTGCCTTGTCGTGCTTGTAATTCTTTTATTTTCATGTTCTTTTTGAAAAGACTAGAGATTCTTTTTAATGCTTTCGGTGTTTTATCACAACCGTATGCGAAGGTTTCGAATTTCTTCTAATTGTTGAGCCTTAGGTTTGAGAGAACGATGACTTTTAACCTGATGCATATTCTGCCAAATAGTACGGAAAAAATTGAGCATCTTACGTTCAGTAGGCTCATAATCAACAATCCTTGTAACTTGGATGAAGTCGGTTGGATCGTTTGCAAAAACAGAAGTTTTTTGTTGTTGACTTAAACGGATCTGTTTGAAGAAGGCTAAACACATATCGCGAGGTAGCTCGACTGAGAGGCGACTGACCATACTTTGATCAGACTGATTAACTGACAATAGAGCGGTGATCTCAACCCATTGATTTGTCGTAGAAAGATTCTTTACCAAAGATTCATTAAGTTTGATATCAACCGTCTTCATTATAGAGTCTGAATATGCAACAGCTATATAAACATTATTGGTATGAAATGTCAAAATCGATTAGTTTATAAACCGTTTTTCGTCTAAGATATTTATGAGACTACCTAAAGAACAGTTCGATCGCGTTCGACAATCTGGTAGCTAGATCTATTTTGAGAATACATTCTCGTCTGTTATTAATATGGCATCTATCAAAGATTTCACCTGGCATAAAGGAATTACCGCAAAAGACTTAGTCGGATCTTTCGGAAACGTTGGGCTTCAGAGTAGCGAGCTACATAAAGCGGCCGAGACAATTATACGGATGAAAAAAGCGTCTGCTAAAATATACCTAACATTCACATCTAACTTAGTCACGTCAGGGTTGAGAGGGTTTTTTGCGCAATTAATAAGATTAGGGTTAGTGGATGCGATTGTTACAACCGTTGGTGGGCTTGAGGAAGATGTCATGAAAGCTAAAGGTGAGCAGTTTGATTTAGGAACTTTTGAGTCAAATGATTATGCACTATATGAGAAAGGGATAAATCGGGTAGGGAACATTCAAATAAAAAATGAAAGTTACGCAAAATTTGAAGAATGTATTATACCGATCCTTGAGAAGAGCTATATAAAAAAAAAACGATGGGCGCCTTGTGACTTGCTTGCGAGCATTGGAGGGATGTTAACTGACAAAGATTCAATATTGTACCAAGCCTCAAAACACAATATTCCAGTATTTTGTCCAGCGATAACAGACGGTGCGTTCGGATTTCATTTATTCATGCTTCAACAAAAATATCCGGACTTTGTCGTTGATGTTGTACAAGATTTTAAACGGCTGCTTTTGATGAGCTCACAAGATGAGCTTAAAGGGTTGATCGCGCTTGGCGGCGGTGTTTCAAAACATTTTGCCATACTAGGGTGTTTACTTAACGGCGGGCTAAATTATGCAGTATACATGACAACAGCAAGACATACCTCAGGGAGTCTTAGCGGCGCAACCACAAACGAAGCGAAAAGTTGGGGCAAAATTAAAGATGATGCAGACGCAGTCACAGTGATTGGAGATGTTTCTATTACGTTCCCGTTAGTTATGGCGCACGTGCTTGAAACGCTAACTGAGGAAGGGCTTCTAAATGATTAAACCGCCCCTATTCAAGCTCAGTAGAAAAAAACTGCAAAAACAATTCGATCAACTAAGTCAGTTAGCAGACGTTGTATCGTACAGTGCTAAAACAAATTACATCGTAGCGTCAATACTTGAAGGCATGACTAGTTGTGATTTTAGCGTGCATTCAATAGACGTAGTCAAACAATTTAGTGACTGTAAACGTGTATGGTACTTTGCACAAGGTTGGGATGAAACTAAAATACAAAAACTAATAGAGCTTGGTGTAGATAAATTTGTAGTAGATAATAAGCCTGACCTAGAAAAAATAAAAAATTATGTGAGCGATAAACCTATTAAAATAAACCTATTATTACGCATGCGACTTAAAGAACATACCATCCATACAGGAAAATATTATGCTTATGGATTCCCATCAAATGATATTAATACGTTGATACCTACCTTAAAAAAACTAGAACAAATAAATAAATTAGGCATCCATTTCCATCGTAAAACACAAAACGTGAGTGAGTGGTCGCTAAAAAAAGAGCTCGTTGATACATTGGATAGCGGTTTATGGTCAATGCTTGACGTTGTAAACATTGGAGGTGGTATACCTGTACAGTACAAAAATTTTCAATCGAACGTACTACCAAACATATTCGAACAAGTAAAAGAGCTTAAAACGCTATTAACCGAGAAAAAGATTAAAATGATAGTTGAGTGCGGGCGGTTTTTGGCAGCACCTTGCATTACATTGGAGGTAGGCATATTAAATATTTATGATAATAATATAATCGTTAATGCGTCTGTATATAACGCTTCAATGGATACCTTTATTGCAAATACACGACTTGAAATTGAAGGTGAAGATGATTCTTATGATAATTATACAGTAAAAGGGATGACGCCGTGTTCATTAGATATTTTTAGATACAAAGTAGGGCTTAACAAACCGAAAAAAGGAGAAGTCTTAACGTTCTTGAATGCTGGTGCCTATACCTTTTCAACAGATTTTTGTGGACTGAAAAAGATTAAGACCATAGTTCAGAAGTAAAGCCATTACAAAAATACTTCGATCGCCCTTGCGTTTACGTTATGTTTTTTGATAAGCGAAAACATCTCGCTCTTCCAAACGATGGGAAGCATGACACAACTTTTGCCGAGTTTTTTACCTTCACTCTTCTCTAGCAGTCCAGGATAGCGTTTATTATGTATCTTCACCCCGTAAACTTTGTTTAGAAAGGAGCCTCTATTTTTACCAATACCATCCCAAAAGATAATAACGTAGAGATTTTTTGATTTTGGGAGATGTGTGCCCTTGAACGGACCGTATAATACGATGCCAGTTGATGCTATACTCCGATACAAATCATCCCACTCCTTTAATGTGCCAAGTATAATACTGAACTCGTTTTCTATACCTTTTGTTTTGAAAAGTGCTGACTCTCTACTTTCATAGAATTGATTAGTTATTTCACTAACTTGCCTTTCAAACAATTTTGTCTTCTTAGTAACTTCAATAAAAAGATCAATATCACTTTCATCTGTAGCTGTGTCTCTTGCGACCGATCCGTAGAGTATAATGTTCTTAATCTGATCCTGAGATTTCAAATGGGTGAGAATATACGAAACGAAATAACTTGCGTAACCCTTTAACATTTTAATACCTTCTTTAACTCGAAAAAAAGATTAATTTTTTTCTGTAAGATAATGTCGGTTGTCGGTGAACCATAAGCAAGCTCGTCACGATTATCTTCAATCTTACATATCAACAAAACGAACTTGTCCAAATCCTTAACACTTGTAATTGGAGTCGTTATCTGGTTAGATAACTGATTAAATATTGACTCTTTTTTCCTTTTAAACCATCGATGGTCGAGCTTTGCTCCACCCTTCATGATGTTTTGCTTATGAAAATATAGTTCTAGAAGATTTTCAGCACCTAATGATAATGTAAAAGCCAATCTCCTTTGATGTGCAACCAATCCTTTACTGTCTTTTAGAGCGGAATCTATCTCGTCAAGGACCTCCTGGATAATTTGTTCGTGTTTTTCTACCAACATTTTTAAGTCATCTGTCAGTTACTCCTTAAGACATATGACTTTATAATACTTTTGGGTACTTTGTAGACAAATGACTTAATCAACCTTAGACAAGTGTCTTAAAATAAGATAGATATTGCCCTAAACATGAGGACAGACATTATTGAACAAGAGTAAACGTTTTAAACCGCTTCTTTAATAGATTGTCATATGGGCTCGTAGCTCAGTTTGGTAGAGCGATTGGCTCTTAACCAATAGGTCGCGGGTTCAAATCCCGTCGAGCCCATGTAATCGTCTAAATAAATATGGCAAAATCAAAGCATTTAGTGAAAATCCAATTATTCCACTAATGTACCTTTTGGGATAACCCCGGATAATCTTCTGAGAAACCAATTAACTTTCCGTTACCAAGCCGTATGAATATGTAATTTATCCCGTTAACATTCTCTGAGATATCTTCAATAACACCTTTATCATGTACATTAAGGTAACAGCCATATTCATCAGCGACCCTAATTTTCCCATTTGAATCACAGACCTTCTGGAATTGACTTTTTTCTTCTTTTCCTAACCGTCCTTCATTGAACCGCATACAAATATATTTTCGAAAATAGACCTCATATGTTACACCAATACAGTCACCTATCCCATAAGTACAATTATTTTGCATATCCATAACAATTTGAAAGCTTAGTCCTTTTAAATCTTATTAAAGTAGAGAGTTAGAACCGACATTAAACTCCAGGATTTCCGCCAATTTATTCTTAAACGTTTTTATTTCTATTTCTCAAATAAACCGCCTTTTGACATAGAAATATTTATATAATAATAGTTATCACATATTATCATGCCAAGCGCATTTAGTATACCAAGAATTTATGAACTTGAAATGGAAGGGGCCATTAAGGCCGGCTACTACTCAAATAAATCTGAATTAGTCCGAGAAGCTTTAAGAAATTTTTTTGAGAAAAAAACTCAACTTAGAATAGCTGCAGCTGTTGAAATATATAAAAACGGGGAAGTCACTCTTAGCAAAGCTGCGGAAATTGCAGGATTAAATAGTTTAGCGTTTAAAGACCTGTTAGCAGAACGAAATATTACCATCAAAGCTCCTAAAGAGTCAAAACAAACCATAAAAAAAGGGGTTGACTTGATTAGAGCGCAAAAGAAAAAAAGATGATCTTGCTTGATACGAATATCTTATCTACTTTTGCAAGGATTGATAGATTCGACTTGCTCTACGATATTTTTGAAGATAGTCAACTCTATATTTCTCCGAACGTTTATATGGAAATCAAGCATGCAGAAATAATAGGATATATTCACGCCAAGAAAGTCATCGATGCATTAGATCAGGAAAAGATTACCATTATACACCTATCTCGTCAGGCAAAGAAAGAAATACCATCTCTCCCGAAAAGTTTTGGTAAAGGAGAACTAGACAGTGTTGCTATAGCAAAATCAAACAAATCCATTTTTATAACGAACGAAAAGAAAGTTGTCAACTATTGTCAAAAGAATCAAATTGATGTTATCACACTAAATAGTCTTCTACGTTATCTTTGGGAAGAGAAAATATTAACTAAACAACAAGTGAAAGATTTAATTGATGAAATAGAACTAAAAGATAGACTCGTTATCACAGCAAAAAAAGAAATTTTTGACGAGTAAGAGATTAATCAAACCCCGTCGAGCCCATTACCTACGACGATGCCTTTTTTGATTAGTGATCTCATTTGCAATATACTGATCTAAAATGTCGTTTAAAGTCGTACGCTGCTTGTAATTAAGAGTCATTTTGTCCGAATAACCCTCCATATCCTGTTCATACGTAATTCTATTTCCTGCACTTACCCTCCGATTAATATGACGTACGGTCTCAATCCTTCTTCGTTTTTTATCAGGTTTGTGGACAGTCATATAACAAGAAACATAATACTGAAGTGCTTCTTCGTTTTCGATTGTAATGCCTTCCTCTTTTAATAATGGAATAATATCCAAATGAATGTTCTGCATGTCTCACACCTTCAAACTCACCACTTTAGAAATACCGTCTTGCATGCTCACACCATAAATTGTGTTCGCCTCGTTAATGACATAATCATTGTGTGAAATAACAATATATTGAGCTTTACTACTATATTGACCTATGAGTTTTGATAATAATTCCGAGTTTGCTTTATCTAACGCCGCGTCCACCTCGTCCAATAAATAAAAGGTTGCTGGACGATGCTCTTGAATCGAGAATATAAATGCTAGAGCCGCCATAGTCTTTTCACCGCCGCTTAAACTACGTACGTCTAATGTTTTTGAACCGGCTAACTTAACGTTGATTGCAATGCCACCATCCAAAGGATTTTCTGTATCTTCCAATTCAAGTGATGCGTTAGCTTTGGTGGTTAATTGTGAGAAAATAGTTTTGAAATTAGTACTGATCCCTTTGAACGTTTTTAGGAACGCAAATTCTTTCTTACCGTCAATCTCTTGGATCAAACCTAATACGTCCTCTTTTTCTAAGTTAAGATTATCTGTTTTGTCGACTAATACCTGATACTCGTTTTGAATCTTCTCATAAATTTCTAAAGCGCGAAGATTAACATTACCAAGATTGTTCAACTCTTTTTGAGCTTGATTAACAGATTGTTTTAGTTCGTCAACTGATTTGCCTTTTCTAATGATTATGCCTTGATATTCCTCTAAAGCTTTCTTCTGGCCTTCGAGTTCTGATACAATACGAGCACGCTCAAGTGTTAAACCGTTTATACGTTCTTCAACAGCACGACTTCGCTCCTCGAACCGGATGACTTGTAGTTCGAGCTTTTGAATCTGTTGCGTGCATTTATCGCGCTGTTTGAATTGGGACTCGAACTGTTTTGAGACCGTGCGTTGAAGTGTTTGTGACTCCTTTAATGATTCTTTGTCTTCTTTGAGACTGATTGTAAGGGTTAAAACTTCTTCTTCGAAAGTGCCTAATTCTTTGTCTAATTGTAAAAGGATTTTTTTAGTGTTATTTTTTTCAGGCAATAAAACGCTCGTGATTTGGGCTTCAAACGATTTTAGATCAGCCACTACAGTGTGTAGAGCTGTTGCCTTATTGCTACGTTTTGATTCTAATTCTTCGAGACGTTGCAATGTTTGTGGAGTCGTGCTGCGGTGCTCTTGGCGTTTTTGTTTGAGCGTGGCTAGTTGTTGTGATAACATATCAAGGTTAGTTGTGAGTGTATCTAGCTCAGTTTTGAATTGGACCTTATCAGAGGTTAAACTATCAAACTCTTTGCGTGAGTTCTCTTGATGTTGATGTTTGCTTTTAAGAATAATATGTTGGCTCTCAATTGAGGCTTTCTTCTCGCGTAATAATAAAATCTCTGATTCTTTTTTTGATTTACGTTGCTCTAAAACCGGGATCTGATCGCTTAGTGTTTTGAGCTTTTGCCGAACTTGGCCAAGACGCTCTGATACATCCTTTTCTTTGAATGCTGTGCCAGGGTTGAGTTTTCTAAATCCGCCGATCATAGCGCCGCTTGGCTCGATTAAATCGCCTTCTAAAGTTACCATACGATGACGCCCGATACCGATTTTCTTTGCCGTATTTAGAGTTTGTACCACCAAAGTTGAGCCGAACACGTACGAGAAAACGTTCCTGAATTTCTGATCGAATTGAACCAAATCGATACCTAAACCAACCACGTCTTTTTGCTTTAAGATAGTGTCGATGCCGGGCGAATTCATGCGCGGTTTAATCTTAGTCAAAGGAAGGAAGGTGACCACACCAAGACGCTCTTTTTTCAAACGCTCGATACAGCTTGTTGCAACCTTATCATCCTTTACAACAACACTGTTCATCCGACTTCCTGCCGCAACTTGCAAGGCCATNCCNTANTTTGANTCNACTACACCNAAATCAGCNACNGTGCCAAAAACACCGGGNAGAGTCTTTACACGTTGGACCGCTTTGTGCACGCCCGCAAATTCTCGAATAGTTACGTCGCGGACACGAAGTCGAGCTAATTCTTCGTTGAGCTTTGTTGATTGTGAGCGTAGATCAGTAATAGTTGTGTGAAGAGTGCTGTCCTCGTCAATTAGGTTAGATAAAATAGTGCTCGTTTCTTCTAGATCTTTTTGGACTGCTGAAAATTTCTCTAAACCTTTAGGGTCTAATGACGTTTTGAGGCTGTCTAATCTAAAATTAATTTGCTCTAATTTAGTTTGAGTGTTTTGATGGTGTTTATGTTTGTCAAGGTACGTAGTTTGGAGCGTTTCTAATTCCTCGTCCAAGTCGCTTGATTGAAGGGAGGATTTATGCTTTTCTTTGAAAGTTGTAATGTCTTGGTCGATTAAGGACACTTCTTTTTGGATGTCTTCTTGTAGCTTTTGTGCTTGGCTGCTTTTCTCTTGGAGTTGGTCTATTTGCACAGTCAATTCTTTTTTGGTTTGGTGTAATTGCTTTTTACGTGCGTGGATACGGGACAGTTCAGTGTTGCAAACTTCTAGGCGGCTGCCTTTTTTAACTAGACCGTCTTTTAATTGCTGAATATTAACAACCAATTCGCCTTGCTTTACCTTGCCTGAAGATTCTATTTCGTTTGATATTTGTTGGATCGTTTCTTGGTTTGATGCGACCTCGTTTTGAGTTTCAGATATCTTTTGATTTAAATCGTCTAATTCCTCTTGGGAGCGTTTGAGTTTTGATTGGGCTTCTTGTCGCTGCTGTTCTTTCTTTTGCAAGCCCATATGGATCAAGGTTGCTTGGTCGCGCTTTAAATCCTGTTCTAATTGTTTGTACCGTTTCGCTAGGTCGCGGTCTTTTTTGAGTTGGTCTAAATGTGTTTTTCGCTCGGCTAAGATAATGTTAGCCTCGTTTAATTTCTCTTGGACCTTGTCAAGCTCGCTGACAGACTTGAGTTTCTTTTCCTCGTACATAGAAATGCCGGCGATTTCCTCGATCAATTCACGACGCTCGTCAGCTTTTAATTCCATGAAACGAACAATGTCGCCTTGAAGAATTATATTATGACCGTCTGGGTCAACGCCGCCGCCCTTTAATAGATCGACCATCTGTTGACGTGTATGTTTCTTGCCGTTGATTAAATAAGAACTCTGACCAGAACCCTTGACAATTCGAGTAATTTGCAAAGTTGCATCAGACACAGGGAACTGTTTATCTTTATTGTCAATGTAGACGCTAACTTCAGCTTGTCTTGCAGGCTTGGAGTTCTTACCGCCGTTATAGATTAAGTTAGCGGTCTTTTCTGCCCGCATAGATTTAGCAGAAGATTTTCCTAAGACGAAACATAGAGAATCTGCTACGTTGCTGTTATGGACGAAAATTCCGTTCCCAATGAAGTTATGGCAGTTAGGAATTGTAAGATCATACACATACGGATCTCCTTTAATTTTTTTTATGTCAACAATAGGATCCCAAAATATGTCAGAATCTGATAATCGATAAAGTGTTTCGATTAATTTTCCAGATTGATCTAATCTTTGAGTCATTTCCGTTTCTATGAATGCATGTAATTTTTTTAGATTTTTAGGCCTGGCGTTAAATTTATTTTTGTCCCAAGAATCAGTGATCGAGCTTCTAGTAACACCTATAGATTTTGCAGCCTTAACTCTTGACAATCTCAATTCTCTCATTACTTGCATTAGCTCTTCTTGAGATAATGGTAGATTCTTTAGATGTTTGTTGAATAATGAAACTTTCTTATTAAAAATACCTAAAACTCGCTTTAAACCTGGTCTTGTTGCACAACATCTACTCTCGTTATAGGCAGCAAACGTAGGATGCTTTTTTCTTAAGGCCTTCACAGGAATACAGAGAATTTTTGTTACTTCTTTTACGATACTGTTCACTTCTATTGGTAGCACGTCCGTATTAGGATTTGGGACGATGTTATTGTTTGCATGCTTTTTAAGTCTGCTTCGTTTATGTAAGCACCTTAATGGTATTTGTTTATACAGTTTTGATAATTTTTCTTTGCCTTCTATACTAATAAAATAATAGTCTTTCTTTTTCTTTTCTTTTGTATTAGTAGCGTATTTCTTCTTTATTTTTCTTCTGGCAACAATGCCGAAACGTAACAAACATAAAAGCACATCGTCTGACAATTTTTTGCTCATTGTAGTATATTCGAAGGTAGGATTGTCTTTTCGGACATAACCATCGCAATCAAATAATGCCGCTAAAAAGTTTGCAAGAATCTCTTTCTTTGCGAAAATAATTTTTGAGGGGATATGCTTTTTCTCTTTTTTGTAATTATTCTTAAAAAATTTAGAAAGACTTTCAGTAAACGTTTTTGAATGAGCATAGATTCTTTTGGCTTTCGGCCCGGAGGTCTTGTAAATAGTTGGATTAAAACCTAACTGTTCTGTGATATCGACAAAATCTTCTAAAATTTTTGGATCTTGATTTACGAGTTCAAATCTTCCCATAGGATGGTGGATGCAGCCATCTCCCACTAAATAACCTATAAATCTAGCTAAGGATTCCTGTGGAACACTATCTACTACCCCCTCAAAACTAATATTGGTATCAATTTCAGGAAATTCGAGCTTGTTTGGAACTGAGATAAAGCTTCCTGGTGTCAAATTATCTACTATCTCTGACTGAATTTTGCCATCTTTAAAAACCATGACTGGATGGCAACCTGTAGTAGTTACTTCCCTTCCAGACTTTGTAACAATAGTATAAAGATACGGTTCACCCTCCCTTTTGATAAATGCAGAAATGGCTTTAGGAACAACCTTCATAGTGTTTGGTTCTAAACCCCAAGTACAGATTTGGTTGGGATTTTCAGGTGTGTAAACGCCATCATCTAAATTAACTTTGATCTGTGAATTTTTGAGGGCATCTTCTACTAACTCACCTATTGGTTTTATTTCTCCTGAACTGAGCAATACTTCTGTGTCGTAGCGCGCGCTCTTCCCACTACCGTTCGGACCAATTATGCAATTAAAACCTTGGTCCATAGGAATCTCAACGGTTTTTGCAAACGACTTGAAATTCTTAGCAACTATTTTTTGAATGTGAACCATGTAGACTCTCCCTTTTTAAAGGGAGGAGAGCAATCGTTATTTAAAACTTTGTTTTTTATGCTGTTTTTGATGATAGAACTTACTATATACTTGAGAATAGAACTTCAAGTCCTTAACCTTTTTAATAAGTAAATAAAGATTGGTGTGGAAAGCTTATGTGAGGTGTTTGTTATGGTACAACCAAAAATTACATTTATAGGGGCAGGGAGCACAGTTTTTGCTCAAAAATTATTAGGCGATATTTTTAGTTATCCTGAACTTCAAGATTCTAAGATTACATTATTTGATATTAATCAAGAACGATTAGACACAACAGAGATAGTGGCGAATAGACTTGCTGAGTCTGTTGGAGCTAATCCGACTATTAAAACTACATTAAATAGAAAAGAGGCATTAGAAGATGCAAATTATGCTATTAGTATGATCCAGGT
>NYZO01000008.1 GCA_002687185.1 archaeon | reverse complement strand
ATTATCTACGTCTTTTAATTTTTTTGGTATAAATCTATATTCTGTTATATCATTTCGACATACTCTTATAAATTTAGTTTTTGGTGCACTTTGGCAATTTCGTTTCATTTGATTTTCCCAATTTCCATGAAATGTTGCTTCACGTTTAGAGTCTCTATAATTTGGTGTACCCTTGTACATATTATTATGTCTAAGTTTGCTCTTACCATTAATTTGAATTCCACAAAAGTCCATACCAAGGATGTATATTTCATCAAATCCTTTTTCAAGTGCAAGAATTATAGCAGTTGGACCTGAACTCCATCCCTTGTCTTGTTTGAAACGTTTAAAATAGTTGTGTTTAATTTGTTGACGTGGGTACGTCCATACTTCAGCATCTCTATACCCACTTTCACCAACTTCATTCATCATTTTAATATCCACACCTACTAGATAATCGAGTTTGGAACCGTCTCTATAAATTGCATTAATACCTATAATAGGAGCAAATGGCCATAATCTATTAGTATCAAAGTCTTTTCGACTTTCGCCATTAGCGATAACAAAACATTTTTTACTCATTTAATGTATGTATATTAAATTACGGGGGCTTCTTCTTCTTTAGGTGCGGCGTACATCTTTTTAACAGTTTCAAGTTCTTTGGTGTACTCTTTTGCTTTAGCTTCTTGTTCTTTTCTGATGGAATTTATTTGTTCTAATGTTAATTTTGTTTTTCTTAAGTCATCAAACTTTATAATGCTGTCATCATTGCTGGCAACATATCTTTCGTCCATAAGGTCAAACATTTCTTTAAGAAACATAATGTATTTATATTGGATTCTTCAACCATGGAATCAAGTTATCCTGAACAATAGTGTCTACTTCACTCTCTTTCCATTCTCGGGCACCTCTATTTTGATACCAGAATAGTCTATTATGATCATATAATCGACTAATTTGGTCTATTTGGGTTCTTGTTTTATATTCAAAAGAACTATAATTGTGATCTTTCTTTTTGTATGGTATTATTCTTACATCAATATTTGTAGCTTTAGCATGATTAGATATCATTGCGATAGCAACTTGCAATTCCCACTTATGTTGTGCAATATAATTTCTTTTTTTATAATTTTTCATGAAGTTTTTATTTTTTTCTGTTAATTCGATATCATCAAACTTATCGTCGCTTGGTCTTATTTTAGTAAGTGTTGTTTCCCAACATGTTGGAAGAAGAAATCTTCCAACTTCTTCTTCAGGTGCATCTCGAACTACTCCATTATCTATTATAATAAAAGTCTGTTTGTCAACCCACGCAGATGACCCAGCTTGTTCTTCAACAAGGTCTACTGATTTAGGAGATTCATTATCTATGATTCCAAGTTTATGAATTCCTCCTAGTTGTACTATATTAATATGTTTAGGATTGCCCATTAACATAAAATGGACAGCAATATGAATATTACTTTGATGATAATTTACATGCCAATGTATTTCATTTCCAAGACTTTTTTGTAAACTTTTACCCCAATTGGATTCGGGTTCAGTAATATGCCTAGGATGATATGGTTGACATTCACAGGTTCCAAAAACTGTGTAAGTTTTCATTTTGAGATATATTTATAGTCCTGGAGTTTCTGGAGGAGCTACTGGAGGAGTCAGTCCTAGATCACCTTCTGGTGGTACTCCTTCTTCTCCTGGTACTCCTAGTTCATCTGGTGGAACATCACCTAATTCTGCTGTGCCTAAGTCGCCTGCAATACCACCTGGTGTAATACCTGCTGAACGCATAGCTTCTTCACCAGCATCCTTTTCAGTATCTTCAGCATTTTCTTCCATCCAAAGTTTTTGATTTCGTTTAATTTCATCTTGTGTCATGCCTAAGTAACGTTCTAATGTAAATCTTTTACTTAAAAATGGTGATTCTGCTAAAGATGTAAACACTTGTACTCTTGCATTATCCATTTCTGTTTGTCTATAACTTGCAAAATTTTGTGGTGGGTTGAATTTTAGTTTAAACATAGACGAATCAACGTTAACACCTCTAGCTACGCAGAAACGTTTGAATTCTAAGTCTAATGGATCACATATTAACGTTTGTAAACGTTCTAAATACTTGTTAAATCTTAATTCTTGAATGTATGCTGTGCCAACTCTACCGTCATTATACTGTGGATTTGCTCCATCATCTGGTCCTGTTGGCAAATATGCCGCAGGAATTTTTAATCCTCTGTATAATTTGTTAGTAAAGTAACGCAAGTCATCAATTTCACCTAAGTTAGTACCACCTGGAAGTGTTTCAACTTTAGATCCACGTCCTTCTGCTGTTTGTGGAAAGAAATAATCTTCATTTGTTGATAATGGATTGTAAGCGGCATCCATCATATTAGCACCTCCACCTGAAGATGATGGTAAACGTCTTTGATGAATTTCGTTTTTAACTCTTTCTACAAATTGCATTGCTAAATGTGATGGCATATTGCCTACATCAATGTAAAAAATTCTACGTTCTGGTGCTCTTTGTATTCTATAAATTAAAATTGCGTCTTCTAACAGTTCTTTTTGCTTAAACACTTTAAACACTTGTTCAAGGATTGATGTGCCAAATGGGTAATTTTCACCAATGCCTTCACTTAATGATGGATGTACAATGTGTTCAGCACTAATGGCATATTGATTCATGTTTTCTTGGAAACGTCCTGTACCTGATGTACCACCCGATGCCTGCATATTTGCTGATCCACCAACACCAGTATATCCTTGATAGCCTTGATTTTGTCCTGTAGCACCACCTGAGTATAATGTTTGGTTTGGTACTTCAGTTGCAGTTAAGTTTTGTAAGTTTATGTTTAAATCTCTTATTACATATTGTTCTGGCTTCTTGCCTTCTGATTCGTTAACGATTACTTTGTCAACTTTAGTTGCGTCAATGTGTAATAATTCATTTGTTTCTGGGTCACGAATAAAAAATGCATCTCCATATTTGATACAGTTTCTAAAAATTCTAAATGCTCTTTTGTCTAACTTGTTTAATGATGTCCATTGCTTGAGTGTTTTGCGTAATACAAGAACTTCTTGCTCTGTAGGATTATCATTGTATTTGATTTCAAATGGTGTTTGATTGTCATTGCTTATTTGTGTGCAAAATTCTGCAATAATATCTAGTGCCGCATTAATTTCTGAGTCGGCATCCATAGAATCATACTGTGAATATCTGTTAACTCTGTTTGGATGGCCTGTATAAACCTCTGGCAAATAAGATGAGTAATTTCTTTTTCCAAATTCTGCCCTATCATATGGACTAGTTTGTGGAGACGTATTACCACTTATTGGTGATAACGTTCCATCTGTTCCTACTACTGAAAAATATTTTTTCCAAGTCATTAAATTCTATAAAGATCNNNNCCAANTGTCATCTTACTTGCTAGTCTNTTCATNTCTATTCCAAGTTGTGCCACTTTCGGATCTCCTCCTGCCATGTATTTAAGTACACTAATCATTTCATCTAATTTCAAAACTATTTCTTTTGATTGTACACTATTTACGCCATCTTGAGCAAGTAAATTATTACCTCCACCCATTGCTTGTTTTATTATACCTCCAAATTCTGCTACCAATGGACTTAATGAATCACCTAAGTCAACTGGGATGGTGCCTTCTGGTGCTGGTATTACTGCTTCTTTACCATGTAACATTGCTAACGCACCTGCACCAAAGTCTATAATTCCTTTTGTACCTTTTTGGAAATGTTGCACTTTAGTATCATATTCTTTATTCAACTTATCAATAAACGCATTTAAATCTTGTTTATTATGAATTCTTTGAGCCATGTATTCACTCCAAAGGGTCTTACCGGCGATTGGTTCCCCGGCATCTGTGAATGCCTGTACAGCCGCACGAACTTTATCTTCCCAGGCTTTGGCGTGTTCGGCGGGAACCTGAGGTATTGTTTCTCCTAAAGATCCTTGGGAAGTTGTTACTGTAGTACCTTTACCCTCTTTTTCCATAATTATGGCTTCTTTTGCTGTAACATATACGGTTCCATCAGGTGTAGAAATTGCTACATTTTTGGATCCTTCTATTTCGCCCCCTTCATTTGATGTAATAAATTTTTCTAATAATTCAGTAACGTTTGTAATGGCGTCTGTAGTTAATCCGATTATATCCATTGTGGATTGACTTTGTAACACCATCTCTTGTAAACTTATGCTGAGTGTTGCTACATTGGTTTGAGCATCAATGATTGAATATACTAATTCTCTGTTTTGATCAGCGGCCTCGATTCTGCCTTCTCGTTCTTTATCAACTTGTTCTCTTATTTCTGCTAAACTTACATCACCTGCAATAAACTTTTGTGCAAATGCTAAACCTTCACCAACTACCTCCGCCAATGCCGCCGGAAAACCACCTGCTGGTGCCAATAGTGCCATTTGTAATGTGTTCTCATCTGTAAGGCCTTTGGCTACTGCGTCCAATACACCTGTTACATCTGCATCACCTACGTTTGCTGTGCCATCTTTGAATGCTAAAGCAAATTTTTTAAGTTCATCACCAGCTGGACCAAGCTGTGCTAGTATAGCCGCATGGCCATCACCAACCGCCTCACCAATAGTTGAAATGCTGGCAAAAGCCTCTGCCAACACTGGTGAAAACTTTTTAAGGCCAATTTGCATATTTCTAAATGCTTCCAATTCTTCTGCACTCATGTCTTGCTCTTTGAGAGCCAGCAATGCTTGGACGTTTGCACGTTTTGATTCTTCCACCATTTGTGCTTGAAGTTCTTTTCTATTTTGTCCTGTAAGTCTCGATAAAACTGATAGATTGACTGCATACTTTCCGGTTGCATCGGCTAAGGCTTGTTCATTGCCTGTTCTAAGCAAGGTTGTTTGTCCAGTTGTTGCAAGAATGTTCATATAGTCTATTCCAGTTTCATTTAATTCTTGAATAGTATATCCTAACCTAGTAAATGTTGGTAATAATTCTTTTGTGTGAAGTTTACCTAATGCACCCAATACTCGTCTTGCACCTTCACTTGATGTTGAAAATGCTGATAATGAAGGTCCTGCTTGTTCTAGTAATGCACCTAAATCTTCTAAACCTATGTTGGCTCCAAAACTTAACTTTGTCATTTCTTTAAAATTGCCTTCTAAGGTAGCACCAACTTGTGCTATATCTCTAAATCCATCTGCAATTGAGTCTGCTATACTAGTCACTAGATCAAAAGTTGCAACTGCCACTTCCGCGACTAGATCTGTCCCTACCTCTAAGGCTTTAACAAATCCACTAATAATAGGTATACCAGAACCAATCGATAAAAAAGCATTTGTGACTTTATTAAATCCTAGAACAACTGCTTCCACGGCCGGAAGTAGACTGTTTAAACTACCATCTGTGTTGAATAATGACTGTGCAACTGATCCTGCCGCACTGGCAGTTTCTGTTAATGCTGATTGGATTGCTTTAGCACCTTTGCCAAGTTTTTCTACTTCTTTTGCGGCTTTTTTAGAAGATACATCAAGAGTGCTTATACCTGATCGTTTGGCTCCTAGTTGAGTTGCGACTTGTTGTAGTGTTTCTTCTGTGGCCCATAATGGATATTGTGCTTCATTTCCATCAATAGAAAGTTTGATTTTATCTGCCATACTGTATTTATTGTAAAATTAAACACCACTATTTCTGATTATAAATACAGTATGGAACAAAAAAAACCTACTAAAGAACAAGTTAGTGCATATTTTCGCAAACCTGAACTTAAGATAGCATTACCGTCTAAAGGTAGATTTTATCCACCAGGCGCATTAGAACTTGATCCTACTGGTGAGGTTGATGTATATCCGATGACGGCGATTGATGAACTTACTCTTAAAACACCAGATGCATTGCTTACTGGAGAAAGTACAATTAAGGTTATTCAATCATGTGTACCTGCAATTAAGAATGCATGGTTAATGCCAGCTAGTGATGTAGATACATTGTTAATAGCAATTAGAATAGCTACGTATGGTCCAAGAATGACTTTAACTAGTCGAGTACCTGTAACTGGTACTCAACAATCACATGAAATCGATTTACAAAAATTGTTTGATAATGTGGACAAAACCGTTCCTAACAATCAGTGTCTTTTAGATAATGGTGTTAAAATTACTTTAACGCCAAACAATTATCAACAAGTAAGTCTTATTAGACGATCAACATTTGAAAAACAAAAATTGGCTAGAACAATTAATGACGCAAAATTAAAAGATGAGGAAAAACAAGAGGAGTTTAATAAAATTTTTGCAGAACTAACTAGAATTAATGTTGAAACATTGGTCAATAATATTGACTCTATAATATTGCCAGAAGGTTCTATTACAGATAAAAACGACATTAATGATTTCATACAAAATGTTGATTTGAAGTTTGTGACTGCTGTGCGAAAGCAATTAGAAGTTATTAACAAATTAGGATCATTTGAATCATTTAAAGCAGAATCACCAGAAGAAGATGTCAAAAAGGGTGCACCAAAAACATATCAAGTGCCAATTCTTCTTGATAACTCTGATTTTTTCGTATCATAATTTTGACACAGTCGGATTCTGAGATAAAACAGCTCATAGATAATTTTGAAAAAGACTCTAAACAAATTAAGCATAATTTATTAAAACTTTGTTGGTATATGCGTGGTGGTTTAACATATAGTGAAGCACATCATTTGTCCCCAAGTGAACGAGAGATGATTAGTGACATAATAAAAGAAAATCTAGAAACCACAAAAAAAACAAAATTGCCGTTTTTTTAGACACTTTTTTGCATTCTTTTTGGATAGGTTTTACACAGAAAACCTACGTGACACCATTCTGTTGACGAAGATCACCCAATAAAACCATTTACTGAGTATTTAAACCACCCCAAAAAATGTTATAATTACTGTAACTTTTCGGGCTCGGGGGAAATCGAAAGGTAAACACATGAGGAGGAACCTTTAAATGTGGAAAACTATAACTGACGTAATTGGTCATGTTAGCGATGTTGCTATACAATTGATCATGTTATCAATCGTACTAGAAGTTGTATTCGGTTCGGCAGTCCCTTTTTTATCATTGGGCGTAATCGGCAACATTAGTGCTATTGTTTCTGACCTAGGTTCTCAAGGCCTAATCGGCTTAATTACCTTAGGTATTTTGTGGGCGATTTGGAAGAAATAATCACCCTAAATTAACGACATTTGTGGCACATTGAATTTTGTTTACTCATTATTTGTGTGCCACTTGTTATGATAAGTATTGTACAATGAGACTAAAAGAATTCACAAAAATAAAAGAAGCACCTATAGGAACAACCACAGCCATAGGTGGTGCGTTGGCTACTGGAGTTGGTAGGTTGACAGGTCTTACGATTGATTACATCCAAAAATTTTTTTCGTGGAAGGGTACAAGAGACGCAAAAAAGAAAGCAAAAAAAGAAAAAGAACTTCACAAATCAGCGGCAAAAATGAATCCTAAAGAAAAAGATGTGGCTAAGAATGTTGTATCAAATCCTCAATCTCAAGAATATAAAGACGCAGAAGCAAAATGGAAAGCATCACAAAAAAGTACATCAAAACGTAAACCAGGACGTAGTCGAGCACTTAATCCTACTCGTGATTGGAAAAAATATTATAAAGATAATCCATAGACAAGTTAAATAGTCATAATTATATACATATATTATGAACAAAACATTACCAAATTTAGATGATAAGCCATATGGTGGAGCATGGCCAATATACGACAAAGACGCAATGATTCATCTTAGCAATTTTAAGTACAAAGGGATCGACACAATATCTTTTTTAAACAATTACAAAGATTGGGCATTTCAAGGACATAACTTGCAAGACATAGATGCATTTAGCAATCTTGCTTTTAGCAATGGCACTACAGAAACATTTGATAAGTTTTATCATAAGCACATGAATAGACGATTGCGACTGTTTAAAGGTGAATATTTTTATCATCAAATGATGTCTAGAATTTGTAAATCCTTTGCTTGGGTAAATGATGATGATTTTAGAGAAGGTGATGTGTTTGTTGTAAGTGTACCATTTAGTGATACAGGCAATGTTCCAGAAGAATTAGATAGTTTATTGCAGGCGTGTGAAGACAATAACGTTCCTGTGTTACTTGATATGGCATATCTTAATATTTCAAAACCTATAGACGTTAATTTAAGTTATAGTTGTATTGAGTACATAACAACATCTTTAAGTAAAATATTTCCTGTTGAACATTATAGAATTGGGTTGCGACTGCAACGTGATAAAGTTGATGATACTTTATATGCGTATTTGGACAATGAATACATTAATCATCATAGTATTTCATTAGGACAGTATTTTATTGAGAATTATAATAACAGTTTTATTGTTAACAAGTATCAAAAAGATCAAGAGGAATATTGCACACAGTTAGGTATTGAGCAATCACAATGCGTAATATTTGGGCTTGATTCTAAACAACAATATACAGAATATAACAGAGGTGGGGATACTAACCGTTTATGCTTTAGTAGAGTGTGGGATGGTAGAACTGTTAAGCATCGTTCAGAACACAGATGGTGGTAATCTAATAGTTGGCTGACGCCAACTTGCATTTCGCTTTCACTCATGCCTTTCTTTTCCGTATCATGTAGACCAAGCAGTCATAATTCGGCTGTTTCCAGCCGAACTTGATTTTGAAGCATCATGTGAGCCTCGCAGTCATCTAAAGTTGCTATCGTAACTAGGCGGTTGTGCTGTACCTATTCGCTTTATTCTTACCAACGCGATTTCTACATGTCCACTTTAGATTGTTTATGTAGAAACTGATGTTGTATCTTTTTTACAGAGCATCATCATTTATTTGTGACGTCAAGTGATTCACCACCTTGCGGCGCATTTCACTATGTTTGTGAAGACGTTATATTGCCTAATTGAGAAATTATAATGTGTGTATATTATAGTATGTTATCTTCTTGAGATGGGTGGGGTAAAATTTCTTCTTCTTTAGTCGATTTAGACGCCAATTAACAACATCGTCTAAATTTTCTTTATTCCAAACGTCGTAGTAATTTGTTTTTGTTTTGAGGTATTCATGTGCTTCTTGTAACTTTTTTGTTCGTTGAATAAACACAATAGCATACTTGCCATTGTTCATATGTACACCATTAATGTTTTCTACATTGTCTGGATGGTCATCTAGTAAAACAAAACTTGAATCTATAGCACCATTGGCATTGATTATAATTTTTTCAAATAATTCACCTGTGTGTTTTTTTGGATCATACACTAATAATACAATGTCTAAATCTTTGTTCCATGTTTCTATTGTTTTGGTAATATTATAACTTATAGAACCTTCATCTGGTACTTGTATATCAATTTTTTTATCTAATATTGCTTGTTTGGCGTATGGACAAGGTGGCATATTATTAAGTAAAGGGTTTGGTTTTGTAACAAAATCGTCAATCCACGTCTTTACGTCACTTATAACACCATTTTTATCCATTGCTTATTTTACTATTATACATTATACTATAACTATGTCATTAAGAAATTGGACAGAAGTTTTGGTAAAAGCAGAAAATACAAAGGATATGACGTATTCTTTTGCATTCAAAAATCAATATGGTCAAGATATTTGGGGTACTAAAATAAGACCGTTGCCAGGAGCAAGAAATTTTTTATCCGGTATCGGATTAAAGAAAAATGTAGATTATGATTATACAGCAGATAAACTTACAGGTGAATATTGTTATAAATTTGCCGAACCAAAAGTAGCAACAATGTTTACGTTATGGTTTGATGAAGACTCACCTGAAAGAAATAATACACATTCAATACAGCATACTTGTCCTGAATGCGGTAATAAATTTTAGTGAGCGGAAGAAAATCGAAAAATAAAGGCAAGTCATATGAACGTGATGTTGCAAATTTTTTAACAGAATTGTATGATGAGTCATTTACAAGAGTGCCTTATTCAGGTGCCTTTGTTGGTGGACAAAATATTGTTAGAACCGAAACATTGTCTGAAGATCAGACTAGAGGTTATAAAGGTGACATACACCCTGGCCCGTCATTTCCTAAATTAGTAATAGAAGCAAAGAACTATGGAGAGTTTGCGTGGCATAATCTTGCACTTAATAAACCTATTGCACAATTAGATGACTGGATTCAACAAGCCAAAGATGCATGTGAACCAGGTGATAAATGGTTGCTGTGTGTTAAAATTACAAGACAAGGACAATTTGTTTTATGGGATCCGTTAATGTGGACAAGGTGGACTTGTCCAAGTTATCAAGATTATCTTTATAAAGCATTTGATCTTTTTTGGAAAGAGCACAAAGATTGGGTGAAAATGTTATCTGGTAGTATTTCTACCACGTAAATCAAAATAATTATAGTGTAGGTATTGATTGTAAATTCAATCGTGCCTATCATTATGAATTGATAATAGGAGGATAATTCATGAAAAAAATACTCTTAGGCTTGATTGTTCTAGGTTTCGCATTTAATGTAAATGCGGCAGACTTAGACGTCTATGGGGCTATTAATTACAAATTAAGTAATGACGATAATTCCAGCGGCGAAGCAGTTATGAAAGCCGAAAATAATGGATCTAAAATTGGCATTGATTTTTCAGAAACACTTTCTGAAGGAGCAATTGGCATGACTGGATTCGCAAAACTAGAAGTTGGTATTGATGCCGACGATTCTGGATCAGACACTTTTGATTCTAGACTTGCTTATGCAGGTGTAGACATGGGTACACTTGGTTCAGTATCAGGCGGTCGTCAATCCAAT
>NYZO01000007.1 GCA_002687185.1 archaeon | reverse complement strand
CTACTGCTTAAGGGATACATAAAACCGCAAAACGGTGAGGTAAATGCTACTTTGGAATGATCACTAACTATTATAAAAAAATATGAAGAATAAAAATAATCTATGGAAAAAGGAATGGTGGTGCTTGGAGTGGTGATAAGTGTAATTTTACTTTCGTTAGCTGGTTGTGGTCAAACACAAATAGTAGAAGAGACTGTTAATCAACAACCTGAACAAAAAGATGAATTTAGAGTTGAACTTGAAATACCTGATACTACAACAACAACACAACCGAGTCAACCAGAACAGGTTAGTCAAGTAGATGATGAAGTTACCGGAAGTAGTGTGCGAGAAATCGATATGGTAGCAAAAAAATGGGTGTTTGAACCAAATACTATAACTGTTAATGAAGGTGATACAGTAACATTACATATTACAAGCATAGATGTAGATCACGGAATTTCTATACCTACGTTTGGAGTTAATCAAAAATTAGAACCTGGAGATGAAGTTGACGTGACGTTTGTTGCCGATAAAAAAGGATCTTTTCCGTTCATTTGTAACGTTTTCTGTGGAAGCGGGCACACGGATATGACTGGGACGTTAATCGTCGAATGAAAAAAATAATTTTAATCCTATTTGGAATTGTAGCTTTAATAGGCGTTGCTGGATGTAATACTATTGATTCGGGGTCTGGTGAGGGAGGAGTTGGGCTTGATGCAGGAGACTCTAACGGACAAAAAATTGATGATGGAGGGGCTGTGCTGGGCTGGAAAGATACTCAACTAACTGATGTACGTACTGGGCAGACATTCACAGTGGCACAATTTACTGGGAAACCGATACTTCTTGAGAGCTTTGCTGTGTGGTGTCCGACCTGCTTGCAACAACAAGGAGAAGTCAAAGTGCTTGAAGAGCAAGAGGGAGACTCAATTATACACATATCAATTGATACAGACCCGAACGAAGATGAAGACCGAGTATCAGAACATATACAACAATACGGATTCAATTGGTGGTTTGCAGTGTCACCGTCAAGCATGACGCAAAGTCTAATTGATGAATTCGGGATAAGTGTAGTGAACGCGCCAGGAGCGCCTGTAGTAGCAATCTGTCCTGATCAATCAGCACATCTACTCAGACGTGGAGTGAAATCCGCTGGTGAGATGAAAGAAGAAATAACGAAAAGGTGCAATGGTTAATTTCTTTGTTGAACTCGGAACTGCATTCTTTTTAGGACTATTAACACCGCTAACAGCACTTTGTGTGTTGCCACT
Source organism: archaeon (assembly GCA_002687185.1). Taxonomy (GTDB): domain Archaea; phylum Nanobdellota; class Nanobdellia; order SCGC-AAA011-G17; family GW2011-AR20. The sequence goes on along the minus strand of NYZO01000007.1, from coordinate 4,845 downwards.
TTATCCAGGATTTTTAGCGTATCTGTCAAACCAATTAGCAGGAGACGAAAAAAATAAAAAATTACCTGTGATGTTTGGGCTAGTTGTTATAGCTGGTGTGATTGTATTTATGTTGCTACTTGGACTAGTGTTTACAACGATTCTACAGTTTGCATTAACGAACGTAATCGCAATAATTTCTCCGATTGCTTTTGGGATACTGGCCATAATTTCAATTGCTTTAATATTTAACATTGATATAGGGAAATATTTGCCGAGAGTAAATGCGCCGGTTGGGAAGAATCCGTTATGGTCGGCGTTCTTGTTTGGGTTCTTTTTTGGTGCCATAGTAATACCGTGTAACCCACTTTTCATAGCAGCACTCTTTACACGAGCGATAAGTAGTGTAGGGTTCTTTGTGCAATTGCTTAATTTTATTTCTTTTGGACTTGGAATTGGGGCGCCACTACTATTACTCGCCGTTGTGTCAACCACTGCAAGTGGAGCAATAATCTCGTTCTTAGGTAAACATAAACGAAAAATAAATCTAGTATCAGGATTAATAATGTTAGGCGTGTCGCTCTATTATATTTTTATAGTGTTCAAAGTGTTTGGATAGATTTATGTGAATCCAAAATAAATATCCTCAACAAACGAAAGTTTTAAATATCAATTGGTACTTATTGGTACTGTGGTTCAAACAACTCAATTAAACGTACGGATCGAAAATGAATTTTTAGGCAAGGCTAAAATATACGCTCGAAAAAATGGATTTGGTAATGTTCAAGAACTAATAAAGGAAACGCTTCGTGAAAGATTATTCAATAAACCATTGATAACAAGAGATGAACTAATACTAGTTAAAAAATTAGTAGAAGCTACGGAAAGTAAGAATCTTTGGAAGACAGAAAAAGAGCTTTTTGAGAAACTTAGAAGATAACATGGATTATGAATACATATTGAAGCCCTCTACGTTTTTTCTTGAGTAGATTGAAAGTTTAAGTGATAAGGCGGCACGCATTGTTGAGAATAAACTAAAACTATTAAAAATAAATCCTTTTCGAAATAAGAGAATCCATGGGCTGAATTTATTTTTGTTTCGTATTCGTTTTGAAGATGAAAGAAAGGAAAAAAGAATTATCTATTTAGTGGATAAGCCTTACGTGAAACTGATTTGTATTATTGATAGAGATAGTGGATATAAAAGATTAAGGAGATATTTACGACAATTAGGATATTTTTAATAGATGAATTAATTATTTGAATGTAGAGAATCTTAATGCTTAAACGTATGCAACACATGCCATTCAACTAGTTTCTTTAAAAGTGCTGGTATTCGTCCGCCAAAAACCAAACCCTGACATGTTAAAATGCTATACTTAGGACCTAAACTAATTAGCATCAAACGTTCTTTGTGTTTATAAGAAACCAAAGACTGACTCTTATCCATACGCTTGATGTTTTGAATAATCACTTTTGCGTGATGCTCTGCGTTCTGAGCGGTCTTTTCTTCGCGAATATTAGTTACATCACCTGCAGCAAACATATTCTTGAAACCTTGAACTTGTAGATGATGGTTAACTTTAATGTTACCACGCTCAGACAAAATATGCTTGAAACTAGATCCTATATAGGAAGTGTTTGGAACCATGCCCGCGCAAAAGAAAGCTATGTCAGCCCGAATCTTTCTGTCTTTGTTCGTTACAAAAATATCACCGTTAGCTTTTACTACTTTCTCACCAAAAACAAATTTAACACCTTTTTTACGTAACACACGATCGGCGTATCGTACAGCTTTACGTGCGCATCGTCCTAATAAAGTATCGTTTGCGTGTACTAAAATAACCTCTTTCTCAGGAAAATCATGGCATAATTCTCCGGCTAACTCAACTCCTACGAACCCGCCACCGATCACTAACATAGTTTTTGCAGCTTTGACTTTAGGGATGTAGGAATGTAACTCGTTAGCACTATTAATACCGATTAAACGTGATGAAGAAAACGGCAATTCGTATCGACCGCCGGTGCAAAAGATAATATAGTCGTATTCAAATGTATGTGATTTAGTTTTGACTTGTGTGTGTGTGACGTTTGTTACAGCGTCTGTTACGAGTTTAGTGTGTTTGAGATATCTACTGTGTTTTACTTGTAACTTTTTTGGTAAGGACGTGTCAATGACCGCGCGTAAAATGCTTGGGGTATACTCAAAGTAAGGTTTGGTATCTATTAACGTGACATTAAACATAGTCTCTAAACCTTTGGCAATATAACTGCCTGCAAAACCGCCGCCGATGATAATAACGCGTTTCATAGTAGATTAAAAAAAGTAAAAAAATAAANTACTTTGCTTTATGCAGATTTTAGTTTGCCAGTGCCAAGCAACCAATAGTTAGATGCTAGGCCTAGATGGACCAAAACNGCTGGTAGTGTACTCCAATCAGTTGGAATGTTGCCCCAATGTACTGTGAATGATGCAACTANTAAAATGATTGCNGGTGGTATTGTTGTGTAGTTTAACTTCCAGTTCAATAAAATTGCTGCGCCNAACACGATNTCTGACAAGATTAAAATCCATGCGAAGAATGTTGCTGCAGGAAAACCTAAGCCTCCGAGCATGCCAACAATTGCTTCTGGCTTCATCACGAACAATTTTAATAGCCCAGGTAGTAGCATAGCAAGACCCAAGAGCACACGATTAATTGTTAAAGCGTTTTTATTTAATTCCATTCAATAGAACCTCCTTTGATTAAAATTCTTTTAGGTTTTATCGAGCATAGTTTCTTTATATTTATTTCCAAACTCGATTTCATAGTTAGAAGACGGGTTTCTAAGAGGTTTTTAATGGTGGAGTGGTATAGTTCAAGCATTGTTATGATGGTTGAAGAATAGGTTAAAGAAGGTTTAAATATAAGTTGAATCAATATGGTTGCTATGAAATATGTGTGGTTAATTTTATTGCTTGGAGTTATAGGGATCGCTGGATGTGGTGCGGCTATTCAACAGGATACAAATAACGTAGAGGGTGGAATTGAAACTAATGTAGATAATAAAGGAATAGGAGTTGGTTCAGGGAGTGATACTAATACACAAGACCGGCTAGGAGATCAAAGACTAGTACCAATAAGTGATACAATACAAACAACGTCAGACGGTACTAAATATATAGTCGATCCAAGCAAAATTCGAGGTGGCGGACCCCCAAAAGACGGGATACCATCAATTGATAATCCTAAATACGTAACAGTAGACGCAGCAGACGAGTGGATAGAAGATAATGAATTGGTCTTAGCTCTGAGTTATAAAGGTGCTAAACGTGTATACCCACTACAAATTATGGTCTTCCACGAAATTGTAAACGATAATGTAGCAGGAGATCCAATCCTTATAACGTATTGTCCTTTATGCGGTTCAGGGATTGCTTTTGAGCGAATCATTAACAACGAAGAAGTGGAATTTGGAACCTCTGGTAAACTATTTAATTCTAATCTTGTAATGTATGATCGAAAGACTGATACATACTGGACACAAATCGGCGGGCAAGCAATAATCGGTGAATTAACAGGTATGAAACTTGAACCTGTCTCAATTGATACGGTTACTTGGCGTGACTGGAAAGCTGCGCATCCAGACTCAGAAGTGTTAAGCCAAAATACAGGGTTCTTTAGAGATTATGGACGCGATCCGTACGGCAATTATTATGAAGATAGTTTTCTAATATTTCCAGTAGACAATGAAGATGATAGAATACATCCGAAAACAGTCATCTATGGTATAGAAGTTGATGGAGTCTATAAAGCGTATGAAGAAGATGATGTAATTAATGCTGGTGGTGAACTAATAGACGCGGTGAGTGGAGTTAATGTAAAAGTCGAACGTGATAGTGCAGGACTAGTGAAAATAACCAATACCGATACTGGTGAAGAAATAGTTAAAGAACGAGACTTCTGGTTTGCGTGGTATGCGTTCCATCCTAATACAGGATTGTATGAAAGTGGATGAATTTGAAGTGTTTATCTTTCTATAGTCCTTTGGGTATTACTAAACTTATGATGATTATTTAATTTTTGTCCAGTGTAATTTTACTTTAAAGTCTCTATTTTAGTGGTTTAACACACTTTTGGCACACCGGACATGCGGACAACTGTGCGCGTAGGGTTTAAATAAAATACTTGCCTAATCCAGTATAAATCTAGGAGGTGGAAACAATGCATATAATAAAAAACGTGTTTCAAAAAAAAGAAGGCTACGTAGATTCCTATGGGGTGATGCGAAACCTTCAACGACAAGAGAGAAAAGATAAACTATATTGGCTCTCGCAGCATCCGTCACTGTTACGGTTGCATAGACGAGATCTGTTTCGTGAGGTCAATTATTTAAATAAAGAGAGGAGGTGGTCACAATGAGTGATTGGGGTGGTTCACGCTTTCGACGAGAATTGCGTGAAAATGATGAAATATCAGACAGCGAAGAAGGGTTCATGCTCGGATATGAACACGCGTTTGATTAGAAACTTTTTTTTTCTTTTTTTATTCCGATCTTTTCATTGGTGCTCTTCCGAGAGGATCTATATCTAATGATCTCTTAGGGAGGGGATCGATTCTGTCGTTGAATTTATCTTCGCGATCAGGTCGTTGATCTTCGATTGAACGTTCATCAAGATACGGATCGAGTTGAAATTCAGATTTGTATGGATTTGTACTAAGGGTCATTAGTGTAGTTAGTCCAATTAAACTTGTTGTTCTTATTCTTTTTTTCCATCCAGAAACATTAGAAGTTATGCTCTCTTTAGGGTTAGTAAAATAACCTTGCAACGAAGAATAGAATCGTGATCTGTATTGTCTTAGTAGTTCCATTCTGATTTTATTT
>NYZO01000006.1 GCA_002687185.1 archaeon | reverse complement strand
TGGGAAGGATGGAAATTCTTTGTGGGATTGAAAGCAGGAGTTCGGATTTTTGAAGAAGGAGTGACTTATGGGTAAAGGTCAGGTCTCTAACCCTAATCTGAGTACCTTTATCAGGCCCAGGCAGATCACCACGATACAACATATCATACCCAACTGCCCCTCCTGGACCTGTAGACCCATCACCAACATTAACTTTCACAAATAGATGTTGAATGTTAATACCATCATCAACAAATCTAAACCATCCTCCTATAGTAAAATCCTCTCCATTGTTAAACGTAATCGATGTATCATGTGCAACAGAAATATGATCATAAGCACCATCAAACGAACAACCATCCCCATTTTTCCCGTCAGCCTTACAATTAGCTCCATTAGTTAACACACCATTATTTCCTGTTCCAGATACATCTTGTGCATCACCTTCAAAATCATAACTAGCCACTAAGTCAGGATCAGTACTATACACATAATTCCCTTTACTTGCTTGTCCAGAAACTGTACCTTCAACTGTGTGTGTTAACCCACCACCTTTTTTCTCATAAGTAGCATCAACTTGCACAGTCATTTTTTCATTCTCATCAAGTGATAATCCTACACAACGAACTGTTGTTATTTGGTTTGATGTCAAAGTTTTGCCTTCAAGTTGCGGACATGCTTGCCCATTAACTGTCACACTATTTATCGTGGCTGTTTGCACTTGATTCGCCCCCATACGTATTATGACTGAGTTATCTGAAACTATTGCATCTTGACAAGTGAATGGCGCTTCAATCTGACAAGTAGTAGTTACAGACGGACTAAACACTCCAAGCAACCATAACGCACCAACTGCCAGTAAAATAATAATGATAGCCCAACCATAGGTCATTAAAAATTCCATTGCAACTTGACCACGTATAGAATAATGCCCTCTTTTCATAACATAAAAAAAACACCTATATTATTTATATCTTCCTATACAATTTGTTTTTTTGCCTTGTTCTTCTACCGGTTCTAGATTACCACATTCTATTTTTTTATCATGAACTAACCAATGCCTTTACTTCATCAGGCGTAAGTACTCTATTCCATATAGCAAAATCATCCATGTCATGATCACCTTCATCGGCAGTGCTAATATCTGCACGAATACCAAGTATTACCGGACCTGGATTTGCTAAAGAACCTGTGACCATAGTTGTCGATCCGCTAGATGGAATCCCATCAAGATACGGTTGTATTATCCCACCACTATCAAACGTTGCAAGTATATGATGCCATTGTCCATCGCCCACGTTTGTACCGATCGTAGCTGTTTTTATATCAGCACTATCTCTAACTCTAATTTGAACATTATTTGAATCACCACGATATAGCATATCATACCCAAAAGCCCCAAGTTCACCTGTGGAACCATGTGTAGTATCATCCACTTTTACAACTAAAAATTGAATAGTATCATCATCAACTAGTTTAAACCACCCTCCTATCGTAAAATCTTGACCAGCACCAAAATCAAACGAAACGTCGTGTGGTACCCTGACATAATCTAATGCTCCACTAAAAGAACAACTATCTCCATTTTTCCCTTCAACCTTACAATCTGGTCCACTAGTTAGCACACCATCATTTCCATTACCAGACACATCTTGTGCATCCCCTTCAAAATCATAACTAGCCACTAAGTTAGGATCACTACTATACACATAATTCCCTTTACTTGCTTGTCCAGAAACTGCGCCCTCAACAGTGTGTGTTAACCCTCCTCCTTTTTTCTCATAAGTTGCATCAACTTGCACAGTCATTTTCTCATTTTCATCAAGTGATAATCCTACGCAACGAACCGTTGTTATTTGGTTTGATGTCAGAGTTGTACCTTCGAGTTGCGGACATGCTTGCCCATTAACTATAACACTATTCACAGTCGCTGTTTGCACTTGATTCGCCCCCATACGTATTACGACTGAGTTATCAGAAACTATTGCATCTTGACAAGTAAACGGCGCTTCAATTTGGCATGTTGTAGTAACTGACGGACTAAAAACTCCGAGCAACCATAACGCACCCACAGCGAGTAATATTATGATAATTGCCCAACCATAAGTCATAAGAAATTCCATGGCTACTTGACCACGCTTTAGAACACCACTTTTTCTCATGTATTCAATAATATGAGTATCTATTATATATATTTACCTATGGGTAAGAATTATTTACCACTCCACAAATTCTAAGAGAGCATTAACGAACGTAGATCCAACCGTTACCGCTACCCTGCCCACCCGGAACACCCCAAGTATTGTACGAAGCCCACCACTGAGCCCCGTTTTTATGACCACTCGCTTCAGTCTCACCACCAGCATTAATACTACCACTCCAACAACTTTCATACCACCAAGGAGTACCAGAATGTTGTGAAACACATCCTGGAGAATTATCGTCATCCAAAGTCGAAAAGGGAAAATTATTATGCGTTCCGTAAAGACCTGCGGTAACACTACCAATTTTTTGTTGATAATTACTCATCTGAATAGTGTAGTCATTTGCCTCATCAAAAGAGAAATCAGCATACATCTGCTGATCGAGTGGCTGGCCATAATCAGTTGACCAATCGTACCGGATTTCATCACCAAACTGCTCCCAAAAACCTAATCCGATATAATAATTAAACGTTTCCAGGTCAGCTGAATGGTGTTTTGGAGTAGTAGCGGTTGTGCCAAATGACGTACGAGTTGTTGTGTCGATCGCGTCATTCCATAACATGTTAGTAACAGGCTTATTAATTCCGCCCCGCAAATTACTCCACACAAGCGTCCAACCACCTCCGTCAGTGGTCATATCACAATAGACATCCATAATTTTGACTACATTACTTGTGGTCTTAGGATATACTTGATGCCATCCTGACGTAGCGCCGCCTAAATCATTACAAGATACAGGTAATTTGGTTGTAGAACCGCTGATTGCCCCTTCAACAGATTTAGTTAATCCGCCAGGACGGTTATAGCTAATAGTGATCTCCGCAGTAGTCTTCTCATCTTCTTCCAAGGTTAAACCTGTACAAATAATATCGCCCACCTGGTTACTGTTAAGCGTCCCGTCAATACTAGAACATGCTTGACCGTTTACGGTCATACTATTTACTGTTGCAGTACTAATATCTGTCCCTGTAGCAATCTTAAGAACTACTGCGTTTTCACCAATGAGAACATCTTGACAATTAAAGGGTGCTTCTAGTTGACACGTTGAGGAAACTGACGGACTAAAAACCCCTAGCAACCAAAGAGCAGCTATCGCAAGTAATATTATGATAATCGCCCAACCATAGGTCATAAGAAATTCCATAGCAACTTGACCACGCTTAGAATTACAACCTCTTTTCATGAGACTAAAAAAAGATCTCTATTATTTAAGCTTTCCTGTAGAGTCTATATCGTCCTTGTTGTTCTACTAATGTAACATCATCACAATCTATTTTTTGGTCATGTATAGCATAATCAAAGGCTAGTGTGCTCTCGCACGGTTCGTCAAAATAGTCATTTACCACAGCCCTTCCCGATTGTTTAAGGTTCGCAATAATCCCTGTATACACTTTTGCTCCGCTTATTGGTGTTGCAGCTGTTGATACAGTTTGCGACGCAACAACAATTGACTCTTCTGGCAACATTTTAATAAGTGCGTATTGATCCGAATCGATCATGTAATAGAGTTCTGCATTGCTTGGCAGGTCCAAATAATTATAGAAGCTACTAACAAGGAGCGCTGCAATAAAAACTCCCACTATCATTTTGCTATTAATATTTGTTGCCAGTGTATAAGTTCCAAGAGCTGCAAGCGGTATCATCCCTAGTAGCAGATAAAATATGAGTCGTTGATAAGGCGCAAGAAACGCTATATCAAATAGTATAAATACATAGATCATGAGCAATGTCACAAGCACCCATATCGGCATGAGATGCTGTTTTTTCTTCATGCACACGATCAGTCCTATTATGGCCATAACGCTTGCCCCCCATCCAAAGAACTCTGGTAATAGATAATTAATCTCAACAATCCCCCATCCGTACTGAAACTGTATTACAAACGCTCCAACGATTGAGAGAGCAAAGAATAACCCTGACAATATAAATTTATTAGTATTATTTGACATTAAGAAATATATTGCAAGCACTGGAAACAAGAACGTGATGGTAATCGGATGCACTGCAAGTATTAGCGCAGCGATTAAGCTTGCGAATAGTAGGTAGCGTCTATCTTCGTTTATCCCTTTCAAGAGTGTTAATAAAAATACTGCAACAAACGGCAGAGCAAATGTTAGCGGCACAAAAAACCAGGGCCCGTATATGTTCACGTTTGATTTAAGACTAAGATAAAATACTACAGACAGTAACGCTATCCAATAATTTTTAAACAAGTAAGATACTAACACAAAAAGCGATATTGCCCCTAAAAGCATGAATAATGCTGGTAAGAATTTATACGCGAGAACCGGATCAAACCCTATGTTATACAAGACCATTGCTAAGAACACTTGAAATCCATGTTCATAACTCTCATATGTATCTCCTTCTACAAAATAAGGATTAACCTTACTTAGTTCCCCTGTTGTATATACACTTCTTGCTTGTGCTAGGTGTTGCCACTCATCCACGTGCAGCGGATATGTATACGTGTAATGCGGATAAAACGTGATTAATCCAACTAAAACTAATAATAATCCTAAGAGTAAGTGTTTATACTTAAGTTCCATTATTACATCTTGTATATTTGATTAATTATTAATAGTTTCTTTTTCCACAGAGTCCTTATAATTTATGTATACCTTCTTCTGTTATTATTGCGGTTATGTATTTAGCAGGCAACACATCAAACGCTGGGTTTTCTATTTTAATAGATTTTATTTCTGTGTCCCATACTTCTTTTGGATCACGTTGTTCTATTGGTATTGACGAGACTGCCTTCCAGCTATCTGCGAGTATATAGACTGGTTTTTTAAATTGTTTAGCAAGCATTCCAATATTATACGACCCTATTTTATTGACTACTCCTTTTATTTTCTTGCCTCGTTTAAGTATTGCGTCAGCCCCTAAGAAAACTACTTGACTTTGTTTTATTGCTATCCATATAGCAAGGTCTACGTACTGAGTTACTTTAATTTTATGTTTAGCTAGATGCATGGCAAGCGTACGTCCTTGGTAGACTGGCCTTGTTTCTGTACAGTAGACCTCTATTTTCTTCCCTCGCCCGTGTGCGTAAGTGAGTGCTGCCATAACAGTATTAGAGTGCACTGCAAACATTTTTTTCTTAACTTTTCTAAAAGCTAACCTCTCAATTGCCTGTTCTGCAGAAGTTATATGTTGCTCAGCCTTTAGTACACCGTATTTTTTTGCATATTTGATTGCTCGTTGTAATAATGGTTCAGTCGGTCTGAGTGATAGAATAGTTTTAACATCAGGTTTAAGTTTATATGCATGTAATCCTGCAAGTGCCACGTGTTGTGCTCCTTGAATTTCGAGTGATTTGATTGCATGACACAATTCTGTAAACGTTCGCATAGATTCTGTAACTAACTAAGACATTAAAAACTTTGTTCGCCACTAAAAAGATACTAAAAAGATTTTACCATACGTACATTCCGTTTAAGCAAAAGTCCTTCCCTTCTCAACCGTTTTTCAACTCTTAGAGGTATTCTCCTAAATCCTAGCTTAATGTGTGCACGAATTGAAGCTGCATTGGTCGTTGCTAAAGTAGAATAGATTTTCTCAATTTGATGTTTCCGAACAAGCAAACCCAATGCCCGATTAAACAATCCACTTCCACGAAAATCTTGATGAATCCCAATCTTTAAGAAATAATTTCCTCCTTCTTTAACACTAAATCCAATAACACCTGCTTTCTTACCATCAAGTTTAACAGTATAAAACGTCCCTTTTTGGGGCTTAATATGAACTTTCTTATAATCTTTAATAGTCACCAAAAATGTTTCATCAAACCGAGCCAGACACAAAGACGACATATTAAAGAGAAGAAATAGAAAACATATAAATATATCGAAAAGCTATAAACAGAAAACAAACATTTATATAGAAGTATACCAGTATACCAAGTAGAAATAGTATACCCAAATGCCAACATTAGAAAAGAACCAAACAATAACACTTCCTAAGAGGATCAAAACTATCAAAGTAGAAGCAAGAACATGGGACTCCTTAAAAGGATTAAAGAAAGAGAACGAAACGTTTGACGACGTAATTAAGTTTTTATTATTAGAAAGATCACAAGCAATAGGGAACAAGAACATAAAAGCAATCAAATATCATCGAAATACATTATTCTTCACATCATATGATTTCAGGGGCGAAAAAACAGGTTATGAGATCGAGTATAACGATATAAAAAGCAACAAAGAAGATTTCGTTTTAGACGTAAAGATCAACAAAGTTTTTCATGGCAAAAAGGCTTTATCCCCGTCAGAATTTTTTGGGGTGGATAATGTTCATAAACACTATTCAAACGCATTTTTACTCATTTATTTAAAATCATTAATATTAGTACTAGAAAAAGAACTAAGAGTAGCCAGTCCAGTCTCAACAACCCGAAGCTCCCAAATTAAAGATTTCGAAAACATCGCACTATGGAAACAGACATATTACGAATACAGGCTAAGTGAAGAATCATTCAAAGAAGACATAGAAAGCCCCCTAGCATTAAGCGAGAAAGAAAGACCATCATCTGCATGGAAAAAAAGAATTAGTTCTTCAATAGTATACAGGCTTCAGAAGAAAAAGAAGGGACAATAGGCCAAAGTGGGAGATTTCCATTTTACCAAGACATATGTTAAGGAACCTATTTTTGATGATTACAAAGCGAAAGTACGAGTGGTAATAGAAGAACGACCAAGTATCAATATCAACGAAGAAGAATATTCGCTGCGAATTACAACAAGATACGAAGAGCCAAAAAGAGTCCATAGAAAATACGCAATTGAGCATCACATACCACCTATGCCACATAACTATCCTCATCTCCAATTCAAATTTCATACTGAAGAAATTGGCCAATTCAGAATTAGGATTGATGTGAAAAACGATAAAGAATACGAAGAAGCCATCTTAGGCTTTATCTATAAGATAAAAGGGATATTAACTGACCTAGAAACAACTTCCAAAGGAATCACAGACAAGATATTAGTTCTACCATTAGTAAATCAACTAGAGAAACAAGGAATAAATCTAACGCATAAAATATACGAAAGTATTAAAAAATACAGTATCGAATTCGATGAAAAAAGAAAAACTACAAACACGCTAGAAAGACTGAAGAAAAATCCATTACTACTAGAATTCATCGGCAAAGAAAATATGGATTTAATAGAAAAAGAACATTCAAAAACATAATACAACAAAATTCACTAGAACAAAAATGGACCCTGAAATAAAAGCATTAAGAGACGAGCGTGAACTACTCCTCAAAAAGATATGCACAAATCTTATCAAAATAGAGAATGGAGAATCAAAAATTCCAACTAAAACACAATGGCCAAAAAAAATAACAAAACAAAAAAAGAATTAGAAGAAACAAATGAGTTCTTGCGTTCCATGCTCCGTGCGTTTAACGATATTAAACACGGAAGAATAAGAGATTTCAAGTTTTCAAGATACAAGTAACCTCGCCGAAACAATTAAAAGTCTAATAACTATTATACTAAAACATAATGGATATAGTATTTTATGAAAGTAAGACCAAAGAAGTACTAAGCACCCATATTATTTTAGCTAAAGACCCAACTGAGCTAAGAAAGAAAGTTAACGCATCCAACGAACCATTAATTATTGTCCAAGGCGGAAATGATAAGATTAACAAAGAATCAACTTCCATGAAAAACGTTGATATTTTGCTTGACCCTGACACTGACCGCACTAAAGATTTCATGCATCATAAAAACTCCGGCTTAACAATCCAAACAGCTCAATTAGCTAACAAAAACGAAGTAGCTATAGGCTTTTCTTTTTCTCGGATGCTAGACTCAACAAATAGACCTAAACAGATCGCTCGTATGCACCAGAACGTTTTGATGTGTCGTAAATACAATATTGATATGGTATTAGCTAATTTTTCGTATGAAGAAAAGGATCAAAGAGATTTATATGCGCTCAAATCATTCGGTCAAATTCTTAGCATGCGCACTGACGAGATTATAGACGCACTAGATTTCGCCTCACGTAGATTAATAAATAAAACAAAAAAAATAAACCACGCCGTTAAGCGTAGCTAATCTACTTATCGGTCAATGTTGAGAACTTTCCCAGTAACCGCGTTCATGAATTTACACCAAGGAGTATCACATTGTATTGCTCCCTCGTCCCAATAGAATCCGTCAAACGAACAGTCATCACCTAACCAACTACATCCTTTAACAAATTCACAAGTTCTCTTTGTTCCTTTGGCTTCACAAAGCTCATGCCCATTCACACACTGTTGGCTAAACCACAAACAATTCTCTCGATCAAGTGAACAGGTACTTCTCGAACGCCCAGGACAAATCCCTGCAGAAGGTGCACCTTTATCTGATCCGCCTTTAAGTCGATCAGCAACACGGTTAGTTCCTAAGTCAGAACCACCGGTAAATGTACCAGAAGAGCCATCCCCAGATTTACCAGGCGAACCTTTATCGTCTGCATCAGAACCACCAGTAAACCGCCCATCATCAGAGCCACCAGCACCACCAAGATCAGAACCGCCAGTAAACGTTCCATCAGCAGAACCACCAGCACCTAAATCTGAACCACCGGTAAATGTACCAGAAGAACCTTCACTAGACTTACCAGGTGAACCTTTATCGTCTGCATCAGAACCGCCAGTAAATGTACCAGAAGAACCTCCACTAGACTTACCAGGTGAACCTTTATCATCATCATCAGAACCGCCGGTAAATCTACCATAAGCTCCACCAGTTTTACCAGGTGAGCCTTTATCATCTTCATCAGAACCGCCGGTAAATGTCCCTTCAGTAGAGCCAGGTCCTCCTAAATCAGAGCCACCAGTAAACGACGTCTTCCCATCACACGCAAACTTAGAAACATCAACGAACGCATAATGAGGTGTATGGAGGTTTCCGAGTAAATCCATCCTAAGTAACGGGAAGTCCCTACAGGGGATAGTATCTATATATCTACCAGTAGCGGTAGCTTGAGTAGAAAAAGCCTTTGGTAAGACTCCCTCTCCCTTTACTGGATCCCAGTACCGTACACGAGCGAGCCTCATTGTATCCGTATGCTCATACACAAACGTATCCCCTTCAAGCCTAAAGTTCGCTACATCTATCAGCCATATAGAGTCAGTGCCATGAATTTCCACTATAGCAGATCGTCCATCTACAGCGATATCTCGTAAAAGCATCCAGAACGGACCCAGGCCCAAGGACCACTTCCCTTCTTCAAGTACTACAGTTTTTCCATCGTAATGCATAGTAACCGTATCATCATCGATTCGCAACAAACTTAGTTTCCTTTCTTCAAAAAAAACAAAATCACCAGATTCTAACTCTATTCCTTGTCTCTTTGGAACAAAACGCTCATCACTCACTAAAAACCCGACCGAACTCTGTTTTGGTTCTTTGGTATCAGCGTGTTGTGAAAAGACAAAGAAATAATAACCATTCTTATAATAATAATTACCATAAGTAAGCGAATAACTCACCCCATTTTCGTCCCTTAGGTTTGCTGTATTTTCATAAAACGTCGTCACTTCGAACCGATTCCCATCAAACGTAAACGACTCTCCAAGCCCGAGAATATGCTCTTGAACACCTCCACTAACTTTGCCCGGTGAACCTTTATCGCCTTCATCAGAACCTCCGGTAAACGTACCAGACGAACCTTCATTAGCTTTCCCAGGAGAACCTTTATCATTTTCATCAGAGCCTCCAGTAAACTTTTCCTCCTCTGTTCCTCTATTCTCACTCCCCGTTGCAACAACAGCAACAATAGTTCCTTTATTTATTGTTGTACCTGGCGTTCCAAGACTTTGAGAAACAACGACAATATCCCCTTCGACTATTTCTCCAGGAGTTAAACTCTCCCCATTGGCCCCAACTAATTGACAAGAAATACTATCCCGAAATACAGCTTTTCGATTCTGTTTATTTATATTATCAATGTAAAGGTCACTCATCGAACAGGTCTGTCCGTCAATAGTAAACGTAAAGGAATTTACCATAGTCCACCCTGGTTTACCGATAAACATCGTAACCGTCCCATCAGACTGCACTACAAAATCCTCACAACTAAACGTCCTATCAATCGTACAGACTTCTTCTGCTGCAGACACTCCTACAAAACTCAATAAAAATACTATTCCTAATAACATTAATAACTTAATTTTTTTCATATTAATTAACCTCACCCATTTTTCAATAAAAAAATCAAATCAAAGATACTATTTAAATTTTCCTACGCATTCCAGGTTATAAATTTCGCAAAAACCATACATATGTTTATATATGTGACTCCCATTGCGTGATAGCTTAATGATCAAAAAGAACGGTGTATACAAAACATTATTATTTAGTGTTATCGTTTTATTAATCATTTTTTCTCTACCCCTAGTATTCTCTGAAAACAAAGTAACCACCACAACAGAAATCGAGCAAGCGCTTAACACCGAAGAAGAAGTTCCTATTATTATTTATTTTAAAGACACGCCCAGCTCAGACATCCAATCAAGCAGTGCACAATTATCCTACGATAGTAATTCTAAAACTGTTTTGAATACTTTATCTACTAAGGATAATGATTCTGATGAGTACGATTTTGAATTAGACCATCAATTTCCAACTTTGAATGGCATGTCCGGCACTGTTACTAAAGAAGGTTTAGAAAAATTAGAAGCTAATCCTTTAGTGGAAGATATTTACTTAGACAAAGAGTTCAAGGCGCTATTACCTGATTCGGTACCTATGGTTAATGGTACGGTAGTTCACTCAAAACAAATATTAAACCTTAATTTAACTGGCACTGACCAAACAGTTTGCATTATCGATTCGGGTGTTAATTATTTATTGCCGGGTCTAGGCGGTTGTTTTGGTACTGGTTGCAAAGTTTTGGACGGTTTCAATTACGCTGATAACGAGGTCGATGTTTTAGACGACAACGGCCACGGCACGCACGTTGCATCCATTGTTGCATCAAACGACACTACAAACCCCGGTGTCGCTCCGAACGCAAACATTGTCGCATTAAAAGCATTAAACCATAGTGGCACAGGCCCAGGCGCGAACGTCATTGCAGCTATTGATTGGTGCATTAGTAATAGAACAGTTTACAATATTACGACTATTGTCATGAGTCTAGGTGACGCCACCCCTGTCGGAAGTTATTGCAACGGCGCACTACCAAACGCTGCCAACGACGCAGTTGCAAACGGAATTTTTGTTGCGGTAGCTGCAGGCAACGAAGCAAGCTCAACCGGCATTTCATCCCCTGCTTGCGCTATTAACGTAACTTCTGTAAGCTCAGTTGACGACGGCTCATCCAGCACAACAAGAGACTCAGTTTCTTCATTTTCTAATACTGCATCAATTTTGGATATATTCGCTCCAGGCCAATGGATCACTGCTAATGTCCCTAAAGAGTTTTACTGTACAAACGGAACTGGCGAGATTTGCTCAGACACAAACACCCAAACTGTCGGCGGCACGTCCCAAGCAGCCCCACACGTGGCAGGTGCTGCGATGCTGCTCTACCAATACAAGTTACTTGAAAACGGCACTACCCTTTTGCCTCAACAAATCGAGGACGCATTAAAGAACAGCTCAACATTCGTAACCGACCCTGACAACAGCCTCACGTTCGCTCGCCTTGACATTCTTGCCTCTCTAGAGTACATAGACACTCAAGCACCGAACTTAAACGTAAGCGAACCAAGAAATATTACTTACAACTCAAGCACTTCATCAGTTGATTTCAACTTTAGCTCACACGACATATTTTTGGACACTACCTGGTACAGCCTAGACGGTGCTGCTAACACAACTATTACTACTAACACAACTCTCAATATCACTTCTGGCTCACACAATCTAATCGTATACTCAAACGACACATCTAATAATAACATAAACACTACAACCATTAATTTTGGCGTGGAAGGAATAACTCTACTGAGCCCTATTAACAACCAAAATATTAGTTCAAGTAATTTAACTCTCAGCTGTCACGGCACAAGCAGCAACACGATTGATAATATTACTTTATTCCATAATTTGTCTGGTTCCTTTATTGAAAACGAAACAAGAGCGACTGACAATAGTTCAATCACTGCATCATTTAGTTTAAACCAAACTCCAGACGGCAACTACAGTTGGAACTGTCGCATGACTGAGAATAACAATACTCAAACGTTCGCATCATCTAATTTCAGTTTCACGCTAGACACAGCCTTCCCTATTATCCATGATATCACTCTTCCAAGAATCTATATTCAAAATCACACTAACTTAACTATTCTAGTTAACGCAACGGATAACACTACCGGCATTGCAAATGTCACGATCGAAGATCAATTAGTAAACTTATCAAACAACTTATGGCAAGGCTCAATCGAGTTAACTGACGATACATTAGATGTAGTGGTCACCGACTTCGCAAACAACGTCCAATCAAACAATACATTCAAATACATAATTGATGATACAGCACCTAACGTAACTTTAACTTCTCCTTTGAACAACGCTGTTAACGTAAGCCTCACAACCAACATCACAATAACTTTTTCAGAATCTTTAAACACTTCTTTATTCACAAACGAGAGTTTCCTCATCCTGGACTCCCAAAACCGTAGCATTTCGTTCACTGGTAATTATACAGATAACCAAACAATTTTCACTCCAATACTTCGTTTTGAACCTGACCAAACTTACCGTGTAAATATTACTAGTAATGTAACTGATTTAGCATCTAATAGCTTTGATTCGTTTGTTTTTAATTTCACCACTGTATTGCTTGACACTGACAACGACGGCGTCCCAGACTCAGCTGACACAGACGATGATAACGACGGTTTAAGTGACGGCTCAGATTTCTTACTTGGCAACGCATCCAATATTAACTCTAACGCGGCCAATATTTCATTAATTATTAACGGCACTACTAACGCTTCTAAATTATTCAACGGCTCAACTGAACTTCGTTTTTTCACAAACAGCTCTGAGCTGCTCGATTTTTCTTTTAGCTTCTCAAACAGTAACAATTTATCTTTATCGAACGTTTCCTTGATATCTCAAAACAGCAGTATGATTACAGGCGGTATGATTATCAAAGGTTTGGAAGGCATCTCAAAGACTGCGTACATTGACAATGTAACTGATTTCCACGGCATTTGTTTTAGAAATGATAGTATTAGTAGCTTCGACGATTTCAGCACTAATTGCACAAGCGCATCTGAGACATTCATTGCATGCCCAGGAACGACTTTCGGCATAACTTGCGCAACCAACGGCACTAAACTAAAAGTGAGCGGCCTAACAAGCAGCGCTGTTATCCAACATAACGATACGGTCACTCCCTCAGTAACTACAATTAGCGTAGCCTACACTGGCAATATTACTGCTACTTTATCAGTCACTACAAGTGAAGCTTCAACATGCTCTCTCTCAAAGTCTGATGTGACGTTCACTAGTATGACTAATTTAAACACGACTGGCGGCACAAGCCACACAAGCACTGAAGATTTCAGTGTTACTACATCAGGAACGTATTATGTGCGTTGTCGTGATCCAAAGAACAATACCATGCTATCTTCAAGCTCTCTTGCATTCACCGCCACTGTAACTACTTCTAGCTCTCCTGCTGGAAACGACGATTCAAGCACAGGTGGCGGCGGATCTACTAGCACTGCTACAACAACCACGACTACTAAAGCCAACGAAACTTCAACCGAAGACACACCAACTGATGACACAACAACTGACCCAAATATTTTAGACAACCCGAGCAAAACTAAATCTAACGGCGACGCTCCAAACGAGCGATCATTCAAGCTTAACTATACTACTGACGATTTGAAAGCTGTCATTGAACTAAACCCAAATCTACGCCTAGGTTTACAGAAAGTATTAGGCAAGAAATTCTTCAGTTTCGTAACCAAAGACACCCCAAAAGTCTTAGAATCATTAACCTCAAACAAAGTGTTAACTCACGTTAACGGTTCAGAATTAACCTTATCCTTTTCATATAACGGTTCAGAGCCAGTCAAAGATTTCTTTGTATACGACGAATTACCCAAGACTTTCGCCCAAAACGTCTCTGAAGTGATTATTACTGCAAACGATGCAAAGGTAACTATCATTGATCCCGACCCAATTTTGATGTTTTCGTACAAAAATATCGAGCCTAACAGTTCATACGTCATTGAATACAGCACGAATAAAACTATTGATATATCAGTTTTAGACGAAACAAAAGCACCTTATTTCTTTNTCAAGGACGAAAACATACCTATTATTATTAGCCGTAATTCGTACGCTATTTTAGGCATCGTACTATTGATNGTTATAATCTTCAGNTTAAAATCTTTGTTTAAGAAACGTAGCATAAAACTACATAAGAAAAAGCANAAGCCTGACTAATAGTCTCAAAAAAACTAGTAACAGGTACCTTTAAGTATAAACAAAATATATCTCCTCCTAATGAAACCTCTACTTTCTGTAATGCGCGAATCCAACCGTTATGTAGTCTTCAACTTAAAAAACAAAACAACGTATCCAACGATTAAAGAGACCATAACCTCCACTCTCACTCAACAGATTGGCGAGCTAGGATTAGCTTCAAGCAACCTAAAAATAATCGAAAACAAGTTCAACGGCCGTCGCGGCATCATCAAGATCGCACCAACGCACACGAACCAACTTATATTCGCGTTAAGTTTAAATAAAGACCCTAGATTCACTATTTTAGGCATTTCAGGCATCTTAAAGAAAACAAAAAGATTTAAATAAAGGATAAAAAAGACAAACACGATGCAACCTTTACAACATCAGATGATGGGCTATGATCGTAGCAGTACTATGTTTAGCCCAGACGGTCGACTTCTCCAAGTTGAGTACGCTAAAAAAACCGTAAAGCAAGGCTCATCTGCCTTAGGTCTAGTCTGTAAAGATGGTGTATTATTGTTAGCTGACAAACGTGTTCTTGACAAATTCATAATTCCAAGCTCAGTTGAGAAAGTATTTCAAATCGACGATCATATCGGCGCCACAGCCTCAGGTTTTTTAATGGACGGTCGTATTTTAATCGAACGTGCACAAGTCATTGCTCAACAACATCGTGTTACTTATGACGAACCTATTAACGTTACTAGTCTAGTGCGTGAAATTTGCAACATGAAACAAGCGTTTACTCAGTACGGCGGCGCAAGACCTTTTGGTGTAAGTATTTTATTCGCTGGCATGAATGACAAGCCTCATTTATTTGTAACTGACGTGACCGGTATTTTTTTAGAATACAAGGCAGCAGCGATCGGCGAATCTGACACTGAGATCAGAGCACAGCTAGAAAAGCAGTATAAAGAAGATCAAAGCTTAGAGGACGGTTTAAAGATGGGCATGAAAATCCTCAAAAAAGTTCTGGGCACTGAATTCGACATTGAACGCATCGACGGCGCTATGATCAAGTCTGAAACTAAACACTTTCACAAACTCACTAAAGACGAGCTAAAAAAAGCGCTCAAATGAGTACTATCACTGCCCGTTTCAAAGGATTCGAAATTCTAGTAGACCAAGACAAGGCCTTAGCATTTCTTCAGGGCAAACCTATCGACATAATCTCAATCGTTGCAACAGACACAATTTATACAAACCTCCAAAAAGGCACGCGCGCAAGCGAAACAGACCTAAAAAAAGCATTCAACACAACTGACTTCACAACTATTTGTGAACAGATCATCAAAGACGGCGAGGTCATGCTCGACACGACCAAGCGCCGTGAATTACTCGACGAGAAGCTAAAACAGATCATTAGCGAGATCGCCCAAAACGCAGTTAACCCAAAAACAGGCATCGTCCATCCACCTCAACGTATCGAATCAGCCTTAAAAGAAGCTAAAATTAAGATCGACCCGAACAAGCCCATTTCAATTCAGATCAAAGAGATCATTCCAAAGATAAACCATATCATGCCGATTAGTATGCAAACTGTTCAAGTAAGTATAACACTCAACCCAACATGCGTAGGCAAAGGTTTAGCTATTGTCTCAAAATATAAAGTAATTGAAAAATCTTTCACTCAAACCGGCCAATGCACATTAAAAGTTCAAGTATCTGGCCTCCAAAAAGAGCAATTGAAAAACGATTTACACAAATCTTGCGGCACCGATTTCGAATTAATTGACTCGTAACTACTCTTCCCTTATGTCGTGAAGCTACTATTCAAGGATGATTAACCTTATAAAAAAGAAGGGTGATACGACTAAGGATGCACAAAAGAGTGTCCACCTATATTTTGATAGGATTATTTTTATTAGTACTTATTCCATCTATTAATGCGTATCACATGAACAAACCGTTTGTCACAAACGCTCATTATCCAGACGAGCAAATTATTGTTAACGCATCATGGCGATACGACAGTTTCAACAGAGTCTTCCCATTCAAACGAACCGCAAGTTTGATTGTTTGCACAGAATGGTTTTGCGACCAAGATTCAGAAAGTGTAGTATGTAAAAATCCAGCAGGCCTCTTCAACGAAAGCATTTGCAAATTCACCCCAGAAAGCACCCAACCAATAACTTATTACGCCAAATTTTGTTCTGAGCAAGAGGGCCACTGTTTCGGCGGCCACGAGTTCGACACATCCTTTACCGCCCGTAGCATAGCCTCAGAAAAGCCTTTTTATCATTTCGAAGACGAGTTCGGCCAATTAGACAACGACTGGACAGTAAACGGCGACGTTCGTATTAGAGGCGACATTTTATCTATAGGAAAAAAAGAAAACATCACTCGTCCGATCAACATTTCAGAGCTCAACAACACAGTATGGCAAATAACTGCAAAAACAAACGAAACCCACACAGGCACTTCTCTTCAATACAAAGTAGTCGACAACAAAAACGAAGGTTTTGTTTTAAGCCTCCACAAAAAACACGTTCAAATCTGGGTAGGAAGCCAAGCACTGATCCCAGTCACTTCATACCCAATGGAAAGCACAAGCGACCGTTATCACACCTACACTGTCTGGATCGGCACTGACGACAACGTATTCTTAGACATCGACGGTGAATTACAAGGGCATACCCAAGGTTTCGCGATCAATTTCCAACCATTCACCCACAACGAGGGTTACATCCAAATAGAAGGTTCTTTCAATGACACTTTAATCGATAATATAAAAGCTGATTTCCTACCAACCAAAGATCCATTTTTACGCTCGGTCCCATCAAACGAATGCCAGCTTGACTCTGACGATATTTTAATCACGAAAGCATTAACCCAATCACAGTTTGACGCACAAGTCCTCTCATCTTTTGCAACTTGCGAAGATTCAAACGATAAAGTATTATTCGCGCGTGAATCGAGCGCAGTTATCCGGTTCAACGAACTAGATTTCATCCCTGAAGCCGAATCCCCTAACTTCACTTTCCAAGTGTACGGGATGAACAATCCAACCTGGAAAATAGAAGGCTCAAACAACGGCAAAGATTTCGTAGATTGCGGCACAAGAACCCAAACACAACCGCTTGACACCATTTCTATTATATGCGGCGTGACTGGCGATAAACTCTACACAAGACTCACTATGATCGACCCTAAAGGCTCAATCTATAACTATGTGAAATCAGCACACTTGTCCCTTACAACCATCACTCCTGACGAGATCATCGAAGCTAATGAGGAATGGGACATCAAAGAAGATTTAAACGACATAACCAACTGGACGTTCAAAGGCGACGAATCATCAACTCACGGCAGCATCAACGACATTCTCGTGCTCAAGACTGTTAAGGGCCAGGCAAGTTATCACTTAAACAAACGCATCGACAATTTAATCGGCAGCATTTGGAAATTCAAAACAAGTGTCTTAGAAGGCAGCGCAACGTACGTCCTCTCCTCAAACGATAATAAAGCGTTCATTATAAACATCGATGTAAAGCCAGACGGTTTCACCGTTGTCAGTGTAATCGGCCCCAGTGGCCCCAAACGAATTTTTAGTACCGGCACCAGTGATTTCAGTGAAACAATTACAGTTACTATAAACACTAGTAAAACTACGATCAACGTTGACGATGTCCTTTATTCCTCTAATCCAAGCAACGAGTTTCCAATCTGGGAAGATTTAAATATATTCCCGGCCATTTTCGCAGACCCAATCACAACACAGGTAGACACAGCTTTCTTTTACGCAAACAACGGCATGATACAGTCTGAGTTAGAAGACAACTTCAAAACCAGCGGCAGCTGTACTAACCAAGCCCTCCAAACTACTCAAGCTATCGGCACATCTCAAGTAGCTGATGCATCTACTAGACAAGATTTCAGCGAATGGCAATGTGACAACAATGACGATTATTATTTATTAAGCAAAGACGATTATCTAACATTTTCTTTTGACGACGAAACTTTGAACGGAAAAATAATCAATATAAAAGCAACAACCCACTCAGAATCAGGCACCACTTGGACCATGCAAACTTCTCCTGACGGTATAAATTTCGAATTTTGCAACAACCCTGCAATTTTATCCCAATCTCAAAAAGATCAAACATTAACTTGGTCTTGTAATAGCACTTCAAACATTTTATACATTAAACTAATCAACGCCCTACCCAATAAGAATATCTTTAATTACGTCAAGTCCCTAACCTTAGAACCTACAACAACTCAAGCAACCTCAGCTCCTGAGCCAGAACCAGAACCTCCCCTAGACTTATCTGCTGAAGTCCTAACCTTCACAGGCCAGCGTAATGTCCAACTAGGTTCAAAAGGCACAATTGCGTCAACTATCACCAACCCTGACAACCAAAAGCATCGTCAATTTGTTTGCACGAATGAAGATTGCTCTCTTGACACAAACCAAGTATTATGTTCGTCGTCTCTTACTGAAAGCACCTCTTTAAGTTGTTCATTCTTCACTGATAGTAGAACCGACCCAGAACAAGCTGGCACTACTTACTATTTACAAGTTTGTAACGAACAAAACGATTGCACTGACTCAAAAGAGCTCACGATTACTAGTTCCGATTCAAGCCCATTATGGGATTTCATCGAAGAATTCCGCTCATTAGACGCTTGGTCCGCATCCGATTCAATCACAATCGACAGCTTAGAAGCAACCTTACCTCAAGGATCAAGCCTTGAACTAGCCAAAGACACTCTACCTACAGATTTCATGGAACAGGCCACTACTTCATTCCGTCTCAAATCAACTGAGCAAGCAAACCTAACCTTAACTGACGGTACGAACAGCATCAATATTAAAATAACTAATGAAAGTGTTACGTTAACCGGCAAAGCAACTCAAACTCTAGAGATTGACTCTTTCATCCCTAATAGTTATACTATCACTACAAATAACGGTCTAGCTCGTTTAGATATAAACAACAAAGCAACATCCGACATTGCTATGCTCCCCTCAGTATCCCCACCTGGAATCGTTTTAGATTCTCTTAACGGCACTACAACTATAACTTATCTATTAATTAACTATGAAAACGGCGGCACTACTAGCAAAAAAACTTCACCTCTTCATATCACTGCAAACGAGCTAACTACTCTTTCTACTAACTGGGATTTATTAATTGACAACATACCATCTTCATTTGAATCTTCTTTCTTAATCGACCAGCAAATCGAAATCCAATCTAAAAACGACGATAAAAAGCGCGTTATTATCCTAGGCGACACCGACGGCCAAAACATCGACATATCTGATTTAGTCATCACAACTAACAACACAGACAACGGAAAGACTATCATCCAAGGCTTGAACTTACAATCTAACCAGCGTAAAGCAACTCAGGTTCAAAAAGTCTTGAACTCCGAGCGTGTTTGCATCCGAAACGCACCTACTTCTAGTATCTCTGAAATCTCTACGTCTTGCAACCAAGCCTCAGAAGTTTTGCTTGATTGCGACGGCAACACCAACACAGAAGGTCTAAGTTGTACTAGTTTCGAGGATTATTATTTAATCAGCGGCTTAACTCATTCAGGCATTATTGAAACAGACGTTGAACCTACACCCAAAGTCACTCCACCCACACCTAGCACAGGCGGCACTAGTTCCGGCGGCAGTAGCGGCGGCCACTCCCGCACCTCTCAAAAGACCCCTGCTGCAAGAGTCATTAAAGAAGCTACAAAATCTAGTGATCCAGTAAAACGCAAACCAATTGTAATCGACTTACCTGACACTAAAACCCAACCAACTAACGCAACGACCACTATAATCCCTCCAGAGGTCACTTCACTCCTTCTAGACAAACGCATCGGCTTTGGCATATCAGCAATAACTGTCATCATCATTTTATTACTGTATAACTTCTTCAAAAGCGACCCACCTAAAAAACCCAAAAAAAGTAATCTAAAAATCTTCTTAATTTTGTTTAGCCTAATCATCATCCCAGCAACAGCAATAACTGCATCCCCTATCATTTTCATGTTAAACGAGCCTCAACCGATTATCATCCCAACTAACGACCCCTCTTCAATCGAGTGCGCATTCATCAGCTCAGAATCAATTGAGTCTGCAACTATCCACGGCCCTTTCGTCTCAAGCTCTCACTCATTTAGCACCATAGGCGACCATGAAATAGAGGTATCTTGCACTACTACAGACGGCACAATCACAGAATCAACCATCCAAACAACAGTCATTAGCCCTATCTCAACAGACGATTTGCGAATAAATTCACCATCTCTGCCATCAGAACTAGACCCAAATACTGAATATGTCTGGACCTTTGGTCTTAACAATGAAACTCCTAGTGTTTGTACTGCCACAGTAAACGAAATCCCCACCCCTATCCAATTAGTTAAATCAGGCTTTAACGTAACAGTCAATACTAACCAAGAACAAAAGATTACTGTTAAGACTGTTTGTATCGACCAGACCGGCGCATTAGCATCCGGTTTCACTCAACGTCCAATCTTTATCGATACAACTAACAGTCCACCTCTCATTACTACCCAAACCCTTCCAGACACTACAGTCGAGGAACCATATACTGCCCAAATTAGTGTATCTAACTTAGAAGATGACCTCATAGAATTCAATCTCGAGGATCCAACCCCAGAAGGTTTAACAATTGATTCATCAACTGGCATCCTATCTTGGACCCCTGGTTTCCTCCAAAACGGCATCCACCAGATCACTATAACAGTCTTTGAGACCGACAACCCTGAACAAAGCGACACAGAACAACTATCAATCAACGTCTTCTCCGGCGAACCTGTTATTGAAACGATCGAATTAACTGCGGGCGAAAACTGGGTCCATTTCCCAACGGTTGCTCCAAACACCCACGCATCAGACCTTGACCTAACATCGAACACGATTATTACCGTATCAAACCCTACCACTCCAGGTGCTTGGCAGCAATACGTTTCCTCAATCCCTAAATTTTCTGACGATTTCTTAATCGAGCCAACACGTGGTTATCTTATTGAAGTAAACGATCCAGAAGTCCTTGAATATCCTGGCCCATCAAGGCTCACTGAAGTAAGTTTCTCACTATCCGCAAACAAAAACACCTTAATCGGCATCCCCTTTGAGACAGGCATGCGTTACAGCGATTTAAAATCAGTATTATCTAGCGAATATGTCATCCACTATCTTGACAAAGAACAACAGAAACACGCAACTTATTTTTCAAGAAGAGACGATTCAGACCTAGAAACAAATCGTTTAATAAGCACCACAGAATCTTTTATCCTTACACCATTTGAAGACGAAGAATTCACCATTACTCGTCCTGCGGCGTAAACCTTAAAAAGCCTAAATAATGTATAAATTCTATGGCAAAAAAAATGCACACTCGCGCAAAGCGTAAGTTAGGCGTAGCGTCTCACCGCTCGCATCAACGTAACACCCAACCGAACTTGAAGCCTCACGGCCTAAAGACATTCAAGACTAAGGAATCAGCTTCAGCTTGGGCAAAAAAACAAGGATTAGCAACAGAAAAATATACGATCATCAAAGCAAAACACGGTAAAAAGTTCGCGGTAAGCCAAAAAAGTTCTTAACTATTTTCAGTCTACTTGATAAAAGGATTGTTTCGCGCACCACCAAAAGATATAAAACATCTTAATGGTTCTTTATCTGTATGACAAAGATCGGCCTTGAGATTCATATTCAGCTAGAGAACTGTTCATCTAAACTATTTTGTCCCTGTTCTACTAAAAAGAGCAGCAAACCTAACACGTTTGTGTGTCCTATTTGTTTGGGCATGCCCGGCTCAAAGCCTGCTATAAACGAAAAAGCTATTTTTAGCACATTAAAAGCTGCGTTAGCTCTAAACTTCACGATTAATAGCCCGACTTTTTTCTCTCGCAAGACTTATTTTTTCCCGGACTTAGCTAAAAATTATCAGATCACCCAATTTGAGACACCTATAGGCATTGACGGCTCTTTTTTAGATATAAAGCTCAACCGTATCCATTTAGAAGAGGACCCTGCAAGTTTAGTGCACAATAAAACAAATGTGCTAGTCGACTATAACCGCTCAGGCATCCCTTTACTTGAAGTGGTCACTGCACCATCGATCAAATCAGGCCGCCAAGCTCGCCGTTTTGTCCAAGAGTTAACAAGAGTCATGGAATATTTGGGCATTTATACTAAACAATCACATGCGTCTCTTCGTTGTGATGTTAATGTATCTGTCCCTGGCGGCAAGCGCGTTGAGATTAAAAACATCGGCAGCGCCTACGACATTGAACATGCTATAAGGTACGAACTATCCCTCCAAACTAAAAAACCTACCAAAGTGCAACAGACTAAAGGTTGGAACTCTAAAAAGAAACAGACATATATTCAACGTACTAAAGAAACAGAATCAGACTACGGTTACATCACCGAACCGGATTTGCCAACAATCACATTCGACCACCAAACGATTTCAAAAGCAAAGACTTCTATCCCTCGCCTAGCAACTGACCGTGTCGAATATTATATAAAAACTTACAGGATCTCAATCGAAGACGCAAAAACTTTGGTTGCAGAGCAAGGCTTAGCTGATTTGTTTGAATCTACTGCAGCTAAGGTCGACCCAAGATTTGCAGCACGTTGGATCCGTCGCGAAGTTGTTCGCGTCCTTCGCTACAAAAAAAAATCACTAGACCAAACCAAACTCAACTCGACTCATCTCATCCAAATTATTAAAGCTATCAAATTACAAAAGATCACTGTACGTACAGGCCAAAAGTTCATGGAAGAATTAGTGAAAAAACCGTTCGATGTAAAGAACCGTATATCCCAAGCTACTTCTAACACTAAAGACGAGTTGACTACGATCATTAAATCTATATTAAAATCAAACTTAGATGTTGTTAAAGACTACCGCAGTGGCAACCTTAAATCGTTACATTTTTTGATCGGCCAGGTGATGAAAAAAACCAAAGGCACAGCCGACCCTTCAAATATTACTATTACCTTAAAGAAACTAATAAAAGAAGCTTAAAATCCGCAAGCTTAAAATAGTGCACCTCTAAATCAATTTATACGACCATGAGAAAACAAATAGCTTCATTCATCACTGCCTTCATTCTACTACTAATTATATACTACTTAATCGCGTTCTCAATTGATGAAACCCAACCTTCCACACCAGTCCAACATTTCGTCCGCACCCAAGGCACAGGCTTCGTATTAGGCGACCAACCGTTCAAGTTCATTGGCACTAACCTTAATTTAGATAGCCTTAAAAGTTTAGACCAAAAATCTCAAAAACAGTCCATCAAAGATTTAGTGTTTAACGGCGGCCTGTCTCGCATCCTTGTTTACCGTATTGCAGTTGACCCAAACAATATTATTGACGCTTTCCTTCTCGACCAACTTGTTAGCAATTGCGAGGTTTATAGTTGTTACGTTCTAGTCTCTTTTGACGGTTTATCTTTAGACGACCCAGAACTTTATAAGAACCGTTTAGACCCTTTCATTAACAAATACCAAAAGAGCCGCGCCATTTTCGCCTGGGAGGTTTCAAACGGTCCGTTAAGGTACGGCACTGACCCGATTATTCCAAACGATTTTTTAGACAATATCATCTCGTTTATCAAATCAACTGACCAGAACCATTTAGTAATCGCAGGCAGCGGCACGTTCGACAGCTCCCACGGCCCTGCAAGTTTCATCCAATATCGCCTTTCCCAAGCAACGAGTGATTTCTGCGTATTTTCACTGGACACAGAATCTTCAACTCCAAAAGACATTTGGTCCAACCGTTTAAAAGACAGCTTCAAATCTTTAAGCGATTGCAACGGCAAGCCTGTTGTTTTAGAATATTTTAGTATAAGTAGCAAGATGAATGATCAATCTACTCGTTATTCTACTTTATTCGAACAAGCTAGCATAAACAATATCAACCCTTTGTTTAGCTATTGGAGCTCTGACAACGATGAATTAAGTGTATATACAACCGACAAAGAGATTTTATCTGCTATTAGTGATTATTACTAAAATTATTTTAGTTTTGATATCTTTAACAATTATATAAAGATCACGCCTGTTAAAAACCTGGGCTTTTCGGCTCTGCTCAAGAACAAGGTTATGTACCTCTTTACAAACATAGAGGTGTTTCGTTATACGTTTTTGCTGTTGTGTTGAAGGATATAATCTGAATTTATAGGTCTTGATTTGCATCTTACCCTATAAGTAAAACAAACTTATAAACCCTACGCGTACACTTGTCCGCTTGTCCGTTGATCTGTCTAAATTTTTTCGGAAAAATCTTACTAAATGGGTGTTGAAAGCACGATAAAATAACGCCATTCATCCTCGTCCTAAAGGATCATTTAATGTTCAACGCCGATTGAGTGAATTTCTAACGAAACATTTTTAAGAAAGAGTAGCACTACATTATTTAGGAGGTCTATACCATGAGTAAAAAAGTAACAATTTTCACAACACCTACTTGCCATTTCTGTCATGAGGCTAAAGATTATTTTAAAAAAAATAACATTACGTTTGACGAGCACGATGTATCTACTGACGCCAAATCACGTGACGAGATGATCAAAGAGACTGGCAGTATGGCTG
This sequence comes from archaeon, assembly GCA_002687185.1. Classification (GTDB taxonomy): domain Archaea; phylum Nanobdellota; class Nanobdellia; order SCGC-AAA011-G17; family GW2011-AR20. The sequence goes on along the minus strand of NYZO01000006.1, from coordinate 29,036 downwards.
TCCCTGTTATCAAGATTGGCGACAAAACTATTATCGGCTTTGATAAAGGTGCTATTGAGAAAGCTTTAGAAGAGTAATATTCTCGTATTTTACGCATGCATCCCCAAAGCTTCTTTAGTTACATCCATTAGCTCATTAAACTCTGCGTCTGCTTTATCTACTTGCTCTCTAATTTTCCCTATATAGATATAATTATTATAGATATAGAGTATAAAATCAAAGAATTTCGACCCTTGCCATCGTTTATTATAATCTACATTAATTCCGTGTTCAATCCTGATTACTATTTGTCCTCGCTTTAGTGCACCTTCTGTTATCGTTTCGTATGTATCGAGTACAATTTTGGCTTCAAACTCTAAATGATGTGTAACTTTTTTGTCTGCGTTTATTTTTATGGTTATTTCTTTCCCTCTTCTTGCACTCTTGTCCGCGTTCTCTTTTTCTGTCACGTCATATCCTTTTGAATTGAGGTATCCAACCATTGCTTCGTATATTGCGTTTAGGTCGAATAACCCTTTATGTGTGAGCCTAGTTTTCCCTATCCCTACAGAACTTCCTATCATATACTGACCTTAGATTGTCATTAGTTTTAATCTTTTCGGTATAATTTTAGATTGTTATCTTTTTAATGTACGTTGTTTAATTTCGGATGACTAGATACGTAATCTGTTCTCACGTCTCCAGTATATACTTTTTAAAAATAAAAAGGTCTATTGACCTCATATCGAAATTTGTGAACTAATTTCGGCCCCCGAATAGCTCTCCCGTGTACAGAATGTAAATTAGGTAGCTGTAGAGTCTAGATCCGTAATTAGTTCACGGATCCGAAATCTGTTCACAGATTTTGTTTATAGACTTCTTCCGGAGTCCGATAATCTAACGATTCATGAATATATTCTTCGTTGTACCACTCCACAAATGCTTGGAATTTAGGTTGTCTTTGTAAGCCTTGCTTCATGGTATCAAACCATTTTTCCATCTTTCCGTTTGTTTGAGGATGTGCTCTCCTACATGTCCAAAACTGAATCCCTAAGCGTTCAAGCTCTTGCTGATATGGGCTTGGTGTTAGCTCTCCTTTTTTATTAGGTGTGCTGTTGTAGTACTGAGATCCTTTATCACTTAGAACAATGACTGGGCACATCTTATGGAGCCATATGGCCTTATAGAATAACTGAAGAGCATGCTCTTGCGTTGCTTCTTCATACACTCCTGCTGCCATAATTTTTCGACTTCTATCATCGAGGTAAGCACAGTATTCCTTCCCTTTAAAAGAGGACCAATCAGTATGCCACATCCAATTACTTATTGGCCACTGATATCTGACATAGGTTTTCTGACCCCTCCTCTTAGGACAGGGCTTAGTAAGATTCAGCTCATCAAGTACGTTACGTACTTGTCGCTGCGAGACCGAAAAACCTTCTTTTGTTGTAATGACATGTATCTTTCTATTGCCATATCCAGTCTTATTTCGAATTTCCTTTACCTTGTCTTTAAACTCCTGACAAATTTTACTACGCGGTCTTCCGGAGACTTTAGTCTTGTAAGCGTCTTCACCTTCCTTCTTGTATTTCTGCACGAGTTTATAGACCATCCGCCTACTGATCTTCTGTATCTGTGCTATCTCTATAGCACTCCGACCAGCAAAAAACTGGTCGATAATCCATTTTCTTTTTTTTCAGTTAATTTTTTCATAGTATATCACCCTAGTCCTAAAAAATGATTCTCTATTTTAAGAGTGTGAACTAATTTCGGATCTCATCATGTTTAATTTCGGATGAGACACGGACAACAACACTATTTCTCGAAAGAACTCACATTAGATTACCATGACATTTCGACTAAAAAACCAAAATCTTATAAACTTGTAATGGTAATAAGAAGTAATGCAAACACTCCTAAGAAAAAAAGGCAGGAACAAGTATTATTATCTTCAGCACTCGTTTAGAGACGGGAAGAAGGTTATCACAAAAGAGGTATATCTAGGCAAAAAAATACCAAAAGACCTTGAAAAAAAGAAAGAGAAATTAAAATCAGAAGAACAAAAGATTCTATTTGACAAACTAGAGTCTATAAAGAAACATTTTCAGGCAGAATGGAAGAAACTTCCCTTAAGTGTAAAAGAAAGAGAAAAACAAGAGATTGCTATTGCATTTACTTATCATACAAACGCTATTGAAGGCTCAACTATTACGCAAGAAGAAGTACGAGAAATTATTCAGGATCACATAGCACCCCACAAGCCATTGCGTGATATTAAAGAGACAGAAGCTCATTGTATTCTTTTTTTAGATATGTTAGAGAAGAAGGAATCTTGGTCAAATATCCTTTTATTAGAATGGCACAAAAAATTATTTAAAGAAACAAAATCCGATATTGCAGGCTGTTATAGAGATTATTTAGTACGTGTTGGGTCGTATCGTGCACCTGATTGGCAAGACGTAAAAAAATTAATGAATCAATTAATAGTGTTTCTTAAAGACAAATCTATTCATCCTGTTTTACTTGCAGCAAGAGCTCATTATCGGTTTGAAAAGGTTCATCCGTTTGGTGATGGTAATGGTCGGGTTGGAAGACTCATTATGAATCATATTTTATGGTATCAAGGGTATCCCATGCTCATTATTGAGTATAGTAAGAGACGGTCATATTATAAGGCTTTAGAAAAAGATGAGGACGGGTTTGTTAAGTATTTTATACGGAGATATTTATCTGTACATAAGAAGAGGATAGCCAATTAAAACAATTAGGGGGATACGTCTTCACTCCTACTAGATATCTACTCCTTTGTCATCAAAGTTTGCTCAGTTTCAAGAGACTGTTATCGTAGGAGACATTGTAGCTATTAATGTATTCTCAGAAGATGGTTACGGATTTTTAATAGAAGATAACCAAGTAGCAGACGGGTATAGGAAGTACTTTGAATTACTGTGGAAAGAAGCAAAAAAGTAACAAAATCTTTAACAAATATTTTTATCTTCGAAAGCTACAAGTATATTCAATCAAGTATATTTCTTCAGAAAAGCATAACCAGCTTCCATCCCTAGGTCAAATGACTGATTAATAGCACTCTTCCCAGAATCAAATAAAGAAAAATGAGGCAACGGTTCAGATGGCCGTATAACATAAACAGGTAATTCAGTATTTTCTAATAGCTCTTCTATAGACTCTTGTTTTCGCTGTGATCTACTAATAATTTCGGAAGTTAACATTGTTGAAACAGAGAATAGTCGTCTACGAACTATCCCTAGCATACTTTTCATAAAACGATCAGAAACAACCCCTCTAGGACTATTCATAATCACTACCAATTCATCACAACCTTGTTCAAACGCCCTTTCTATAGGCAAAGGATTAGAAAACCACCCATCGATAAAGTATTCATTTTTATATGATACAGGATGATGCGCAATAGGAACAGCCGAAGTAATTGCCATTGCAATGTATACCTCTTCTTTAGTTTTTGGTATAATATACGTTGCCTCTCCTGTCTTAACATTTGTTGCCACCACTTCAAGTTTACCTGAATTTGCAACTCTCTCTGCATCAAAACTATATCTATCAAAAATCTTAAACAAGAAATCAAAGTCTAAAACCGGTTTTTTATTGAAAGGATTAAAGAGTTTCCCCAACCCTCCCACTTCATGACGATAAATTGCTTGATGTTCTTCGGATTGATTTGAAAAATAAAATGCCAATGGATACACTCCAGACGAGACAGCCTTTCCAAAATCAAAATGATCAGGCCCTAAACCTTCCATGATAGTTTGCATTACTCCGGCTATAAATCCACGAGCCCCACCAGGCCCTGCAACTATCCCTTTCACGGTCTGACGCCCATCCTCACAAATAGGAATATCACTAAATTAGTCATATCATTCATCGTTTAATTGTGTTAAGAACAGTTTAAAAACACTTTCTAAGCGTACTTACAGATCAATACTACTCAAAAAAAAACACACGTTTAAATAGCTAAAATCCGGGTTTATTTGTATGTGTGGCATCATCGGCATTATTAATAATAAGAACGCAAAATCGCTTGCAAAACATGGTTTAGAACGTATTAGTTACCGCGGCAAAGACGACATAGGTTTCTACCACAAAGACGGCATGTGTTTCGGCCATTGTCTGCACGCTGTTGTGAGTAAGGTAAAGCAGCCTCTTCAAAAAGACGGCTTTGTTTTCGGCACAAACTGCGAGATTTATAACTGGAAAGATCTAAACAAGCGATACAATTTCAACGCTAAAAACGACGCAGAATTATTCTTCGATTTACTTATCCACCACCTCAAAAACCAATCAATCACAGAACAAAAAATTAACGAAGTTTTAGCAGAATTAGACGGCGTTTTCAGTTTCTTCTTTTATGATAAATCTAAAGGTTACACTGTTCTAGCAAGAGACGTATTAGGTGTAAAACCACTATGGTTCTCCTATGACAATAAATCATTTTCATTTGCATCCGAGTCAAAAGCTATAGAAACTAAGACTACTATTCCACAAGAATTAAACCCTCGTAATATAATTATTTACGATCACAAAAAAAACAAATCTACATATTTCCATCAACCGTTCTTCAACCTATCTACTTCTAACAAACCAGTCTCAAAAACAACAATAAAAACTACACTAATACAAGCAATAAAAAAACGCATCCCAACAAAAAAAGTAGGTGTATTATTTTCAGGCGGTCTAGATTCAACAGTGATTGCTTGGTTACTTAAAAAACACGGCAAAGATTTCACGGCTTACATGACTACTACTAAAGATAAAAAAGAAACTATTGAGAACGCAAAACACATATCAAAAAAAATCGGTTTCAAGTTAACTATAACAACCGTTACTAAAGATCAAATAAAAACAACACTTCCAAAAATAATTAATCTAATAGAATCATGCGACCCTGTCAAAGTTGAGGTTGCAACTACACTGTATTTTTCATTAAAGGTAGCCAAAAAAGATAATGTTAAGGTTATGTTTTCAGGCATTGGCGCAGATGATTTATTCGGCGGTTACAAAAGAATGCGTATGTATCATAATCTAAACGAGGATACTATTTCTAATTTACGTAGACTCTACGAACGAGATTTATACCGTGACGATGTATTGAGTATGTATCATCAAACCGAATTAAGGCTTCCGTTTTTAGACAAAGAATTAATCACTAAAGTCTTACAAATACCATCAAGTAAGAAACAAACAAAGATCCCTAAAGGCTTGCTTCGCTCTATCGCAAATCTAACCGGCTTACCAAACGAGTTCACTAAAATGAAACGCCAAGCTGCCCAATACAGTAGCGGCATAAGTAAAGTTATCAAACAATTAGCAAAAGAACAAGATTACAAATCTAAAGCTAAATATTTCCAGTCGTTATACAAGAAAAAAAATATTAAATTAGGCGTTTTATGTAGCTCTGGAAAAGATTCTTTATTTGCGTTACACATTATGGACCGACTACAGTATGATATTAGTTGCTTAATCACTATAGAAAGTCAAAATAAAGATTCATATATGTTCCACACTCCAAGTATTAATGCGGTTAAGTATCAAGCTAAAGCATTAAGCGTTCCTTTAGTTTGGCAAACAACTCACGGTAAAAAAGAAGCAGAATTACAAGATTTAAAAAAAGCGATTAAAAAAGCCAAAAAAAAATATAATATTCAAGGTATCGTAAGTGGAGCACTATATTCTAATTATCAACGCACACGTATTGAACGTATTGCCGATGAATTAAATTTAAAAGTATTCGCACCACTCTGGCACACAGACCAAGAATCATACATGAAACGATTACCAAAAGAAGGGTTTAAGGTCATTATTACTCACGTTGCTTCAGACGGTTTAGACAAAAGTTGGTTAGGTAAAGTTTTAACAAAAGAATCAATAGAAGAATTATTAACATTAGCCAAAAAGTATAAGTTCAATCCAAGTTTCGAAGGCGGTGAAGCAGAGACGTTAGTACTTAATTGTCCATTGTTTAAAAAAGAATTAAAGATAACAAAAACCACTAAAGAAAACGTAACAAAACATAGTGGTCAATTAAAGATACAAAAAATAGCACTACAAAAAAAGAATTAACTATCATACAAACGAGTCAACGTAGTTAAAATCCTATCTTGAATAAATATAGGCATACTACTCGTTTTTGCTACACACCAATTATTTTCTAAAGCGCCCATAGCATAGTTAGGACTATTTTTCCAAATATCTACTAACGACGTATTATGAACGTTTCCATAAATAGCATCTCGATCTGATTTCCCAGCACACATTTGAATTTGTCCATTTAATCTCATAAAAAGACCATTTGCAACCTGGTTACACGGAGAAGTTCCCATATAACCCGAGATACCTTCATTGGTTATTGTATCAAGAGTAAGAATACCACTATCAATTGCAGTTGAATATACAGACACCATCATATCAACAAGCATTTTATGCTCAGGATCTTCACGCTGATCATTCTTGCTAAGTGCAACTGCCCGTGGGCCAGATTCCATTGTTGGAGCTATGACAAGTGGTATATTTCTCTGAGCAGCCCACAAATAAGCCGATGCTATTTCATCAATTTGATATAACCTAATTGGTCCAGCTATCAAAGATAATCGTTGCCCTCTCTCTGGGTCATTAAACCCAGCCTGTACAAGGTTCACAAGAGCTTGATTTCGTTTATTCGTATAATCAAAGATCCCTAATCGTTGATAAATTCCGTTTTTAATTCGAGGTTCAATGTTTTCTTTGCTTGCACCTATTGCCAAATCTTGTCTTTTCGGGTCTAAAGAATTAAATCCAAGAAGTATTCGTACGTTACCATATTCAGCAACTCGATCAACAAGATCTTGAGCTGTATGAATATGTTGATCACCATAAATATATTCTGCTAATGCATCATCACCCATTTCTGCACCTTTTGTAAATATACTAATAGGCATATTTCGTTCACTAAGAGCGTCAAGAATATCAAAGAGATCACGATTCTGAAAGAGTTCTCCAGGCCCAAGAAACTTAACACTACTAAGCCCAATATCGCATGCTTGATCGATTTGGCCCATCACGTCTTCCCAATACATAAGATTGTCAACGTCTCCATAAATGTCTTCTTGTGAAAAGCAACCCTTACATTTGTGAATACAAGGATAATGTTTAGCGAGATCAACAACACCCTTCTTTGCTAAGGTAACAATTTCATTATCCAAAAACTCAACGTCAAAAGTAGAAAGGGGTCTAACTCCACTCGAATCGGATTCTCTATGAACCACATCTGGCGTAAGCGACCAATCTAAAGGTCTTAATGTAAAATCTTTAGGAAATTGCCCTTTTTCATAGATAGGTTCAATTAACCTGTCATAATGAGCTATCAGCTGATTTACATGCTCATCATCTAGCTTGCGCAAAGAATTTTGTAACGGTGAGTCTAATGTAATTACCATTAAGTATCTCCCTTAAACCCGACAACTTGGTAGTCAGTCCTTCCGATAGAACTATCTCTCACCCCAGATCCAGAAAAAAATCGAAAAGTCAGAGGAATGTATAGATCATCTTCTTTAGCATCAGGTCTAAATAGTTCTCCAATCGATAATGGTTGAATTTGATAATAATTTTGTTGTCCACTTAAAGCAATCCCCATAGCCTTTTCGTCATCAGGATTTTCTTCGTTATAATCAAAAACCAAATCTGTGTAATCATTTAAAAGCGTCTTATCTCCTCTAGCAAGAGCTAACCAAAGAGAATCGACTTTAGCTTCTTCCCGAGTATATTTTATTTTAAAGTTACTTGGAAAGGATTTATAATCAAATGTATCTTCTCGATCTTTATCAGTTAAGACTATCCCCATAGGTTGACAAATAAAAGATCCTTGACTAGATCCTTGAACATTTCTCAATTTTTGTGAGTCTAACATGAACCCAACTGGATATTCTCTTTTTTCGATCTGTGGAAGAAGACTCCCTCTTCCAAAAAATTGACCCCAACGGATAGAATTTCGAGTCCCATAAATCGTCACACTCCCATCTATAGTATCAAAAGGATTATCCATCCAAAACCTTTTTTCATCATGATTATTATTACTTGCAGCTTCTAATCTACATCGCATAATATCAGCAACATTTGCTGGCCTGAATCCATTTTCTCTTAAATTTCTAACCTCTTCAAAATAATGTAATCCTTCAGACTTATTTATCCCAATTTTTGATGTTAATTTTTGAATGTTGTTCATTTTAATATTCTCCTAAGATGATTTCACACCTATCTTTCATTACTAAGTAATACTCCTAAGAGAGCATATTAAAGTTATTAGTCATTTTTAAGCAAAATTAAGAAGTTTTATAAACAAAAAACCATTAATGCCAACAATGACGCCAAAAAATAGAATATCTCTTGACATGATAGATAAAAAGATTTTAACAGAGCTAGACAAAAACTGCCGTATTCCAAGCACAAAACTAGCTAAAATAGTCAGAAAATCTCGCCAAACAGTAGATTATCGTATTGATCAATTAGTAAAAAAAGGCATTATTACCAGCTTCAACGCATCATTCAACCCTCACAAAATAGGATATAAAATCTACAAAATCTACCTCAAACTACGTAATATCCCGCTTAAAAAAAAGAAATTACTTAACGAATTACGCACGTCAAAAAACGTATATTGGCTAGGAGAATTCTCAGGAAAATGGGACATCATATTCGGCATTTTTGCTAAAAGTGATTACGAATTCTACGAAGTTAAAAATCATATAATAGCACAATTTAACAGCATCATAGTAGAAGAAGAAGGAGGCACTCTGTTGGACGTCAAACAATATCCAAAGATGTATTTTACTAATCAAATAGTCCCACCAACCATGTTTGCGGGTGAAATCAGTACTAACGAACTAGATGCATTAGATAACACTATTTTAGAAAAAGTAATCAACAATGGACGCATTCCTATTACCGATCTTGCAAAGAGCGTACAATCAACCCCAACCATAGCATTACACCGATTAAAAAAATTAGAAAAAGAAGGTATTATCATCCAATACAGAATAGGCATAGATCTCAACAAGCTAGGATTAGAACTTTATAAGTCGATTATTAAACTTGACCGCTATACAAAAGAAGATGAAAGAAAACTCTTAGCGTACCTTTCTCAATTACCAAATATCCATTACTATATTAGAAATTTATGGCAAATTGAACCCGAATTAGTAGTGAATAATTATCAAGAATACTATACGATAATAGAGGACCTAAAAAAAGAATTCCCTCAAGTGATTAAAACAATAGATTCTCTTTTAATGATTTCTGATGAATGGACACCAGGATTTAAGAATATGTTAACTCAAAAATAACTTACAACCCTAAATAATGATAAACAATCACACACACACCGAGTGATGTTTTTTTGTCAGCAACATAACCATTTTCAGACGCTAAAACAAGATCTTTTATTTCATCTGTCGCATTGGCTGGCGCAGCTTTAATCCCTGCAACATTGAATGCAGAAATATCATTTCGACTATCTCCAATAAACAGTACATGCTCTAATGAAATAGCTAAACTATCTGCCAAATGCCTTAGCGCTGTTCCCTTAGTAACCCCTTCTGGCATTATATCAACCGCTGAGCTCGAATGTGTTATTTCTATCGAAGATTTATACATAGATAAGAAACCACATACTTGCTGAAAATATTCTTGAATGGTTGTCCCTTGAGGCGGTCTAATAGTAACAGTCGCAGCTCTACCAAGTTCAAACTTCCCATTAGTCCTACTCGTAAAATATTTAACATCATTTTCTAAGGCAGTGATAAAATCTCTCCAAGTAACAGACAGTTCATCAGTACCTGGCTTCAAAAGTTTAGGGTGAAACATCGTCTCTTTCGTCATAGGATCATAAAAAGTTCCACCATTTTCACAAATAGAAGGAAATCCTTCCCAATATGCTCCAATACTTTGTATGGCACAAACAACATAATTGTGAGGCCGTCCTGTACAAAGAATAAGGGGGGGATAATTGTTTGAGCTCTTCAGGGTTGTTACTAAATTTGTAAGTCCAAAGTACGATCCTTCATCCCATGCCCCAGTAACTCCAACATCCGGTTTACCGGTTCCATCCCAGTCAATAACAATAAGATCTATCTGATGTTTACCCATAAAAACTATCTAAAAAAAAACAATTTTTAAAGACATTCAAGATATAAACTCTAAATCACCAAGATACATACAATACAACAAGTAAGGCTAAAAAAGTAGTTTAAGTTATATAATACAACAAGACATACAGTACAACAGAAAAGCTTAAAAATAACGTTTTAGTTATACAATACAAATGGACCAACGAAAAGAGATCTTAGAAGAAAACTTCAACGAATACAAAGAAGGTGCAGAAAGCGCATACAATCAAAAGAAATACAACATTGCCACTACTTTATTTTTCAAAGCAATGTGTGCTGGAGTCGATTTATATATCTTAAAAAAAGAAAATATAGTCCCATCATCTCATACGAAACGTTTCAGGATAGTAGAAGAAAAATACCCACAAATATACGAAATTCTCGACAGAGACTTCCCTTTTTACCAAGAAAGCTACACTCAAAAATCAAACAAAGAAGCAACGGAGGTGTTACGTGAAGATGTTAAAACAATTACAAAAATGCTTAAAGACTGAAAAAAAAGACAGAACCATATTTGACATCATAGTCTACGGCTCAACAATCCAGGGGAAAGAAAAACCAAACGACATAGATATTGTTGTAATCTTCCATGAAGGAACACTAAAAGATCGATTAAAGAAAATACAACAAATAAAGAAAAAAATCAAATTAGACCAAAAGATAGACATAAAAACGATTTTATTGCACGAATTATTTACCCCAGCTTTTTTTGCTCGTACAGGAATCTTTCTTGAAGGTATAAGTCTTTTTGACAAAGTGCCATTTTCATCTAAGATAGGTTTTTCAAGCCACGCTTTATTTACGTACCACTTAGAAGACAAAACACACACCGAAAAAGTAAAATTCAACTATGTCTTAAGTGGCCGCAATGACAAAGGTATGCTCAAGCACTTAGAAGCAAAACGTCTAAGACCAGGCGTTCTACAGGTCCCTATCAAAAACACTCATGAATGTGAACAGATACTACGATTACACAAGATCAGTTACAACAAAAAAGAGATCCTCATAAAACACTAGATTAAACTACAGTTCAAAATCCTTAAATACACACCAAAGAAGCCACTTCAATGCTCAAACTATTCGGCGTTATCGATATACTAGCAGCCTTAGCAACGGTAGGCACACTGTTTGGTATAACCTCACCCTACGTTTTAATCTTAGTTGCTATTCTTTTATTAAAATCTGTCCCGTTCATCCCAGACGTTGCAAGTATTATCGACGTCATTTGCACTTTTATTCTAGTACTTGGCATCCTCGGCTTCTCAAGTTTTTTCGGTTGGATCGCAGTTGTTTGGTTCACTCAAAAAGGATTATTCAGTTTTATTTCGTTATAAAAAGTATACTTTAATTAACAAGTTCATCTATAACGTCTTTATGTACAAAAAAAGAGAACCTTCAATTATATTTTATGTGTTAGTAAGCGCAATCTTAATTACAGTTGCCGGTTGCGCTCAAGAATCTATTGATAGCACACCTAACAACAATGAAACAATCATCGTAGAATCAACAGCCTGTACATCCAACTACTATCCTGTTTGCGGAACTAACGGCATCGAATACAGTAACTCATGCCTTGCAGAGGAGGCAGGCATAACTATTGATTATCAGGGCCCTTGTAAATACCAATTACCAGACGCAAACGAATCAGCAGATCCTACCTGCCCAGACGAAACCAACCCAATCTGCAATACTATAACTTCTAGTGTAACTGGCCCAATCGGCCCTGGCGGCGGCGGTTGGTTCACGTCCCTTGCAATCCATCCTAACAAAAAAGACATAATATATATCGGCACAGACCTTGGCGGCATGTACAAATCAGTTAACGGCGGTAAAAGTTTCGATTTTATTAACAACGGTTTAAACGATTTAGTGATCCAACAAATTGTAATCGACCAAACCAACCCTGACACTATTTATTTAGCAACTACTGGCGGCGTCTACAAAAGCACAAACGCAGGCGACTCTTGGACACTCAAACGCACAGGCTTCCCACCCACTTCAAAACAAGTGTTTAGTCAACCTGTAAACACTATTGCTATCGACCCAACCGACTCGAACATTTTATTTGCAGGCATCGGCTTCGGCCTAGGCGTACAAAAAGCAAATAGTAACGGCCTCGAGTACGGCAAAGGCACGATCTACAAGAGCAAAGACGCAGGCCAAACCTGGAAGAAGATCAACACCGGCTCAAACAAACTATTAACTATGAGCACTATTTTTCGTATAGCAATCGACCCAAGCGATTCTGACCAGTTATTTGCAACCACTTCAGACGGCATTTATAGGAGCGTTGACGGCGGCATCAATTGGCGCACTAATTTTATCGGCCTTAGCCGTCAAGCAGATACTCGCGGCATCGCAATCAGCCCAACCGACCCCAAAATCTTGTATATAACTGTGTTCAAGGACGGTGTTTATAAGAGCACTGACAGCGGCCAATCTTGGAACAAACAAAACACAGGTTTAGAGACCGGCTCAAAGTCTCAATATACTGACATCATAATCCATCCTAACAACCCGGATAAGCTCTACACTAGCAACTTCGCCTCAAAACAAGGTGTCTCCCAAAGCTCTGACGCAGGCAAAACCTGGCAACATATTATGACCAAAGAAACCGTCCAAAGAGTGCATCATCCGTTCCCTAGTTTCTGGACAGGCGCAAATGTAATTATTTCCCAATCTAACCCTAACAATATAATTTATAGCGACTCTGGCAACGTCTTCAAATCCTCAGATCAAGGAAAAAATTGGGAAAGTCTCCACACAAACCCATCTACAGGCAACCAATGGCAATCAACCGGTCTTGAGAATTCTATCATAAACACAATTGATATTTCACCAACTGACCCAGATACAATTTATGCAGGTTACACAAACCTCGGCCTCTTCAAGAGCACTGACAAAGGTCAATCTTTCAAACCGGTAAAAACACCTGACCCAACCCCTGACTCATCCATTGAGCCTATGACTATTAGTACAAACAATGCTGCTCCTGGCACTGTTTATGTATCTTACGGCGACACCCAATCAGACGGACTGTTAGCAAACAGAATCGAGCGCAGCACTGATTTCGGCAAGAGTTGGACAAGAATAGACCAAGACCTCCCTCAAGGCCCTGCTGGTGGCGAAACAACAAACATCGTAATCGACCAACCGGGCGATAAATCCACAGAAATAATCTATATTACGCGCATGGGCCACGGCATTTTCAAATCCCTTGACAACGGCAATTCTTGGTTTAACGCCAACAACGGCCTTCCTTTGCCTATCATTGACCGTAAATCCACTTTAGCTTTGCATCCAACTGAAAGAAACATTTTATACTTAACTTCAAACAAAGGCGTCTTCAAAACATCTGACGGCGGAAAAAATTGGGATAAGCTATACTATAGCAATGCTGACTCATTCATAATTGACCCGTCCCATCCATCCACTATGTACTTAACTAATAAAGACAGCACAGAATCAAAGAACGGGATTTACAAGTCTGTTAACAGCGGAGAATCATGGCTTCAAGTATTTAGCAACGAACACATTAATGAATTATCTATTGACCCTATAAACCCTAACATTTTGTACGCAGGCACTAATGTTTTGCCTCACTCAGACCAGTATAAACCAAAAGGCCTTTTCAAAAGCACTGACAATGGCAACTCTTGGCGACCTTTCAAAACAGATTTACCTCACCCTTTAATCAACGTAATCACAGTCGACCCATCAAACCCAAGCTATGTTTATATTGGCACAGACGGTGGCGGTTTGTTTCGTATAATTGATGAGAAGCCTATCAAAGATACTGTTTCTTCGGTTAACAAGACTACTAACAACAACGAAGCATTCACTGGTTCTGCTATAGAAAACCTTGACTCACGTTTTAGTGAAAGTTTCACAGACGTATTTCAAACTCTAAAAAGTCTAATGTAAACTCGTTTCTTTCATGATGATTTCCAATCTATTTACTCAACCAGAACTAACAAAATTATAGTAATAAAATATCGTAACTAAGACTGCGAACGTTATTGCAAGCAACAATATGACTATTATGTTAAGCACACTTAATAGCGCAAGTATTGAGAAGAACAATGTTAACATAAACACATACAATGTTCTTGAGCTAAACACTATAAACATCCCGGTAGCCCCAGGTAGCGGCATCAGTTGCCCTAGCGTATAAACTCCTGTTATGAACAACGCAGTTTTAGCACCTACTGCAGCAAAGATCGGTAACAATACAAAGAGCGGCAATAGTCCTAGGAAAAGTGAGAACGCATATTCACGCTCAGTAAAATGCGGCCTAAGTCTCCCTGTACGTGTTGTATCTCCAAAATTAAACGTTGACACTAGCGAAAATACTAACGCCCCTCTAGATACTAATGCGAATAAAAGTGGAAAAATCACTCCGGTTGGCACAGCTTGTTTTTTTGATAGTACATGACTTTTCCTAAGCCCGTATCGTCTGATTGCCCAAAGATTAAGATTCGCATCACACCCATATTTTCTGGCTGCAAGTTTAGTTGAAATTACGTTAATCCCTAAAACAAACCCTGTGATTAAAACAACGCTCCAATCATTTCTAAATGTGAACGAGAATATTATGCTCAGTATTATCCAAACCAAAACAAACGTTTCAATCTCTCGCCATTCTTTGAAGATGCGTATAAACCCCTTTTTCATGTCCAGCCCCGACCACGACTATTACTTTTTCAGGTTTACCTATATATGTATTTAAACCTTTTGCCATATAGAGGTCTCGTTCTGCGAGTAACACTTTATGTACATTAGGATATTTTTGTTTAACTTCTTTAAGTAAAGTTATTATTAATTCTTCGCTTGGCACTGATTTCAGATCAAATTTTATTTTCCGTTTTTTAAATGGCGCGCTTATTATATCCCACACAAAGGTCATTTTTTCTTTGAAGGTTATTTTTTTTGATAGTCGTTTTAGCGTAACTGTTATGTCTCGGTCTAGTAAAAGTATTTTCGCGTCTATTTGTTTGGCAGCTTTTGCAGCCATTATCATCTCACTTCCTGGCGCGCTTCCTGTTAACTCACCTAATTTCTTCTCAAGCCACCCACCGACTAAGTTTAGAAAAAACCCGGTCATCCCTAGCGTTTTTATATCTTTGATCGATAATTTTCTTTTTTTCGCGTTTGAGTTCAGATGTGTAAACCGTCTAAAATCAAGTTCAATCCCTACAAACTCTGGTTTTTCGTCTAGTATTGTTTTCTTAACTAACGCAACACTTTTAGGTGAGATGTGAGATGTTCCAATAATAGTTATATTCTTAAACGTAATCATAATCCTATTACATTCAATTGACCTTAAAAACCTTTGGAAAAACTCAAAGAATACTCAATCCTCCACACTCAAAGCTAAATAATGAAGCCGCAAAGTATTTAAATAAGGAAACGAATGACGAAATAAGTGTAGGAGGCGATTAAATTATGGCATTAAAAACCAAACGAATTCGAGAAACTTTCGAGATGCCCGCATACACTGACGACGGCGAGTATTTCGGCGACATTGAAGAACCGATTCTAACAGCCAACAAGATTTCCGGCTGGCGTATTAAAGCGACTAAGAACTCTTCATTAAAACGTGTTTTAGGCGGCGCTAAGGGCGTCATTGTCCCGCATCAATTAGTGCGCGCGATTGGCGATATATCTATTATTAGTAAAACTGCTGTCCCGTCGTATGAGGGTGACAAGCCTGAAGAAGAAGAAATCGTTGAATAAAGGTTACAAGAGTGAAAGAAAAAAGAGGTGAAGATTAAAAATGGCATCTGCCTTAGCTGGCGCTGTTGAATTCCTCAAAGACTTCGGATTATTCGATATTATCTTACCTTTTTTGTTTGTTTTTGCTATTTTGTTCGCTGTTCTAGAAAAGACTCGTGTTTTGGGTACTGAAGGCGAGGATAAATTACCTAAAAAGAATTTGAACGCTATGGTTTCGTTTGTTATTGCTTTCTTTGTAATTTCAACGAACAGTGTTGTCAATGCGATTAGTTCTATCTTACCGAACGTTGTTTTATTATTAGTATTATCATTATCATTTCTGATCTTAATCGGCATTTTCATGACCACCGGCGAATTAGATTTACACAAAAAACACAAGCCAATCTACTGGATATTTGTAATTATCATGTTAATCGGCGTAGCTATTATCTTCTTAAACGCCTTAAAATCAGGTGATGAGACTTGGTTAGAGATCAGTTGGGATTATATCATTAACAATTCTACAAGCCCTGTTGTCACAACGATAGTTTTATTAGTAGTTGTTGTTTTAGCGATGGTATTTATTACTGGTGGTTTTGGTGGAAAGAAAAAAGATGATGATAAGAAAGGAGATGACGGTTAATAATGGCACGTGATTTATACGACATAGTCTATACATTACAGGATATTGGCATTTATGATGTATTGCTTCCGATATTATTAGTATTCGCCATTATGTACGCTATTCTTCAAAAGATAAAAATATTTGGAAAAGACAAAGGGGCAAAGTCTGTAAATGTAGTTGTTGCTCTCGTAGTCTCATTAATTACTCTTTTACCTGAATACGGCGTAGTAGATCGCATCAATGTATATCTTCCAAGATTTGCATTCATTATGATTTTGATGGTAACATTATTAATTTTAATGGGTCTAATCGGTTTCAAAGTAGATGATATGGCTGGTAAGGGCGTAGTCTTTACTCTATTATTTATTTTGACTTTAGTAGGATTATTCATTGTTAACTCCGAATCACTTCAAAATTCAACCCTACATTATTTATTACAAGATTATGGTTGGTGGTTAGTTGGGATCGGAGTAATAATCGCTGTATTCGCAGGGATCATAGGCTTTGGTGATAATATAGACGAGAAACTTCAAGTTAATAAACCAGATTAAAAATGGCTCAACTCGACTTATCTGTTCTGCAATTTTTCCTACCGATATTTACGTTTCTATTAATTTTCGGCATAATTTACGCAGTCTTATCTAAGTTCAAATTAATGGGCGAGAGCACCGGTTTAAAATGGATTGTTGCTTTAAGCATCTCATTAGTATTTTTATTCTCAGGCAAAGCGGTTACGTTCGTCAAAGAGTTAGTCCCTTGGTTCGTTATCTTATTCATTTTAATATTTTTAATATTCGCCGTTTTCATGTTCATGGGCGCTAAAATGGAGAACGTCCCAAACGACCCTGCTATTATGTGGATCATTTTAACTTTCATTATCATAGCTCTATTAATTACGATCGGTAAAGTGTTCGGCCCTATTGGCGAGATAGAATCTGACACTCCAGAAGACCAAGCCAAATCAGACTTTCTCAAAACGATTTTCAGCGCTAAAGTTTTGGGCGCATTAGTACTTCTTTTCATTTCACTATTTGCTGTACAAAACTTATCTAAAGAAGGATAACATAATTTTATAATAGATTTATTTTAGAAAACAAACACTACTTCACTGATCGATCTAATTTCTCAGTTATTTTCGACAACGTTTTAATATTATTTGTTAGCGGCTCAATTATTTTCTGCAGCACGTTTTCAAGCACTTTCATCTCAGTTCCAAGTGACGATACACTATCCCCGTATTCTTTAACTTTGCCCATAACACTTGCTTGTACACCTTCTACTCGTGCATTAACGCGTAACACTTCTTGTTTAACTGATTTAATTTCTCGTTCAATGCTTTGTTTCCAAAGTGAAAAGTCTCCAACATCTCCCATAAGCTCGTCCCATTTCTCATACACTACTTTTTCTGCAATTTGATGTATTGTTTCTTGAGAACCGATTGTACTTACTGCTGGTTCTTGCACGGGTTGAGTTGATTGCAACATTGGCTCAACGCTTTGTCCACTCCGTCCTTGTGTCATTACAGGCACTTCATTCTGATCAGGCGCAGCCATACTAGGCTCTGTAGTAACATTGACTGCTTCCGGCCCTTTTTGCACTGGAGCATCAGCTTGTGGACTAGGCGCTTCAGGCACCCCTGGCGCTTGCATATCTAAATTACCTGGCACACCAGGAACCGGCTCCACTCCATCCGGCATCCCTTTAAATGTAGGCGCCCCTTCAAACTCCATCGGATTAGCTGCTTGTTGCCCTACTGCCTCATTTTTTTCATCAAACACCGACCCCATATCAAGCGGGTCTTTCGCACCTTTATTTGACAGGTTAGCTTGTGCTATACCTGAATCAACAGCAGTATTTGACATACCTTCTCCTCCAAGAAATTTAGCAACATCCTTATCTAATTTACCACTATTTTGTTGTTTAATTGCTTCTGACACTGCATCAGTTTCTTTCTTAGGTTTTTCGATTTTTTGCAACCTCCGCTTTAACTAGTTCCTTAACTTCCTTTTCTGTCACAAAATGCAAAGGGTTCCACAGGTTAATATACTTTTCCACTGCTAAGAAATCTTTTTTTTGCGCAAACTGCTGTGATGTTTTAAGGAGCGTCCGCGTAACCGTTTTAATCTCTTCCATATCTTTACGCATAATATCCATCTCTTGAGATAATTTTTCAACAGCCCCATTAAACAATTTAAACTCTTCAAGCATATTTTGGTTAATTAGTATTAGTCTACTACGAACTTTACTATACCTCTCTTCTAAAACTCTCAGTCTAAAATCTGAATCTTGCATTGCTTGCATAATATACCTCTTTAACGACTATTAAACTCAGACGATTATATAAACGTTTGGTTTCAATCCACCGATTTCCCTAACCTAAATAATTGTAACAACGCCGTATCTGAATATTTAACATAATCTACTGCATGCTCTTCTTTAGTCTTAAAATCGTATCTCAAATTTGAGCCATTATTTTCAAAATTAGAGGTTCCATGATATCCAAACCTAAATAACCCTTCTCTCCCAAGCACAACCCTATAAGATACAGCCTCATCTTCTATAATCATTCCCTCTATACCATTTCTCTCCATAATTGATGATCTTCCATTAGGTTTTACAAGAATATCTTTTGCTTGGTCAGAAGTATACCCCCACTCTACTGCTTGATCTTGAGTTAACATAATATCAGTTATGTATGGTTTAGTAGGCAAACTACAAAATAACCCAGTCAATATAGGTTTAATAGTATCTATAGTTTCTTGTGCAGTCTCAGCAATCGCCTTGGTATAAGTTTCTCTAGTTTTAACAGTCTCTTGATGAGAATCTTCTATAGCACCCTGGATAGTCTTAAGATACTCTTCATAATCAACATTATCAAGACTATAATTCACTTTCAAATCCAAATCATGCCTACAATATGGGCTCTTCTGACCAATATCACTATTATCCTTAACCCTTTCAAATCCCCGTTGAATCCGCCCCCAAAAAGGACCGAATTTTTCGACAAGTAAATTATTTTTCCTTAGCATTACTAACCAAATTTCAGCCCTCCATTTAAAGATATTGTTCATAGAATATAACAATACTAACCAAGAGTATTCTTCTCAAACAAAATCACTAAAAAAACTAACCCTAAAACAATTCCAAAAATTAAAGTAGATAACTCACTCGCTTTAACTGACGCGGATTGAAAAACGATCATCATCTCTAAAATAAAGATAAATAAAGGTTATAACCGTTTATGCTTAAAGTTCAAAATATGTTCATAAAACTAAGCGAAACTTCCGAGTTCAAGGTTAAAAGCTTATTTCTTCTTCGACAACATTTTCTTAACGTTTTGAATACTTTTATCTAATTGTTCTTCAATCGCTGTGTCTGGCGCCCTAGCACTTGGCTGCCCTGGGTTTGTTTGCGGTTGGAACGCCTGTTGAAATTTAGGCTGCGGCGCACGTTGCGGTATCGGCATCGGTTTAGCAACCGTTTTTTCTTTTTTCTTAAACATTCCAGTTTTCCACACTCCAAACCCTCCACCACCAAGAATAATTATTGCAACAATCCACCATAGCCATCCAAGCCCTCCGGAACCACCACATTTAGAGAATCCTGGCACAAGGAACCCGTCTTCTTCACAACAAAATCCATCAGTCACTGTATCTCCCCCACAGTCACATGCACTAGTAACTTCTTCATCAACCACACAACTAGCAACTGTGCTCACCGCCTCACAAAAACAGCTTTCAAGATCACACACTTCATCAAGAGAACAATCCCTATCTATTTGACATTCGTCACTAGCACTACAACCGGCTTCTACAACCTGTTCTTTACACGAGCAACTAAACGGATCACAAACTTTTGTACCTGAACAATCAGCATTCAATATGCACTCATCATCTACAGAACAAGTCTTAGTAGACTCAAGACAAGAACATTCAAGTAAAGTGCCTGCCTCACCACACTGCCCAGGACAAGTGACATCATCATCCCCGTCACAATCTTCTCCAGGGTCTGTTATATCATCACCACAATACCCGTTTAGCCCGCCACCACCAGTTCTACCTCGCACAATAGGCGTGCCTTCAAGCGCATACAACCCAACCGCTGTATCTATTAATTGACTTTTAATACCAGTCTCACCTAACTGTTCTATAAGCCAAGTTTGCGCAAGTTCTGCTTGTTCAGAAAACTCTGCTGAATTTTTCAATATTAAGTATGCATAAGCGGTCTGTAAGCCGTCTCCTTTATACGACCCGTCTGACCCAATCATTTCAGCTGCCCTTGATTGACTAGCATCATCATCACCGATCGCAGCTAACGCAAACATGTGCATTGGCGTTATAGCACTCACAGTTAAATACGGGTGTGAAAAGCTTGCAAATTCCGTATCTTGGAGCGCAAGCAACGCAAGCGCTGTGCTATCAATATCACAATCGCTTGCTCCATTAATTAATGGAAAACACGTATCTTCAAGCTCAAACGTCACATCATCTCCTTCTTCTTGATCAATAAGATAATAATTAGTTCCATCTTGTCTCAATAACGACAAAATAACTTTATCTGACTCATCTTCCTCTCCACAAGTCACGCTCAGATCATCAATTCCTCGTCCAAACCCTGCACAAGTTTGCAGATCAACAAAATACCCATCACATTGCCTAACTGTTTTATCTTGTAATACATCAACTTCGAACGTTTTAGCACCGCTAGTTATTTTACAATGTATTTCTTTAGCCGCTTCAACTTGTAATAGCCATTGTCCTTTCGTGTGCGCTACAACTTTAGTTTGTTCAAGCCACTCTACTGCATCTTCTACATCTTGCCTTAACAATTTCTTAGCATATACTACTGCTGCAGTATCTCGCACAGTACATCCACCTCTAGGATAACACTCTTCAACACTTTCTAAATTTTCGATGGCCTCTAAGAAAAAGTCTACATCTTCGTCTGTATTTGACGCAAGTAATACAAAGGCTAATGTTTCCGGCTCAAGCGTTGCAATTTCACTTTTAGCTTCTGCTATTAACCAACTCTCTGAATCCGCTATAACTACTGGTATTAGAAGCAACACTCCTATCAGGAATACGCTATAGAATCCACCTTTTTTCATAGTTTGACTCAATCACACAAGTATATAAATATCTTTCTATTAAAATATCACAGATATGCAAGGTTTCTCGTTTTTAGCTAAAGGCAAGCGTTCCTCTGTTTATGCAGGCACCCTAAACGATAAAAAAGTGGCCTTAAAAATCTTCAACCAATCAAGCGACCGCTCGTTTAACGAGGCTTATTGGCTTAGAAAATTAAACAAGGTTGGCATCGGCCCAAAACTATTGTCTTATACTAAGGGTAAAATCATGTACGAGTTCGTTGACGGCCCTTTGTTTGAAGATTTCATTAAACAAGACGACCATCCTCTAGATTTGATTTTAGCTATCCTTCGCCAATGCCGTCAAATAGATCGATTAAAGGTCATCAAAGAAGAATTACAGCACCCACAAAAGCATATTTTCGTTGTTCCAAAACGTAAAATTGTAATGATCGATTTTGAGAAGTGCCATGCTTCAAGAACTCCAAAGAATTTAACTCAATGTTGTCAATATTTTTTATCGTTTCGCATGCGTCATATTTTAAAAAAGAAGGGTATAAATTTAAAGAAGAGTGAGATGATTCCTTTATTGAAAGCGTATAAAGATAACCCTACTCCTACTACGTTTAGAAAGATTGTTTTGTATATTCGGAAACAAACAAAAAAAAACTGAATCTTTATTAAGAACTTAGTTCTTTACTTAAAAACAATATTGTCATCATAGATAAAACATCATGAAAATTAAACTAACTTCAAGACTACGTAAGAGATACCCAAACATATCGTTCAGAGCTATCCTTATTAAAAACATAAAAAACAAAAAGACTAATCCACGTATTGAAGCTGAAAAACTCAAACTTGAAAAAGCGATAAAGAAGAATTCTGACCTTAAAACAATCGAGCGTCTCCAAGAGCAAGGATCTTTCCATAGAAGTTTCGCAAAGAGTTATCCTATCGAATTCCAATTAAAATCAGTCTTACAAGGCAAAAAGATCCCAACTCAATCTGCTTATGTCGATATTCTTTTTTTAGCCGAACTAAAACATTACTGTATCATCTCCGGCCACGACTTAAATGCTATAGAAAACGATATTACATTCGACCTAAGCGACGGCGGAGAAAATTACACTAAAATAAATAATCAGAGGCAATCTCTAAAAAAGGATGATATTGTATTACGAGAAAACGATCAAGTTATTACTACTCTTCTTTACGGTCCAGACGCGTCCACTAAGATTACTGAAAATACTACTAATTGTCTTTATCTATTTTGGTTTTGTGCAGCGATAAGCGAAAAAGAAATCCAAGGCATACTCAAAGATTTTAAACAAAACCTTTCTTTATTAAAAACCAAAAATACAGTCGCAACTGAACCAAACATTACACTTGAGTCCAGCCCTAAGTTAGTAATAACTCCTTGGGAAGTTAAGGGCAACATTGATTATAACAAGATAGTCAAAGAGTTCGGCGTCTCAGCAATTGATAATAAATTACAAAAACGTATCGAAAAGCACACTGGCCCGGTCCATCATTTTTTAAGAAGAAACATATTTTTCGCTCACCGTGACCTACCGTTTATTTTAGATCAATATGAGAAAGGCAACAAGTTTTTTTTGTACACTGGAAGATCCCCGTCTAATCACACACATATGGGCCACATGATCCCATGGATGTTTACTAAGTGGTTACAGGATAAATTTGGTGTCGAGTTATGGTTCCAGTTCCCCGATGAAGAGAAATTCTTAATGAAACGTGATTTAAGGCTAGATGATGTAGAAAAGTTTACTAATGAGAATATGTTAGATGTAATTGCGTTAGGTTTTGATCCTAAGAAAACTCATTTTCTAATCGACACTCGTCATGCTAACACCATGTATAAGGAAGCTGTCCGTGTAGCTAAATTAATTACGTATTCGACTGTACGCTCAAGCTTTGGTTTTACTAACGAACAAAATATCGGCGCAATTTTCTATACTGCTATGCAAGCTGTCCCTGCGTTCCTGCCATCTGTTCTTAAGAAGAAAAAAATACCTTGTTTAATTCCACACGCAATTGACCAGGACCCACATTTTCGTGTCACAAGAGACGTTATTCAAAAGTTAGGTTATTACAAACCAGGTTCTATTCAGTGTCGATTTTTACCCGGTTTAGGCGGCATGCAAACTGACGGTAAGATGTCGAGTTCAGCAGGGGACAATAGTACAATCTTCACGGTAGATAATGCAAGTACGGTAAAAAAGAAGATTAACAAACATGCATTTTCAGGCGGCCAACCAACGATTGAAGAACACAAAAAACTAGGCGGCGATCCTAATATTGATATTTCGTATCAATGGTTAACTTTTTTCGAGGAAGACGACGCTAAATTAAAAGACATTTACGAATCATATAAATCCGGCAGTATGTTATCTGGCGAGTTAAAAGCAATGTTAATCAAAAAACTAAATACGTTTTTAACCTCACACCAAGAGAAGCGTCAGAAAGCTAAGAAAAAGATTGATCAGTTTGTTTATCAATCATAAGAACATATCATCCTAGTGCCTGCCTACATTATTTATTTAGATTTTTTTTCTTTAATAAGAAATTTTCATCAGAAATAACAGATTTTCCAAGACGTTTTTCAATGCTTCTTCTCGCCTCTTTTGCAGCGTCTCCACCTTCTTTAGCAGAATCTCTACATTCCTTAAATCCCTTTGAATCTCTTTCATGAGTTATTTCTGTTGCTGTCTTTTCACCCAACATAGTAAATATTAATTCGAAATCAGTCATATGGTCCCTAAGATTTTGATTTCTTTCTTGTAATCTTTTAAATTCTTTATATTCGGCAACAGTTTTTCCAAACGTAGCTTTAGAAATTTCATTAGTAAGAATTGCGAATTCTTTTTTAGTTTTAACGTCTCTACTTCCCCATTCATCTGTTAATTCTTGTCTGACCGCAATCCCCCGTAATCTTCTGTCAATCCACTGTTTAGGATAACCCTTTAGTTCATAGTACTCTTTAGCTCTATTTTGTGCTAGCTCAGGATTCTCTATTTCTTGTATTCTTTCAGATCCTACTTCTGCTAACCACTGTTTGAAAGGCTCTACTTTTTTCGAAGGAATTGATTGAATCAACCTAAATGCATCTTTTGTATTCACCACATCAGTAAGCCTCATTTTACCATCTACCGCAAGCATTTTCAAAGCGTGACAATTTGTCACGGTTTCATTTCCTTCTTTCTTAAGTCGTTGTTTTAGTTTTCTCCAATAAGCAGTTGGATCAACGCTTTCAGTTAAAACAGCTATAATATCAACTACTGAAAAATACCACTCTTCTTTAAACCAAATTCTCTTAATTTTCTGATTTCGAAACACAACGATTTTATTTATTTTTTCCATTTACAAATATGACATCCTCCTCAAGTTAAACCTATAATTATTATTTAATAAGTAAATATGACCCATAACTCTTAAATTGCATTTTACTATATAAGTAAAACAGCCTTATAAACCCTACGCGCACACTTGTCCATTTGTCCGATGGGTAATTAAGTTTTTTTCGGAAAATCTCTATTGAATAAGTATAGAAAGCATGGTAAATCCACATCATTAATTTCCATGATAAAGACCTATCAAATATTTTGTCATGACCTAAGAAATCCCTAGTTAGCAACTCTAGAGATCCCCTGTACTTCCAAACCCGTCTATCCCTCGTTCAGTTTGGTCTAAGTCTTCAACTTCTTGAAAGGAAACTGCTTCTATTTTTTGGAAAAGTATTTGCGCAACTTTCGTACCTGCAGCAATTTTAACAGGTTTATCACCTAGATGTTTCATTATAATTTGTATCTCACCTCTATAACCAGAATCAATAACCCCTCCCATTGTATGCACACCGAATTCAGAAGCAATCCCGCTTTTATCCCATATAAGTCCAACGTACCCTTTCGGTATCGCCATTGCTATCCCAGTTTTCACTTTTTTAGACTCTCCAACTTCAAGTATTGCATCTTCGCAAGCATACAAATCAGCTCCAGCATCATCTTCTTTTGCAAACGTTGGCATTGTGGCATTAGCTTCAAGTTTTTTCACACGTATATCCATAACTTACATAAATCATGATAATTTTAAATAGTTAAGTATACTCAAAAAGATGCGTTTGTTTATATCTACTGTATTTCGTAACGGATTAGGCGAGTTAGTCCAGTCTACTTTAAAAGGTTTAGAATCACTTGATTTAGACGCACGTTTCTCATCTATTGATCAATTGCATTTGACTTTAAAGTTCTTAGGTGACATTAGCCGTGAACGTCTTCCAACTATCCATGATCGTTTAAAAGAAGTTACAAAGAACCAATCTCCATTTGATGTTATGTTACAAGGTTTAACTGTATTTCCAAACGAAACATTCATTCGCGTGGTTGTAGTAAACGCTCACTCAAAACGTCTAACAAAACTAATCGAGCAAATAGACAAAAATATTAAAACAAGCAAACCAGCAACAGATACTCCTCATATTACTTTAGCTCGTATAACTTCATCTAAAAACAAACCACAATTATTAGATTTCATTACACAACGAAAAGACACTGTTTTAGGCGAATTAAAAGTCATTGGTATTGATTTAGTTCAGAGTAAGTTAACACCAACAGGTCCCGTACATAGAATTATTGAAGAATATCAATTTCAATAAAAAAACCGAACCTCATAACCAATCAGCAAAACTAAAATAAGATGGCGGTTTAACTTTATGAAGTTCGTTGTCCTTAGCATAATCTATGAGTTTACCCATAACTTTATGGGCATGTCCCCAATTTTTTCTTTCAACAGAACATAGAGGATCACATTGCGCGTCTACTAGGACTCGTCCAGCATTTAATCTATCCAACACACTATACTCTTCTTGACACAAAACATATTGAAATACTGGCTCCATAAGTTCATTATGATGATTTCTATCAGTACAAAAGACAAACGGAATAGACTCAGCAAATTCTTCATACAATAACACACCCATCGGCCCTTCTTTATTAGGTTCACACCACTCATCAATACCTATATGATATCGACTATTAGAACCGAGACAAATATGTAACATAGCAGCCACTTCCTCTTTATTAGCCATATCTTCCTCAGACCCATATCCTGTATCCATAAAGATATCACAAATAATCCCATCTGGTGTATGATTTATTAAATATTCTCGAGCTTCGCGTAATGTCTTTACGTCAGAAAAATGCACAGACTGCTCTAAAAAATAATCTTCAGCATGACACACATGAGCAAACCCACTCTCAACAACGAGAATATCTAACATTTTTTTTTCCATTTATGTTCTCCCCAACCTCAACTTCACTTAATAAATAACAACAAAGAACACATTATGAATAAGTCTCCTCCCATTTAGTGTTGTAAACAAAGCATTTAATAACACGCAAACAGACGAAGCACCATGGACACAACAATACTTGAAGATTTAGGGTTAACCAAAGCAGAAATAAAAACCTACACAACGCTCTTAGAATTAGGAGACGCAACTGCAGGCCCAGTACTCAAACACTCCCACCTCCAAAGCTCAGTAATTCACAGGTGCTTAAACAGTTTAATAGAAAAAGGGTTAATTAGTTTCATACAAGAAGGAAAAAAACGCATATACAAAGCGACGAACCCAGAAAATTTTTACAGTTTTATAGACGATAAAAAGAAACGATTCACAGAGCTCCTTCCCGAATTAAAACAAAAACAAGCAAACGCAAAAGAAACACACGTAGCAACAATATACAAAGGAAAAAAAGGCATAAGTGAAATTTACACACAAATCCTCAACACTAAAGGAAAAGAATACAACACGTTTGGTGGAGGCAGAAAAGTAACGTACGACATCATGGGAAAGACATGGTGGAAAAACCTACACACAAAAAGAATAGCAAGAAAAATTCGCTCAAGACAAATCTTTGACGAATCCATTAGGGCCTTTGGTAATGAATTAAATAAAAGACCATACTCACAAGTAAAGTTTCTCTCACAAGACTTCGCCCAATTAACAGAAACAGTCATTCGCGGCGACACCGTTGGGATTATTATATTTACCGAGCATCCATACGGACTCATTATCAAAGACCTAACCGTAGCAGAAAGTTATCAGAAGAATTTTGAACTATTATGGAAGAAAGCAACCACGTAAAAATTACTTAATTTTCATAATACGTTTTCAGCAATAATGGAACTGCAGTCAAAAGTGGCATTTTTTCTAATTCAGGAGCTTCAAACTGTTGTCCATGATACCCATCTATGTATCTAAATTTACCTTGCCAAGTCACAGCAATAAAATCCTCAGTAACTAGATAAAACGAAGGTTGTCCATTGATATGAATATACCCTCTGATCTTACCCTCTTGCGTTAAAAAATCTTTACCTTTCAACGAATGATTAAAAATTCTTTCAGTTCCATAACGTACATTAATTATATCACGTAAAAAATGTTCTTCTCGTAAAGCAAGATCATTTCCAAGCGCAAGTTCATAAATATTTCTACGACGATCTACTACATCACGTCTAGTGGTAAAACGTTCCAAGGCATTAGGAAAATCATCACCTATAACTTCAATTAAAGTCTTTTCAACAAAAGGCACAAAAAAATCCACATCTTTTTCAACAAAAGACCCGAACGGATTTATCTTCATTCTATACAGCCTATTAAATATCTATTATAAAGATTTAGAATCTTAAAAAAATAGTTTCTGTCTCATAATACGCTCTCAACAAACGGCACAAATTCATTTGTTTCCATATTTTCACTCTTTTTTAAGTAAAGCATACAAAATCTCTGCACCCAACTGAACTGTTATGTTATCCGTATCTTTCTTAGGATTAACTTCAACTAAATCAAACCCACGTAAGTTCTTCATTTTTTTTAACCGTTGAATTATATAGAGTGCTTCACGCGGCAAAATACCACCTACTTCAGGGTATCCGGTTCCAGGTACAAAACAAGCATCTACTGAGTCTATATCAAAGGAGACATACACAGAATTAAACTGATAAGCAAATTCCATTATAGTGTCACACGTATCGTTTATAGCTTCCTCAACAAATTGTTTCATAGTGACTGTTCTAATATTATTTTTTTGTATAAACTCGGCTTCATTTTTACTAATAGCTCGAGCACCAACTAACAGTACTTGTTCTGGCGTAATTATTTTTTCATCAAACAGTTTCCGTAAATAATCTTCATGCGACACACTTTTAGTTCCTACTTCAAGGTCCGGATGCGCATCAAATATTATTAGTCCAAAATTCTTATGTTTTTTAGCAAACGCTTTAACAGTACCATAAGTTATAGAGTGATCTCCTCCAACAAATATATCTGCTTCAGTTTCTTCTATTGTTGTCATAGTTTGGTCTACGTTTTGTAAGTTCACTTTAATTTCATTAGTCTCAAAATAAGTTGTTTGACTTCTTTCTTCTATTATTTTTTTTAATT
>NYZO01000005.1 GCA_002687185.1 archaeon | reverse complement strand
CAGGAGGGGTTGCAGTATCAGGGCTTGAGATGGCACAAAATAGTATGCGAGTGCAATGGACAAAGAAAAAGCTTTGTAGTCAACTTGTGAAAATAATGGACAATATACATAAACAATGCGTGAAATACGGTGAGGGGAAAGAGCAAGTAAATTATATTCATGGAGCAAACATAGGCGGGTTCGTTAAAGTTGCTGATGCCATGATTGCGAACGGGGTGTTCTGAGAATAATATCTTTACTTTGCTGTTTAATGTAGATTATTCTGATTTTTGTTGCACGTAATTTTCGTATGAATCCATCATCTCTTCTAAATTTGAGACAAATTCTCTAAGATCTTCGCAAAATATGTAGTGTTCAGTAAGTTGAGATATCTTTTCAGATGACATATTTGTTGGTTTACCTGAGAAGTGTTCTGCGTAAGCGCACATGTCTTGTAAATCAAATGATTTGTCGCCACAAGGACAATAGTTTATAGAATTTTGCGTGGATAAATTTTGCGTGTCAAATTGCCATAATGATTGAAAGCTCATAGACAATAACGCTAAATTTTAACTTAAAAAATGCTCGGTTTCTATTATGTCTGAGCCTAAATTAAAGGATGCCTCTGCCGAACGCTGTAACTCGATGTCAAATCCCCACGCTAATTCTTAGTTTGATACGGTAGGTATACGGTTCAAAGTATAAAATAATGTCTTATTACTGGAAAGCAGTCGATTCTTAAGATTTAGATTGTTTTATGTCTAATAACCATTTCCATACAGGTATCAATTGGATTCCTTCAACAAAATCTTCTTGATCTAATGTTATTATGAACCCTTTTTTAACTTTTAATTGTGACATTGCTTCTTTCAATCCTTTTATTTCTCTTTGCCTAGTTTTAGGATCTAACAGAGTTACACTGACTTGGATGGCTTGAGTTAGATTTCTTCCTTCTCTGATTATAAAATCACATTCACATTTATCTTGGTAGTAATACACTTCTTTTTTCCTCCTTATTAATTCCAAATAAACAATGTTTTCTAGTAATCTTCCTTTATTTTCACTAAATTGAAAGGCTGTTGAGTTTATTAACCCTGTATCTATTGCATAAACTTTCCTGTCGTTTATCATTTGTTTCTTTATGGAGGTATCGTATTTACTTAATTCAAAAACAAGGTAGGCTTCTGATAGAAATTCTATATAGTCTTTTACTTTTGATGTGTTACTGAAATTGAGGATCTTTTTTAGATTATTATAGCTAATTCTTTTTGAAACATTTGATAAGATATACAATGCCAATTCCCTAAAATCTTTGTGGTCTCTTATTTTTTGTCGAACAAGAAGATCTTTTATTATAACGTCTTGATAAATTTGGTTAAGCTCTTCGAAGTCTTTTGAATGTAGTATTTCTGGAAACCCACCAAATTTGATATATTCTTTAAGGAATTTTGATAATGCGGCTTTATCTTCGGTTAATAGCAGTTTTTTTATTTTAAACTCTTTAAAGGATAAATACTCTTTGAAACTAAACGGATAGAGCTCAATTTTTAAATTCCGTCCAGTAAGGCTGGTTGCAATCTCAGAACTTAACAGATTTGCATTAGAGCCAGTAACAAATATCTTATATCCTTCACTAAACAGTCTTCTTACAAATTTTTCCCAACCATAAATGTTTTGTATTTCATCAAAGAAAAAAGTGTTTGTATCTTTCTCTAAAAAACATTCAAGTAGATTGTTAAAATCGTCAAAATTGAAATTTAAAAATCTCTCATCTTCAAAATTAACATAACCGTAATTTTTAATCTTTTTTGAAATTTGTCGAAGTAATGTCGATTTGCCACATCTTCGGATGCCTGTGATAACGACTATTTTATTTGTTGAATAAACCTTCGCTGGTATAGTTCTATCTATTATTTTGATCTTTTTTTCAAAGATTAGTTTTTGTTCAGAAATGACCTGTTTTAATATAGTTTTGTCCATTATATTTGAATACTTTTGCTTATTTATATAGTCTTCTAAAATATATTATCTGCCTTAAGTATATTTTACTAAAATTAACTGCTGAACGCGATTTTTTTTAAAGTTTTTAGTCCATTTGCAGCCCGCGCACATTGAACCACGGATTCAATGCCCCTGCTGAACGCTGGACTTGTGATGCAAAGCTCTGCTAATTCTTAGTTTGATACGGTAGGTATACGGTTCAAAGTATAAAATAATGTCTTATTACTGGGAAGCAGTAGATCTCAAGATTTAGATTTTTTCATGAGAAGTCATATACTTTTTGTAGATTAAGTGAGCCTTCAAGGCGGTAATAACCGTTCTCGTGAAGGTGTGCATCTATCGGATTTTTTTGTGAGAAGGAGCATTCTTTTATATGAACCACTGGTTTTCCGACTGCTTCAGAAATTACCTGAAATAACAAAGGATCATATCGTTGCATAAGCTCTAGCTCGTATACTCCAAAGTCAGTGCTGGCATAGTTTTCTTCTTTTATTTTATCCTTTCTATTATTGATCGGAAGAGGATTTCTCCTGTTTTGGGTAACGTATTGGTATCCATAAATGACTGTGTCTGAATCTCTTGTTATTCTGGTTCCAATATATGCCATCCATCCTTTAAGGTCTGCAAAGAGAGTCTCTTGTATGTACTCTGTTGGGGTTAGGAAGGTTTTAGGTAGTTCTATAGAATGAGATTGTTGATCCGCTAAAGTTTTAGCTAAGAGAGATTCCCATAAATCTACATAGTCAGTTTTTTCGTAGTAGGATTCTTCAGCTTGGATTCTTGTAGATGGTTTAACTAGCTTTATGAATGCGCTTGAGCCTTGTTTATTCGGAAGGAAGCCTTTTTGGAGATAATGCTCTTGTGTTTTTGAATTGAAAGCAGTAACTGAATGGACCACAGAGGATTGCAATGCTTCTGCAACAATATCGATTATTGGGGGGTTGTAGAACATGCTGTGAAGAACAGATCCATGACCATGTAAATAAGCTGGGCCAGATATATTAAGATTGGTACCTCGGCTTTCTGTGTGTGGTTCTGCATACCATACATCATTGTGGATTGATGGCCGACCTTTTCCGAAACGACAGCCTTGTCGAACAGTTTCTTGGTCTAGCTTAAACTCCACACCAACGAATATGCTCCCTGCTTTTTCGACGAATAAGCCTTCTTTAAATTTGAAACCACTTGAAATCTCTATTTCGTCTATCTCTTGATACTGGGATTTTCCCGATTGTTGCCATGCTTGGAATAGCTCTCTCCAAATTGGGATGTATTTGTCCCTTATTTCTGCTTCTGGGGTTGATTGCATAAATTTGTAAGATAATATACATCTAATAAAGAGTATGTATGACAAAAATTGTAGTCTTTAGGTCTTAACTCTTAGTTCTAAGGCCTTGGAAAAGATAGTATAGAAACTGTCGGTTAAAAGGAGGACTGAGTACTAGTTTCTTTTTAAAAGTCTGCCCCTGTCGGAGGCTGTAACTCGATGTCAAATCCCCACGCTACTTCGTTTTTTGTTACGGTAGGTATACGGTTCTAAAGTTTAAATAATCATCTTATTACTTGAAGGCAGAAGATCTTTCTAAAGAAATGAAACTAGAATCCTTCTTCAAGAAATTTTTTCAAAGAGATTGTATTCTCTTGAGCTGTAGATTTTGTGATTAATAGAGTTGAAAACTGTTTATGTCGCTTTTGAAATGCTTCTAGACCTTTCCATTCTCGAGGAGGAATCTTATCTGTGGCTGTGACATTAATAGCTCTTTTCTCAACCACGAAATCAACCTCGGATTTTGCATCTGACCAGTAACTTATTTTTCTATAGTTTTCTAGCAGCTTAATTAATACCGTGTTTTCAAACATTTGTTCTTCGTTCTTTGAATATGTAATATTAACAACATTGATTAAGCCATTATCTAATGCATATAGTTTTGGTAATCTCGCAACATCATGCTTAACTTTAGCTGAAAAAGAAAAGAACGGGACTTCAAAAAGGAGATACGCGTCTGTCATGTAATTAATATAATTAGCAATTGCGTCTTTAGATATACCAAAGGTTCTTGAAAGTTTGTTTATACTTACTTTTGCTCCTGCTGAACCTATCAAATAATGAGCTAAATTAATGAGTTGTTTTGTATTTCTAATGCTATGTCGATCAATGATGTCTTTGTGTATAATGTCTTCAAAGTATTGTTGAAGTATTTTTAATTTCTTAGATGTTGATTGCTCTAGAACTACTTCTGGAAATCCTCCAAATTCTAAATACTCCTGAAGAGAGGCTTTTTTGTTAAAAGTAAGTAATTCATTAAATGAAAGAGGTCTGATCGTAAAGGCGAGATTTCTCCCTGTTAATAGTGTTGAAAGATCTTTTGAAAGCAAAGAAGCTGAAGACCCCGAAACTACAAATTTAATATTCTCTTTGAGGTCATATTTCGTTCTGATCCACCTCTCCCAACCTGGAACTCTTTGGACTTCGTCTATGAAAAAATATACCTTTTTCTTGTTTTGAGTATGTTCCAGGTATGATTTTAGAACCGTGTCAAAGAGAGAAACTTTTAGATCCTGTGTGAAATTATGATCTTCTAAATTAAGATATAATAATTGCTTCTTGATTACGTTTCTTTCTTTAACTAATTCTTTCATGAGTTGTTGCATTATGGTTGATTTTCCAGAACGTCTAATACCTTTGATAACGAGAACTTCCTTACGTTCTAAATAAGGATAAATTTCTTTGAGATATTTCTTTCTCTTTATTCCTGTGTCTATATTATTTTCCCAAATATTCCAGCGTTTAAGAACACTTAAAATAACTCCTTTTTTCATGAGATAATGTAAAATAAGCTAATTTATAAGGGTTTCCGTTATACTGGAAACCTATATAAAGGAAAGGTGATAAACATTTTAGCCGTAAAATACGGAAATAAATAAAGAAATCAGAAAGCTCTTTTTGGTAATTTGTTGTTGCTTGTATCCTATAGGGGATGTGAACCTGAGATGGAGTGCCCCTGCCGGGATTTGAACCCGGGTCGCAGCCTTGAGAGGGCTGTGTGATTAACCGAACTACACTACAGGGGCAATTTACTAAATAATGAAGAGGAGTGGGTTTTATAAGGATTGTTTTTTGTGAATGAGAAAAATAGCCCCGCTCAGATTCGAACTGAGGTCGCAAGGCCCAGAACCTCGCATGATTGACCACTACACTACGGGGCTATAATGGTAAAATCAATAATTAGTTTTTAAAGAGTGTGGGTTTTGAGATGAAGATGAGGGAAAAGTATAAAAAGAGAAAGGTATAACTAGATTCTAATATGAAAAAAGGGGTATTGGTTTTTAGTCTGTTTATAGTAGGGGTCTTAGTGTTAGGGGGGTGTGGTGATTTAGATAATTCTCCAATCTCAGAAAATAAAGTCGATGAAGAAAATGATTTAGAAGCACAAAAACAACTTCAATATTTAGAGACTAAGGTAGAAGCCATTAAGACAAATAATGTTGCGCTTTGTGATCAAACTGAACAACATAAAAATGATTGTGTACGTATGATTGCAGTTTTGACCAATAATAATGGTCTTTGTGAACAAGCGGGAGAGCTTAACGATGAGTGTGTTTTAAACATCTCTGTTTTTACAAATAATATTAACCTTTGTGATGATGCGAAATCTATGAGGAATTTATGTGTGAAAAATATCGCTTTTTATACGAATAATGATGCCTTATGTGAAGATACAGGGACTCAAAAAGAAAATTGTATTAGTGATATAGCGCTATTTTCTGATAATTTAAGTCTATGTGATAAATTAGATGAGACAGTCAAAGATTCATGTATTAGGAGAATTGCGATTGCTAAAAATGATTGGGAGAAATGTTCGCTTCTTTTAACAGGATCTGATCTTTGTGTTAGTGATGTAGCAATTAACACATTAAATAAAGACCTATGTGATAAGGCTGGGAATGAAAAAGAATCATGTCTTGCAAGATTTCCTACTTAACTTAAAATAGTAAATTGATTTTGATATGAGAATAGTAAAGTATAAGTTTATTTTATTAGCTATTGTTTTTTTTTCTGTAGTCTCGGTTGTTCATTATCAAGATTATCTAGTTAATATTGATAATATAGGTTATTTTGATTCCGAATATCATTTACTTATTAACGCGGTTCCACATGAATCTTTGCTAACTTATGGCCAGTTCCCACTTTGGAATCCATATGCTTGTGGTGGTATGCCCTACTTTGGGCATCCAGAATCAAGTTTCTTATCGCCTTTTTATTTGTTTATTCTATTATTTGGCGTAGTTATAGGAATTAAAATTAATATTATAATACATACTATAATTGGAATGATAGGTTTTTATTTCCTTTCTCGAAGTTTTAAAATTCGGGGGATTTCATCTCTTTTACCCTCAATTGTTTTTTTATTATGTTCAGCTATTACTCACCATTTACTATTGGGTGCTTATTTTTGGATGAGTGTAGCATGGATGCCTTGGGTTTTTTTATTCTTTATCAAATCTCTTGAAATCAAAAAATATTTGTGGATTAGTGCTCTATTTTTGGCACTCATTTTTTTTGAAGGTTCACCTTATCACTTTATTTATATAATACTTTTTTTGATGGGGTACGCAGTTTTTCTTTCGATTCAGAAAAAAAAATTGAATCCTTTGATTGTCTTTTCACTTATTATTCTTGTAACTGTATTGTTATCGGCAATTAAGTTAGTTCCAACTATGGAGTTTTATGAACAAAATCCCAGACATTTTCCATTGATTGGAGGATACACGCCACGGATATTGTATGATGCTTTTTTAAGTACAGACCAAATGAGAGTTCCACATCCAAATGATCTTTATTTTAGGAATAATCTTCCTAAGCAAATATGGTCTTGGTTAGAATATAGCTCGTATATAGGATACCTAGTGCTGTTTTTAAGTTTAGTTGGGATATTTTATTATTTTAGAAAACATTTACCATTACTTTTAGTTACGCTAGTGTTTTTATATCTTTCATTTGGTGTATTCCTTCCTTTTAATGTATTAATTCATAAGCTACCTATCCTTTCATCTTTGAGGATGCCTTCTCGGTTCGCAATCTTGGTTGTGTTTGGGATCTCTTTGTTTGCAGGGTTAGGATTGTCAAAGATTGAGAAAAAGTCAAAACTTATTGCTATAATGTTCTTAGCTTTAATAACGTTTAACCTTATTATAACAAATGTGCCGATTTTGAAACAAAATTTCACACGAAATGGATCTCACCTGGTTAGTTTGAGTAGTGATACTTCTTTTCGACAAATAAATCTTGAATCTGCGTCTGCGTATAGCCTTGAGTATACTTCTTTTCGTGAACATAAAGGAAGAGTGAATTGTTTTTCTCCTTATTACGATTATGATGTGAATGCTAAACATCCTGTTTTACCGAAAGATGAAGTAATCTTAGATTATGAGATGGATGAGGTGCAAAATATAAATCCTAATCTTGATTATAGAGGAGAAGTTTATTTAGTAAATCGTAAAGGTTTTGTGGATTCTTATCGTTTTTCACCAAATGTGGTGATTGTATCAATACAGGTTCTAGAAAATGATACTCTGGTGCTGAATCAAAATTATATGAAAGGATGGCGAGTGGATTCTCCAGGGAAGATGGTTAAACCTTATGAAGGGAAAATTTCTGTAGATGTTACTCCTGAAGAGTCTAAAGTGAAGTTTTATTATTTGCCTAATTCATTTATTATTGGATTGATTACTTCGTTATTAACGTTTCTCTTCATTGTGATACTATACATTCCTAGTCATATCAGGAGGAAGATTTATGATCTGATTAAATCTTAATAGAACTATTTTTAAGATTTGATATTTGTGATTTTAGTTCTATGATAGAATTTGTTTGACATAAACTATTTAATGATCAAGTAATCTTTAGGTTAAAATGATCAAGATTCTGCTGATTCAACCACCTATACAAGAAGAAATTAATACACGATTACCTGAGAGTATGAATAAAGTACAAGGGGTATTTCCACCTCTTCCTTTTGCTTATATTGCAGCTTCACTTGAGAGAGTAGGGTATAATGTGAAAATATATGATACTATTGCTGAAAATTCAACTTCTGATGAGATCAAGGCTTTTGTGGAGAATGAAAAACCAGATATTGTAGGGATCGGTTGTATAACGTCGTTAATTAGATCGTCTATGAATGTTGCTAAAATAGCTAAAGAAGTTGGGGCTGTTGTTATTTTTGGAGGGCCACATATGGAAATATATCCTAAAGAAACTTTGAGGCACTCTTCTTTTGTTGATTATGGAATTGTAGGAGAAGCTGATTTGTCATTTGCTGAGCTAGTACAGAATCTAGATCGAAGAATGTCAGTTGAATCGGTACCTGGCCTTGTGTATCGGAAGAAAAACCAAATTATTGTGAATAAACCGAAGATTA
This sequence comes from archaeon, assembly GCA_002687185.1. Lineage (GTDB taxonomy): Archaea > Nanobdellota > Nanobdellia > SCGC-AAA011-G17 > GW2011-AR20. Next base: position 19,727 of record NYZO01000005.1, on the reverse strand, counting down.
TAACAAATCTTGATGACCTGCCATTCCCTGCGAGACATTTACTGCCTTTAGATAAGTATTCGTGTATTATTGCACCTTCGAATTTTACTACGATGGTGACTAGTAGGGGATGTATGTATAGATGTGATTTTTGTTTTCAGGCAAAACATAAAATGAGAATGAGAAGTGTACTAAATATTATAGCTGAGATCGAAGAATGTATCCAAAAGTATAATGTCAAAGAAATAATGTTTTATGATGATTTGTTTACAGTTGATCGACAAAGAGTAGTTGATATTTGTAATGAAATTATTAAACGAAAAATTAAAGTGACTTGGGAAGCCCCAACGAGGGTTGATTGTGTAGATCGTAAACTTCTTGAGCTAATGAAGGAAGCTGGATGTATTCGATTAAGATATGGTGTGGAATCTGGGAATAATCATATTCTTAAATTAATGAATAAACAAACTACAACCGAGGAAATTGAACGGGTTTTTAAAATGACTCACGAAGTCGGAATTGAGACGTTTGGATATTTTATGATCGGGTACTATAAAGAAAATGAGAGGACTATCCAAAAAACTATTGATTTCGCGAAAAAGTTGAACCCAGACTGGGTGATGTTTACGGCAGCTACGCCATTACCTGATACGGGGTTGTTTAGAATCGCAGTGGACGAAGGGATTGTTGATGCTGATTATTGGAAAAATTATATTGATGGGAAAGTCCAAGGACGTATACCCTACTTTGTGGAAGATGCAGATGAATGGGTTAGAAAAGCATATAGGGCGTATTATTTTAGGCCTAAATATTTTTTGAAAAAACTAAGACGGTTAAATTCGTTAGATACATTGAGAAAATATATGAGCGGTATGTTATCAATTCTTTTTTTCAAAATGTATAATAAATTTTAAAAAAGTAAATAAGATTATGATGACTGAAATAATAGTTAGTGCTTGACCAATGTAATCACTAAAAGTTAAATTGTATTTTAATTCAATGTACTCTTGTTGAGGATATATTAACATCAATGAAGGTGTAATTAGATATACTTTGTCTGCACCTTTGACTTGCCAATTTGGAAAATAAGATACTTTAATTATCAATGGTTTGTTGATACATGTAGTGTTGATTGTTATTTTCTCTCGAGATATTGATTCTGAGGTTGAACAATTTCGATCAATAAACTGAGGAGTAATATGTGTTAATTCGGAAGCATTATCTAAGACGATAAAACGCTCTCTGTCTATCTTAGTTATCTTTTTTGTTAGTATGACTGGTGTGTATATTTCAGTGTCGTTTCTGAACCAGGTTAATGCGTCTCTCTTCCAGTCATTTGATTTGAGGATTGCAGGTTTAACTTTAGACACAGAAACAAAGTTATTTTTGCTTAACCTTTCGTAAATTTCAATGTCATCAAATGTTTTAAGATGGCGGAAATGGGCACTCTTGTTTAAGCTTTCTTTTAGGGTAGGTGAAATCGCGATGAAATACCGAATATTGTACATCTCAGCATGCTTTATGCCCTGGTTGAGATTAAAACTAGAACACCCTGCTTTTGCTAGTGGACATGCTGGATTTTCAGAAAACTCAGCCCAAAGATAAAAAAGAAAGTATGATGACGCGGTGCTATCAAGGAGAAGACCTATTACAGCTGGTTTGTCTGAAAAGAATGGAGTAGCCTCAAACACGCGTTCACTGCCAAATCGATTATAGATAGTAGAATGCTCATGGAGAACCCGTCCATATGGAAGTTCTTTAAGATAATTTTGAATGGATTGAAATTGAGGCCATGCCTCTTTTTGTTCGTATCCTTCGTAATTCCACTGAATCCATGACGGAGCTTTTTGTATGTTTGTTTGAAAAACAAGAACGATAATTAAAAATAAAATGAACGGCAGAATCCATAAGTTATTATTTAATTTTGATTTAGATAATATGAAACATGATCCTATACTTCCTAACATGAGGACTAAAATGAAAAAAGGAAGTAGAAAACGTACGTTCCAAAGATATCCTGTTGGTACAAAGAGAAATAAGGCTACACAAATAAATGTGAGGAATATGAGCCAACGAATACGGAGATCTTTTTTGATGAGTGCTAAAGTAGGAAGGGATAGAACTAAAAAAGGTATGATATTTTTCTGGGCTAGTAATTTGATTGATCGATTAGCTATCCATCCTAGAGAACTTGTGAATTCAAGCTTGAATAAATAAGGGACAGTCCAAAAACCAATGATCGAAAAACCTAATAGCCAAACTTTAGAGAGATAGATTAAGTTTTGGGTGCGAGCCGATTTTTTAAAAAAGAATATGAAAAAAGATGAACCTATCACCAAAAAAATTATAGTGTAAAGGTGACTTAATGCTATGAAACTAACTAAAATGGCATTTAAAATAATATATTTATTTTCTGTAATACCTCTATAAAGAAGACCTATGGAAAGTATGGTTAAAGATAAACTGATACTATGAGAAAATTGACCTGCTAAAACACTGAGAATATTTCCACCCCAACGAGAAAATTCCTCAATAAATAAAAATAATAGTGAACTAATTGCCCCTAATGCTGGGATCGGGAACTTGAATCTCATTAATTTTAATGAAAAATAAGTAGTTAACGGTAGGAGGAATATGCCTAGAATTGTTATCAGCTTGAATGCGATGTTTGGATGGATGAACTTGGCGAGGATTGCAGCTAAAATATATGATAGAGGGAAATAATAAGCAACAGTGGGCATACCAGCATATTGGTCGTGAGTCCAACCGGTGCTTGATTTAATAATAGATCCACCTTCTTTAAGGTAGTTTTGAATCTCTTGGGCAATAAATATATGAGAACCAGTATCTCCACCTGTGATTGTGGTAGTTGAAAATATTAAGGAAGGCTTGAAAAATGTTAATAAATAAAATATTATTACCAAAAGTATTAAGATGTCTACCAAAATATATTTTTTGTTTATTAATCTGATTTGATTTCACCCGTGACTAAGTAGTTTTTTGATCATGAAAGTACCGTGTTTGATTGTTAACAAAGGATTATGGAGACTTCTTTGAATTTGTCTGATGATGTATGAAGGACGCCAATAAAATTCTTTTGTAGCTTGTTTTTGAAATTTGAGAATATCCTCTTCTGATAGCTCAGAATCAATTATATATTCGTTGAAATTGAAATGTTTCCAGTCTTTTTTTGTGATCTTATATTTGGTTAAGTTAAACAATTCTGTTCCTGGGTATGGTGTCGCTAAATAAAAAAATGCTAAGTCTAAAGGAATACTTTTGGCAAATGTGATAGTATTTTGAATGCTTTCTTTGGTTTCACCTGGTAAACCGAAAATGAATGATCCATGACTGATTATTTTTAATTGATTGCAATGATTGATGATCTCTTCGATCTGGTTAAGTTTGATGTGTTTTCCAATACTATCTAGGATGTTTTGGTCACCTGATTCAATACCAAAGGTTATCATCCAACAACCAGCTTCTTTCATTATTTTCAAAAGGTCGTAATCAACTGTGTCCACTCGGCTATTACACATCCACTTAACTTTTATTTTTTTAGTTAACATGAGTTTACAGAAAGATCTTACCCATTTTTTGTTGGCCGTGAATAAATCAGACGCTAGTAAGAACCATTGAATACCATATTTAAGCATAGTATCTTCTATTTCTTGGACAACCTGATCCGGTGTTCTTGTCCGAATTTTTAGACCATGATAAAAAGGAGCATTGCAAAAAGAACAATTGTATGGGCAACCACGACTAACGAGTACTGATGTGAAGATGTCTCCGCTTGGTAATTTGTATAATTTGTTGTTTAAGAGATGCCTTGATGGTCGAGGAAGATTAGTTACTGATGATGGAGGGCCGTTTTTGTTTTTTTTAATGATGTTATTATAAGATGAGACTGTTCCCTCAATATTACTCATATCCTTTTTGTTTACATAGGCTTGTAGAATTTTTCTTGCTGTTATTTCTATGTCACCGGTTACAGCAATATCAATGCTTCCGTTTGCTTCTTTTAATACGTTAATCGGGAGGGCCATTGCTTGTTGCCCGAAAAATATTATATGGTTTGTGGAATTTTTAATCATACGTGCTGTAGAAATATCTTGTTGTATAGTGGGCGTACTACAGTTAATAAATATCAAATCAGGATTTTGATCTTTTACGGTCTTTATGAATTTTTCTTCACTTATATCTTCAGCGTTTGCATCAATAATTTTGATTTGAGATGAAAACTTTTCAAGCTCTGCTGCAAGGATGGCTAAAGATAATGGCATCCTTACAGTTTCAAAAGTAGAGTTGAGGGAAATTACACATCTACCTTCTTTCGTAATTTTATTTTTGAAAGGAAGATTGGTGATCAAAACTTTTGTATCGTATTTTAACATTACTTTAATTAACTAGATGTTCTATTTAAATTTTTTATGTAAATTTAAGATATTTCTTTTGATTTTTTTGTCCTATAATAAAAATACCTATTAAAATAACTAAGATGATGATAAATATATTATTAAGGTTTTGTTTATTGGTTTGGTCGTTATAGTCAATCACACCGTTACCTACTTGTACTTGACGACTATCTTCTTCTTCGTATTCACCAACAGCAAAGAACGCGTAAGTACTGCCTTGCAGCCCTGTTAACTTCTCTAACCGGAAATTTACAATCTTTGTCTCAAACGGGCCTAATAAAATTCTTTGTTTAGGATTGATTACGGTGATTGTGTCTGGATACACTAATGAAATGTTTACGTCTTTATCATCGTCTTCTAAGTTCGTCACCTCAACCTCTACTTCTTTGTCTGAGCCGCTTGACGTGTCTTTAGCACTTACTGAGATGCCTTGCTTGGTTCGGCCAGTAACAGACACTGAAACCGCAGAAAAAGGGTAGCCGTTACCATCTTCATAAAAAGTCTTTACAATCACTGGGAAACTGCCTTGTTCCATGAACTTTTTATCATCAGTTACAAACACAAACGATTCTTCTGGAGTGAGCGTTTTAATCGCTTGGCTTGTAATATCGTTTACGTCTAAACGCACATTATACGCTGCCTCGTCACCTAAGTTAGTTGTCTCAATAGATAAGTTACCATCGCCCACTGTTACTTGGGTTTGGATGGTGATTACTGCTGCATTAACTAAACCTATGGCTAAGAGCACGCTTACAATAAAATAAACACTCTTTTGCATGACGATTAGTGATGCGTTGGTTGCTTTTATTATTTTTCTTTTAATAGGCAACTTTAAATATCAACTGATAACTATACTTGCCCTATGGATGTTTTTGCTTTAAATAAACGAGAGATTGTCCTAAATTATTTTTTGAACCATCCAACAGAAGTTTTACATTTACGAGCTTTTGCGCGAGCCGTTAATGTGTCGTTTCCTTGGGCGCGAAAGGTGATTATGACTCTTTCAAAACAAAATCTTGTTATCATAGAAAAAAAACATGGGTTGATTCTAGTTCAGGCTAATAGAGAACATCCGGGGTTTAAGACGGTCAAACGGAGCCATAACTTACTTGCACTTTATAAGAGTGGGATTATTGAGTATTTAGTAGAACAATTTAGGCAGCCAGGAGTAATAGTTTTGTTTGGGTCGTATTCAAGAGGAGAAGATACTGAACAAAGTGATATTGACATAGCTGTTTTTACTTCGAAACATCCCACGTTAAATCTTGTCAAATTCGAAAAAAAACTTGGACGAACTGTTGCTATTTCCGAACTTTTACCAGCTACTGTTAAAAAAGAGTTTTGGCACACGCTTGCGAATGGGATAGTCTTATACGGCTACCTTGAGCTTGCATGAAAACATTTCAATTATTTGTTAGGGAAAGAAAAGTGATTGTTGGGAGTCCAGATCCAGCACACGCGAGGGCACTAATAAGCCAAGCAAGAGAGAGGTTCAAGGATTTGTGTGGTCTACCTATAAGTAGACAGAGTGCACCATTTCGGTTTGAAGCTGCATATGAAGTTGTTAAAGAGGCTATACATGCGTTCTTGGCTTTAGAAGGATATAAGCCGTATTCACATGAAGCGATTTTTTCGTTTGCTTTTGAGCGGTCACTACTTACAGAAACTTATGTCAGAAAAGCAGACAGATATCGTATGATACGTAATGATATTAATTATAGAGCAACAACAGTCACCATAAAAGATACGAAAGAAATTTTGAAATATACTAAACAAACCTTAATAATATTAGAACGGAAATTTAAGAATTAGTCGCACACATCATAACATTTATATAAACAGCTCACAATTACGTATTGTATGAAAAATATGCTAATTGTTATTGTTGCGCTACTTGTAGTTGGAGGTTTTGTAATCAAAACGCAAAGTAACCTTAACCTTGAAGCTAAAGATGATAGACAAGAGTTTGCTAAACAGTTCGGACATTGGGGCAAGCGATTAATAGAAAATACTAAATCAGCAACAGCGTATGTTGTTAAAATGGATTGGATACCAGACACGCCAAGAAAAGATGAAGCTCCTAAACCTCCTCAAAATACCACTCAAACTTATTAATGTAGTAGGGTCAAGCCTACTTAAAGCGGTCTTTGTAGACCTGCCAAAAAATTTAAGAAGCCACTACACGTTCGCGTTTAATATGCAGAAAAGAAAACAATTGCAAAGCGATATTAAAACAAATCAAAAAGTGATATTAATGGAAGATAGAATGAAACGTTTGGAACGATTAACGTACGCAATATTTGAAGATCCAGAATATACAAAAAAAGATAAAGGGAGACTAGACTTGAAAGAGTTAAAGAAGGAAGTAATATGAATTTTATTCAACAATTAGTAAAAGGAGAGACGTCAGACGTTGCACATCAACAGTTTATAAGATACAGTGTTGGGAATTACGAAAATAAAGCGTTAGTACTAATAAGCAACGGGCCGACGTTTAAAATCCAAACCTCGTTTGAGTTTGCAACAGATCTAATTAAACTATTAGCAAATAATTTAGACGAAGAACTTGAAGTCAAAGGAGTAATATTCTCAAAGACAAAATTGCCAGACTCAATCAAGAAAAAAGGGTTCTTTCTAATTGACGTAGACGAAACAATGACAATAGACGCATTGCAAACGATTGTTAATGAACGAAAACTTGATTCGTATATATTACTCAATATTATACCGTACCTCAAAGTTAAACAGAAATTAGTCAAACCAGGCAAATCAAAACCAGACGGGAAATATTGTACGTTAAGTTTTAAAGGTAATGATAAACTAAGAAAAATAATATTAGACGAGTTTGTGTTCGATGCAAAACAAGATTTTAAAAAAATGGCGATAGATCATACGTTCGTAGTTGATGATATAGAAATACCTAAAGAGTTTGAAAATGATCTAGAACAAGCAAGAATTCACGCGAAACGCACAGGTAGTATAAAACGTACTATAGATGCCGATGGTGTTAAAACAACCACGACACATAAATTCAATGCTTAAACTTCTTTGGCGGCCAGTTTGATGTCTGAAGCTTTAATAGTCTTTCTGCCGGAATGCTGAGAAAAACGGAGAGCTTTCACGCCGATGCGTTCTGCGTACTCTTCCAAAACTTCGCGCAACTCAATCTTGGCGGGTTCTGCAACACGAGGTGCGCCAGCCTTTTTGAGGAGCTTTTCCATGCCCGCTAACGGGAGTAATCGTCGCATAAAGGCTTGCAAGACCAGAATACTTTTAATGCTTTCGGTAGAGGCTAACTTAGAAAATTCTTTTCCAAAACATTTAAAAACGTACCGCAACCACCCTTTCTTAGATAATCGCTGATTCTAATGGCGATCGAGTCAGATGTCATAGACTCACATTACGTATGCTAAAAAAAGCATAGAGATTGGTAAAACCATGCCTAAAGTACACAAACCAAGAAGCGGAAGCTTGCAATATTGGCCACGGAAGAGAGCTAAAAGAATCTATCCTAAATTTAATCTTAATAAAAAACAAGCCAAATCAATCCTGAGCGGGTTTGTAGGCTATAAAGCCGGGATGACAACGATCGCTGTCAAAAACACGAACCCGCAGTCGCCAGCCAAGAATCTGGTGGTGAGCTGTCCGGTCACAGTTATTGAGTGTCCGCCGCTTAAGGTGCTGGGGTTGCGGTTTTATAACCGGATCGACGGTCTCCTTTCTCCTTCTTCATTCTTTTTCTCAACAAAACTTGATAAACAACTTACACGAAAAATTTCATTGCCAAAAAAAACTAAGCAAACTATCCCTGAAAAGTACGATGAAGTCAGATTAGTAGTTTATACGCAGCCTGTTTTGACAGGGATCGGTAAAAAGAAACCGGAAGTGTTCGAAGTTAATTGTCAAGAGACACAAATCGATAAACTAAAAGAGTTACTTGAAAAAGATATTAAAGTGAGCGAAATAATTGAGCCGGGGCAATACATAGATGTCAAAGCAATAACAAAAGGAAAAGGGTTGCAAGGAGTAATTAAACGGTTTGGAGTGTCACTTAAAGCTAGCAAGTCCGAGAAGAAAAGACGATCCGTTGGAAACTTGGGCGCATGGACGCCTAAAAAAGTGTCTTGGACTGTGGCGCAAGCAGGACAAACCGGATTTCATACAAGGACAGATATTAATAAGCATGTTCTAAGCGTTGTGCAAGACACAAAGAAAGAAGATCAAAAACAATCGTTTAAAAAATACGGGATTGTTCGATCAGATTGTATAATAGTAAAAGGGTCTATCCCAGGGCCGGCTAAACGATTAATATTTATGGAGCCAGCAGAGCGAATGCCAAAAACAAAAGACGTATATGAGGTGGTTGGAGCATGAAAGTTGCAATTTATACTACCAAAGGAGACAAGAAAGGCGAAGTTACGCTGCCTTCCGTGTTCAAAGAAAAAATAAGATTGGATCTAGTGAAAAGAGCGTTCTTGGCGTCTATGACGAAAGTTCCGGCCGGAGCTACAGACCGGGCAGGAAAGCGAAGCAGCGCCACACTGTCTAGACGACGTAAAGATTATAAGACNGGGTACGGGNGAGGGACNTCTAGNGTGCCAAGNAANACTATGTGGCGGCGAGGAAGGCANTTTGGGTACGTTGGTGCGTGGGCGCCAGGAACTACTGGAGGTAGACGAGCGCATCCGCTGAAACCNANNGAGAATGTTAAACGGTNNATTAATCANAAAGAGCGAATNTTAGCCATTAAAAGTGCAATAGCNTGNACNGTTGATCCTAGCATAGTTAAAGGACGACAACATAAATTTGCNTTCCTACCTATCGTAATTGAAGATCTATTCGAGAGTACTGAAAAAACTAAGGATGTTAAAGGAATTTTAGAGAAATTAGGACTAAACGATGAACTTAAACGAGTAGGAAAACGGAATGTTAGAGCTGGAAAAGGGACACGACGAGGGCGAAAATATGTGACGAAAAAAGGGCCGCTTTTAGTAGTCTCAGATGACTGTGCGCTAATGCGAGCAGCACGTAATATTGTAGGGGTTGAATGTGTTACTATAAAAGGGCTTAATGTTAAAAAACTAGCACCAGGTGGAGTGCCTGGACGGTTATGTGTATATACACCAAAAAGTCTTGAAGTGCTTGCAAAACGATGGGACGCGGAGGCTGAAAATGGATCCGCTTGAAGTTATTAAACATCCAGTATCAACAGAAAAAGCATTACGACTAATGGACGAACAAAATAAGATTGTGTTCATGGTTAACAGAGCGGCGACAAAAAGAGATATTAAAAAGGCAATTGAACAAGTGTTTAAAGTTAAAGTGAAAAAAGTAAATACACATATAACTGCGCAAGCGGATAAAAAAGCGTACGTAACACTGGACCCGAGCACACCGGCAGATGATATTGTGATGAAAATGGGGCTGACCTGAACATGGGAAAGCGAATTATTTCACAAAGGCGAGGGCGCAAAAGTCCAGTCTATGCAAGTCCAGGGCACCGGTTCGTTACAAAAGTTTCATACCCGATAACTGAGAAGATAACTAAGGTTAAAGTGAAAGCGATTATTCATGATCCGGCTCGGAGCGCGCCTTTGATGGTGCTTGCGTTAGGAGATAGGGATTGTTGTTTGCCTGCGCCGCTTAACGTGAAAGTTGGAGATGAACTTGTAATCGGGACTAAAAAACAGTCTAGGGCAGGGAACATTATGGCGCTCAAAGACGTGCCGCTTGGTGAATCGGTAAGTAATATTGAGCTTAAACCGCTTGATGGTGGCAAAATCTGTCGGTCGTCAGGGACGTTCGCCCGAGTTGTTGAGAAAAATGACGCGGGTGTCACAGTACGGCTGCCGTCTAAAAAGAATAAAATATTGAACCCGAACTGTCGAGTGACTGTTGGGATTATTGCAGGTGGCGGTCGACCAGAAAAACCGTTCGTTAAAGCAGGTAAGAAATATCATATTATGAGAGCAAGAAATAAACTGTATCCTAAAACGTCAGCAGTGTCGATGAATGCAGTAGACCATCCGTTCGGTTCAGGACGAGGGAGTCATATGGGGAAACCAGGTACACCACCGCGGTTTGCACCGCCTGGTCGGAAAGTTGGACAGATACGGGCTAGGAAAATGGGGCGCGGAGGTAAAAAGTAAATGGCAAAAGGATTTAGATATAAAGGGAAATCGTTTGAGGAGCTTAAGGCTATGAACTTGGCTGAGCTTGCTGTGATTTTCCCTGCGCGATGTAGGCGGTCACTAAAACGCGGGCTTACACCTCAACAGAAGAAATTCTTAGAAAAGCTTGAGAAAAAAGAGCTAAAAGGGGATAAAAAACCTATTAAAACACAGTTGAGAAGTATGATAGTGTTGCCAGCAATGGTCAATAAAACTATTCAAATTCATAACGGACGAGCATACACACCAATACAAATTACACAAGATATGCTCGGGCTAAGATTAGGAGATCTTAACTTAACAAGAACACGGGTAGCACACAATGCACCTGGAGTCGGCGCAACAAGGTCTAGTTCAGCGCTNTCGGTGAAATAAACATGAAANAAATAAGCACTGCANTNGGACGNAATTTGCCGATATCAACGAAACATTCAGTTGAGATNTGTAACCTGATNAAAGGNAAAAAANTAGAGAGAGCTAAAANTATCCTTGAGGGGGTAATAGCAGTTAAAGTGCCAGTCCCGTTTAAACGGTATAATAAAGATGTTGCACATAAAGTTGGGATAGCAGGCGGTAGGTTCCCAGCAAAAGCAAGTACCTATATACTACAAGTATTGAAAAATGCTGAGGCTAATGCGTCAGCTAATGGACTAGTAACGCCTTTTGTGATAAGTGAAGTGCGGGCGACACAAGGAGCACGTGCGTATAAAATGAGTAGGATGCGCGGCCGAAAATCTAAAAGGACACATGTGTATTTTACAATCAAAGAAGAAGCTAAAAAAACAAAAAATAAAAAAGTAGACAAAGAACAAAAAACGGAAACTGCTAAAAAAACAGACGAGGCAAACACATGATCGAAAAAACAATCGTTAATGAACGTATCAAAAAACATAAAATCAAAGAATATATAGCGAAAACATTAGGTAGATCTAAGTATAGTTTTGTAGAAATTAAAAAAACACCGTTAGGTGAGAAAGTTATTATTCATACCACACGGCCTGGGCTTGTTGTAGGTCGCGGTGGAGCTAATATTTTATCGCTTACGTCAAGGCTTAGTAAACGGTTCAAACTTGAAAATCCGCAGATCGAAGTTTCTGAAATTGAACAACCAGACATGCACCCAATGTCGATTGCAGAACGGATAGTGTCACACTTTGATCGGTTCGGAACGCGTGGGTTTAAAATGATCGGGTACAGAGAACTCCGAGGTGTTATGGAATCAGGAGCGTTAGGGGCAGAGATTGTGATAACAGGACGAGGTGTGCCGAGCAGTAGATCAAAATCATGGCGATTCCAACAAGGATATCTTAAAAAAAGTGGGGACGTGTCAGAATCAGCAGTCCTGCGAGCAAAGACAGTAGCTAATCTAAGATCTGGAACTGTTGGTGTGAACGTGAATATATTACCGGCAGATCTAGTGTTGCCAGATAGTATTACGCTTAAAAAATTACCCGAAGAAGAGAAAAAGGAAGTTAAGCCGACTAAAGAAAAAGTAGAAGATAAAAAGTCTGAAAAAACTACAAAAAAAGCGAAGAAACCAATGGGAAAAGAAAAGTCAAAAAAAGTGGCAACTAAAAAGGCTGAAGTTACTAAAGAAAATAAAGTCAAAACAAAAACGAAAACCACAACAGCTAAAAAGGATGAAAACATTACAAAAAAAAGTGCGAAAAAAACAGTCGCTAAAAAGAAAGCATGAAACACAAAGAATTATTTAAACAATCAAGTCCTGCGCTAGAACAAACACTGCAAGACATCAAGCAAGAACTAATTAAAGTGAACGCACAAATAGCAACTAAAACAACGCTTGAGAATCCAGGACAGAAGAAATCGATGAGACAAACAATCGCACGAATCAAGACTATTCTAAACCAAAGGGAAAAAGTGAAGCTGCCAATAGAGCAGAAGGAGGATTGAATATACGCATGAGCGGTATTTGTCCTAAATGCGGTCTTGCAGAAGCGTTATGTGTCTGTGAAACCATAGCCAAAGAAGAACAACAAATTAGTGTCTCTACCGTGAAGAGAGCGTTTGGTAAACTTACAACTATAGTGGACGGGATCGATCAAAAAGCAATTGATCTAAAAGATTTGTCTAAAAAACTTAAGTCTAAACTTGCTTGTGGAGGCACCGCTAAAAATGGTGTCATTGAATTGCAAGGTGATCATGTTCAAAGAGTTAAAACAGAGCTTGTTAATCTAGGATTTGCTGGTGAATCTATAGTTACGCATTAGTTATTTTAGTTACTGTATGTTTGTAAAATAGGGTTCTATCCGTTGTTTTCGAATCATTTATAAATGATTATTTGCCTTTTGTTAGTAATGGCGAAATTCGTGTTTTCTGTTAATAAATTAGAAACATCGTACCCTACAGCAAGCGTGAAAAAAATAACGTTTAAGCTCAAAGACGGGGATTTATTAGGCATTATTGGACCATCCGGAAGCGGGAAATCGATGCTGCTTGAAACGATAGTAGGGCTAAAAAAACAAGATTTAGGAGAGCTTACTGTAACTAATGACGAGAAAGAGATAGTACAATTAAAGTCTATTATCGGCTATTCACCACAGAAAAACGCATTATATAGGCTTCTTACAGTTAGAGAAAATTTTCTATTTTTTGGACGCTTGTACGGACTTAAGAAAAAAACAATCGTAGAGCGCATGAACACGCTACTAAAACAAGTAGGGTTGCAAGGGGCTGATAAAAAAAGAATATATCAACTGTCAGTTGGGATGCAAAAAAGAGCGGATATAGCTATAACGCTTTTGCATAAACCGAAAATAATAGTACTGGACGAACCGTTTAGCGGGCTTGATATTTCTCTTTGCCGATTCTTGTGGACGATACTCAAAAAATTAGCTAAAAAAGGGCATATCGTAATTTTAACCAGTCATCGAATAGAAGATGTTCAAAAATATTGTAACCAAATCGGACTAGTATACGATAGTAAATATCATCCCACAAAGCAAGTGCATGAAGCAATGAAAAAGAATGGACGACGAAGTCTAACACACTATATAGAACAATTGTTTGGTACGAAAATATAGACTAAAACAACATAAAAAATGAAACCAAAAAAGAATAAGAAAAAACTCAAAAGAAATCTGATTCTAATAGGTTTAGGGATAGCTTTGTTATTTTTAATAGGGTTCTTTTGGGGGGTAAGAGGGGTAGTTCTTACATTTACACTTGTCATTGTATTGTTTGGGTTGAAAGGGGTTCTATTCCCAGCACTGCAAAGAACAATGATGACGCGGTTTGGGCCGATGATAATGGTGTCACTCAAAAGTTTTTTTCGAGATAAAAAATCGGTACTTATACTTATAGTGTTTCCATTGATAGTTATCGGGACAGTGTTCACATCTTTTAATATAGAAGGGACAGGGAAATTGCCGATCGGCATAGTTGTTCCGCAAGGGGATTTTGATCTGGAAGAGTTTCGTGCACAAGTTAGGCCGTTCTTCTATATTGTACAGTATGATGACCTTGATCATTGTCTGCTAGACCTGAGAGCATACAGGCGTTATAGCTGTGTTGAACCAATAGTGTCAGACATAGTGAAATTGAACGTATATTATGATAATACTCGAGACCCTATCATATGGGAAGTGATACAAACTATTGACCAAATAGCAAATACGATCGAAACGCAAAAATCTACAGAAGCTGCGTCAGACTTTATCGGACGATTCAATGATGCTATGGTTAAACTAGATCAGCAAGACGCGACACTCCAAAACGAAATAAATAATATGTATACATATATAGACGATACAGGAGATGCTAAGACGGATTTGCAAATGTCTAAACAAGAATTGTCCTCGACACTTAATGAGATGGACCAGGATTTGGCGCAGGTTAGAACCGAGAAAAATAGTGTTGCGTACCAAAAACAACTCTTCTATTGGGAAGCAATCTCAACACTAAACTATATCGATAGTATGCTTGCAATTATTGGGCAAACGACCACAGAGGATTATTGGTTTGGACAACTAACCAATGAGGTAGATCAGTTGAAAAATGAAGTGGAGAGCTATAATAATCAGTTCGATACATCAATGAGCCAGATGGATACTAGATTAGCGAACTATGAACAACGGAGCACGCAAGGAAGGAATTATCTTACGAAAATTGATTCGGGCGTGGGAGAACTAAATGATATCGAACATGACCTAACATTATATCAAGGACGGATGCAAAATACAAGGTATGAAATAGCGGATGTGAAAAATGATTTTTATACTTTGCAAGGAGTAGAACCAAACGAGCTGGTTAGTCCGGTCGTAATACAAACACACGCGACTTACACAGGGCCGATTAACAAACTTGATGAGCCAATAAAACCAAGGACGGTCCTTCAACTAAAACAACAAATACAGTTTCCAGTGGTGCTTATCGTTATTGTCATACTACTCTCACTACTCATAGCGAGCTTTGTTACACTCAAGCAAATTAATACGCTAGCAAATCAACGAATAAAACTTGTGCCTGGGATATTTTTTCAAGAGTTCTTTGCTGTTTATATATCCGCGATGCTAATACTAGTATTGCCTGTACTGTTTATACTCTTATTCGGGAACTATGTCTATAAATTGCCGATTGTTGCTAATTTTGGAGTCATTATGCTAATATTCTTTTTAGTGTGCAGTGCAATAGCGTTGACAGGTATCATTGTTGCGTATCTTGTGAAAACAGAAGCGATGACGCTGCAAGTTATACCGTTCGTGCTATTTTTTATGATCTTTTTCTCAGGTGTATTGTTACCTGTTGAGAGGATGAGTCCGTTAGCCGGGTTCTTTGCGTCAATTGGACCAGCAAAGCTTGGGTTGAATGCGTTTAATAAAATAGTGTTTTATAATCTATCGTTTAATTCTGTCAGTGGAGAAGTAGCCATACTTGTGTTTTTAGTGGTGTTTTTAATATTACTTGCCTTTGTTGTTAAGAAAATACGGAAAGCGTGAGCCTTTGAAGTATGTCAAACGAGCAAGGTCGAATATAGCAACTAACGTGAAAACTGATTGTAAAATGATGAAAATTAAATCGCGTAAAGCAATACTATATACTAAAAGGGATACGCCAGCGACTAAATAAAGGATGTCGCGAAGTTTTCGTTCCTTAGAACGGATCAAAATAGCAACTATAATAGTGATCAAGCCGATTATTCCAAATATACGAGCAATAACCATATGCTAATACTTTTGATACTCTCTTATATAATATACTATTGAAAAAGGAGACTTAGCAGGAAGATTTTTAAACTATTTTTAGTACTCTTTTCTTTATGGATCCACAACAATTACATAGGGCGGAACTGATAGGACTTAAAGCAGAGGTCGTAGGGGCGAAAAATAGGGACTTATTAACAATCAAAGGGAAGATAATAGACGAGACAAAGCAAACTATTATACTAGAAACACAGGATAATCAGAAAAAGGTAATATTAAAAAAGGGTACTATTCTAAAAGTTATAACAATAAACGGCGAATATCGACTAGATTGTTCAAAGATTGTGAAAAGGCCGTTTGAAAGGATTAAAGCATGAAAAAAAATACTATAGGACTCGATGTCAATCAACCTAAAGAGGATTGCAAAGATCCGATCTGCCCGTTTCATGGGACGCTTAAAGTGCGAGGGCGGATGATGAGAGGGGTAGTTATTAAAAAAGATGCGCACAAAACAGTTACAGTCGAGTTTCCACGGACCTATTTCTTAGCAAAATACGAGCGGTTCGCGAAAAGGCGAACAAGGATAAGATGTCATAACCCAAGATGTATTAACGCACAAATTAATGATCCAGTGACAATTGTTGAATGCAGGAAACTAAGCAAAACTAAAAGTTTTGTAGTAGTTGAGGTGCCATCAGCATGAAAGCGTTAGCAGCAAGTGTGTCAAGAGGCATTCCGCTGGGGGCTGTAATATCTGCTGCTGATAATTCAGGCGCTAGGCTTTTGAAAGTGTTTACAGTGATGGGCGCAAAGACTGTTAAAGGACGAGTCGCAGGGGCAGGAGTGAGTGACCTGGTCATGGCCTCAGTCATTAAAGGCGAGCCGGGGATGCGAAAGCAAGTAGTGCTTGCAGTAATAGTAAGACAAAAGAAATCGTTTAGACGGTTCACGGGTGAGAGAATTACGTTTGAAGATAATGCTGCAGTTGTATTGAAAGACGATAAAGGAAATCCTAAAGGGACAATCTTTAAAGGACCGATTGCTAAAGAAGTTGCAACAAGATGGCCGGCTATAGGGAAAGTTGCAAAGATGGTACTATAAAATGGTTAAATGGACACCCTCTTGGATCTCAAGCACGCAACCGCGAAAGAAAAGGAAATATGCATACAACGCGCCGTTGCACATAAGACGAAATATTATGAGCGCGAATCTTACTAAAGAATTACACAAGACATATGGACGACGGTCAATACCGATTAGAGTAGGGGATACAGTTAAAATAATGAGAGGGAGCCTTAAAGGGAAAAGTGGAAAAATTTCTGCATTAGACAGAGCACGGTATAAAGTGTACGTAGAAGGCATAACTAATTACAGAAAAGACGGAGCAAAGAACCCACGAGCGCTTGTTGTGTCGAACTTGATGATTACAGAACTTATGTTAGAAGATCATAAAAGGTTAGATATTATTAACCGAACAAAACCAACTAAGAAGGAGACCAAGGATGGTAAAAAAACATCTTAAAAGAATAGCTGCGCCAAAGACGTGGAAGGTTAAAAGAAAAACCGGCACGTGGATAACAAGGCCTAGGCCGGGTGCGCATCCGCTAAACCAATGCATTACACTAGATTATGTTATACGAGAACAACTAAAACATGCGAACACCTATAAAGAAGCGAAAAAATGTATCAAAGCTGGGAACGTTTTAGTAGACGCTAAACCAAGACGAGATCATAAATTTTCAGTAGGAATAATGGACGTTATAACAATCAAAGATCAAGACGAACATTATAGAGTAGTATTAAACGATCATAATCAATTAGTGTTGCAAAAAATACCGGAAAAACAAGCGACACTTAAACTATGTAAAATAGTAGGCAAAACAATAATCAAAAAGAAAAAAATTCAACTTAATCTGCACGATAGTAAAAATGTAATTACAACTGACGATAAAATTAAAGTGGGAGACTCAATCGTGCTTGATTTGAAGACCGGCAAAATTAAAGAGCATTTTGTGTTCGAGAAAGGGAATAGTCTATACCTTACAGGCGGTAAACATCCGGGAGTTATAGGGTTCTTAGAGGGTGAGAAGAAACAAGTAGGGCTGCAACCAGATGTACTATTAGTCAAAGCAAAAGAAGACGTGTTTGAGACAGCTAAACAGTTCGCCTTCATAGTAGGAAAAGGTGCACCAGCACTAGTTATCAGAGGAAAAGATGAAAACGATAAAGATTGAAAAATTAACACTTAACATAGGAGCTGGAGAGCCCGGGGCCAAGCTTGAGAAAGCGCAAAAACTACTTGATGTAATATCAGGGATGAAGTCAGTGCAAACTCTGAGCAAGAAAAGGATACCTACCTGGAACCTTAGACCAAAATTGCCAATCGGGTGTAAAGTCACAATTAGAGGCGAGAAAGCAGTGAAACTTTTGAAACGGTTACTTGAAGCTAACAGTAAAAGGATTAAAAAACAATGCTTTGATCAACAAGGGAATGTAGCGTTTGGAGTGAGCGAATATATTTCAATACCAGACGTCGAATATGATGCAAACATAGGGATCATAGGATTACAAGTATGTGTTACTCTACAAAGACCAGGATTTAGAATAAGACGACGACGATTACACCAAAGGTCAATACCAAAACAACACCAAATAACTAAAGATGATGCGATCAAGTACTTTAAAGATAATTATAAGGTGAGCGTAAAATGACCTATAGCAGCTTCACGAAAGTCTTTAAACAATTGAAAACTAAGCCGGCTAAACTTGCCAAATATAAAAAACATAACACGCCAACTAAAACGTACGGAGCGCTTAAGAGGAAATGCACTCGATGCGGAACAGTGCGGGCGCACATAAGAAAGTATGATATTAATCTATGCAGAAGATGCTTTAGAGATATAGCAAAAGATTTGGGGTTTAAAAAATACGGATAAAATGGCACTCAACGATAATTTATCAAACGCACTATCGCACATAATGAACTGTGAGAAAGTAGGGAAGAAGACAGTAAACGTTGCATGCTCGAAAGTTATTACGCAAGTACTAACACTCCTGAAACAACACGGGTACGTCAAAGAATTTAAAGTGGAAGAGCATGGGCCAAAACAATATACTACAGTTACACTGCTTGGACAAATCAATAAATGTAATGTGATTAAACCACGGTTCCCAGTCAAAAAAGATGGGTTCGTCAAATACGAGAAACGATATCTGCCAGCGTTCGATATAGGGTTCTTGATAGTTTCTACACCTAAAGGGCTGATGACACACCATGACGCTAAAAAGAAAAATCTTGGTGGACGACTCGTTGCGTATGTTTATTAGTAGTCTGTAAGTCTTAAAATAAATAATGGATCCATATATTGGTCCAACTTTTCTTGAAACCCTAGCTTGCTAAAAAGTCCTCGGCTAGGCTGATTCTTTTGGGAAACTTTTGCTTTAAGAAAGGTAATCTCGGGGGTGCTTTTTGCGTCGATAATACATTGTTTTAATAATTGTGTTCCTATACCTTGACGTCTATGTGTATTAGCTACATAAATTCTGTGGACTAACATGCTGTTATAAATGTAATATTCTTGTTCATTTTCATCCGTAGAAATTAGTGCGTCTATTTTGTTTATGCTAAGGCCAACCGTATCGTTGTTTAATCTTGCTATGTAGGTATGATAGAATTGTGGCTCGTCAATATGTTTTAAGTGTTTTTCAATGGTATCTAATCTCTTTTTTTGAGAAAATGGGTTGTTTGATTTTATCCCAATTTCAATAACTATGTCGTCCAAAAAATCTGTTACCGAAGATTCGTATTGAGAAATATAAGGGATGAGTTCTACTTGTTGCATGTAATTATCTTTGATTAACCTTTTTTAAATATTTTTAAAGGAATCTGAAGAAGGTTAGTTGAGTTTAGTATCTAACCATTAAATCCCCGAGTTGTAGGAGAACTTTTTTCTAGAAGATGTCCTTCTGTTTGGTAGGAGGTGATAACCATGCAACTTTAT
>NYZO01000004.1 GCA_002687185.1 archaeon | reverse complement strand
AACAACATTTGCTCCATGTACAGATGGATGTGATTGGGAATGGATTCCGAACGGATCTGGTTTAGGAGGATTGAATGGTTGGAGTTGGGTTTTAATTTCAAATGGATGCGGCGCTCATTGCAATTGTGAATATCCTTCTAAGTTGGATGAATTAGCTTGTGCATCGGCGCATACACCGTGTATTATTCCACCAGATCCACCTCCGGTTCCACCATGCAACGGGGATTGTGTTTTTTGGTGGATCCCATCTCAGTCTCAGTGGGTATTATCCGAAGCCAGTTGTACGGCTAGTTCGTATGAGAATTGCCAATGCGAATATCCATCAGAAGATGGAGATGAGTGCGCTCCAGTAGTTCTTCCCTGCGTTACCGCGACAACAACTCATAGTCCTTGCGGAGATTGCTATTCGACCAATCCACCGACAACGACAACAACAACTACAACTTGCAGTCCGTGTTCATATTCTTGCGGAAATTATTGTGGATATGTCGCTTCGACTGAATGTGGGAAGTTGTTATTACAGGATGATAATTGTCCTCACGATGATTGTAGTTGTCCGGAAACAAGAGGTATTGGATTAAATACTGACGGATCCTATGTTAAATTGCCTTGTGTTGAAACAGTTACAACAACAACGGCAAGTCCTTGTGCTACCAGAGGATGTCATTGGAAATATTCGTGCGAGTGTGATCCGGCAGAATGGGTTTTGGTATCGGACACCTGTACCGGAGATTGTCCAGAATGTTACGATATAGTTCCGGAAGATTTAGCAGGTGCGCCAGCGCCGAGTTGTAATCAATCGTTCAACAAATATTGTTCAGCAGTAACTACAACACCTGAACCAACAACTTCTACTACCACAACGGAAGCACCGACAACAACAACAGTTTGTCCAGTTACGACCACGCAAGCTCCAGACGATGGGGCTTGTTGCTACAATTATGGATCTTGTATTGTTGAAACGGAATCCGAGTGTGAAGCCCGTGATGAACAATCATGGACGGCAGATGTTGGATGTAATGCGGTAACTTGTGCGACGACAACTACAACAGCATGTCGAACCACGACAACTTGCGATCCCGCAGATCCAGCTTGTCTCATGGGATCTTGTTGCTACAACTTTGGCGAATGTTCGTATGAACTCGAAGAAGTTTGTGACGGCAGAGGCGAAACAGCGGAATGGACAGAGCATCAACCATGCCCACCATCTCCCGCTTGTGCGACAACGACCACAACAACATTAATGGCGGGGTATCGGGGAACCAGATGTGATTATTCGGATACGCAATCATCTGAACAATATATTTACTTTAAGAAGGATGATCCAGAAACTATTGATCCAACATCAGGCGCTGGTGTTAGAATAACGGATGACGATGATCCTTGGCGCCCGGATCTTTGCGTCCATTCTGTTATAGTTCACGATCCTTGTTGGGGATGTGGTAACTACCATGCGGAGGCTATAGAAGGTTGTAGTTCTTGTACTCCGCGAGGTAGTTGTTGTTCGGACTTTGGAACTTGCGATAATAATATAACTGAAGCGGATTGTCTTGCGAAAACCGGCGGTTTGCCAACCGAACCGAAATGGACAGCAGATGGAATTTGTAACGATGGAAGCGGCGTTGGTTCTGTGACTGTTGTTTGCGTAACAACAACAACAGCAAACCCCTGTGGGGAATTGAGTTGTGGCGCCTGCGGTTGTGTGGAGTGGGAATGGTCTTGCGACGAGTCAGATCCATTTATGACTTGCTGCGAGAACGGAATGTGGGCGGCAATGGATGTGTGTAACGATGTTGAATGTCCACCGATTGGCACAACAACTTGCTTCGAAGGAGACGAGCCATCATCTTGTGGAACTTCTGACGGGCAGACCGCTTATACTTGTTGCACCGATCCGTGTTAGATTTGACTGAACAGATAAACTAGAACTTGTGTAGAATAAAATTTTAACCTTTGCATTTTAGGAGACAAAGATGCCAAAACTCACTATCGGAATGGCTCATTTCGAAGATTATCACGGCGTATATTTCACGATTCAATCGTTAAGACTTCATCATCCTGAAGCGATGAAAGATGTTGAATTTGTCATTGTTGATAATTCGCCAGATTCCGAACACGGAAAGCAAGTTGAACAGCTTGTCAGATCTTGGGCGCACATTGGAAATGCTGGTGCTAAGTATATTCCAATGAGAACACCGACCGGAACTTCCCCTAGTCGCAATAAAATATTTGAAGAAGCATCTGGCGATGCCGTTCTTGCAATGGATTGCCACGTTATGTTTCCGGCGAATACAATTTCAAGATTGATTCAATTCTATGATGACAATCCAGAGACAAAAGATATTTATACGGGTCCACTTGTCTACGATACTTTGGAATATATGACAACGCATTTCAATGATGAATGGCGAGGAGAAATGTGGGGAACTTGGGGAACAGCTTGGACAAATGGAAATGGAAATTATTTTTCGGTATTGCATGAAGGTGATAAATGCAAATTCATCGCATTAGCAATGGGGCAAATTCCTCTGACCACATGCGGAGATAAAGAATTGCCGGAAGATTTGAATTGGGTAGGGCATGAAAAAGAATTGCTAAATCAAGGTTTTGTTCGCGCCGGATTTAATGTTGACGATGAGCCATTCCCAATTACCGGACAGGGATTAGGAGTTTTCTCTTGCCGAAAAGATGCTTGGCTAGGATTTAATAAAGATGCTCGCGGATTTGGTGGCGAGGAACTTTATATCCATGAGAAATTTCGGCAAGAAGGTCACGAAGCATATCTTCTTCCATTCTTAAAATGGCTTCATCGATTTGGTCGCCCCGAAGGAGTTAAATATAGTTTGACTCGATATGGGAAAGTGAGAAATTATGTTCTTGAATTTAATGAACTTGGCAGAAGTCTAGATCCTATCCGCGAGCATTTTGTGGATACGGGATTATTCAGCAAGAAGGAATGGGAATATTTAATTTCCGATCCGATAGCAAATCGTTCGCCGGAAGAACCAAAGTCTTCGTGCGGTTCTTGTGGGGCAGCGAATAAAACTAATAAAGAATCATTGGATCAAATGGAAACCATTGATGAAATCTTTGATGTTGTTAAAGAAATTCCCCGTGATCTAGAACAGCACATGGATTTCCTCAAGGACATATCTTCGAAGTGTTCTCATGTGACAGAAATTTCAAAACGAAAAGAATCATTGATTGCTTTAGCTGCCGGAAAACCTGAAAAGATCGTTTCGCATAACATCGAAATTCATTCGATGTTAGAACGTGTTGAGGAACTTTCGACCGATACCAAAATGGAACGGAGTTTCTTGAGATCCACAGATGTTGATTCAATAGAAAAAACGGATTTACTTTTCATCGATACAGTTCATACTTATCCGATGATGATGGATGAATTAAGAAAATTTGCTCCGTCAGTAAAACGGTTTATCGTTGCTAGAGGAACTCAAACAAATGGGGAAATCGGGGAAGATGGCGGTCGCGGGATTCTTCATGCGTTGAGATTGTTCATGAAGGAGAATCCAAAATGGTCTGTGATCGAACACTACGAACATCAATATGGAATGACCGTTCTTGGANNACTCAAAAAGGATAAACCGAAACTTCCGAGNGCTGCTAGAATGGCGGGCAATCTTGCGATTGCNTTGACTGAACACGTAGCAACNGGAGGAAACAAAACGAATAAAGAGAAATTCGAAAAGAGATTGGAAGCCTGTTCGATGTGTCCACATAGAACAGACAAACGATGCTCTGTCTGCGGATGTTTCGTAGATAAAAAAGCAAGTTGGGATGAATCTGAATGTCCGATTGGAAAATGGGATATAGAAGATGTAAAAAAGGAGACTAAGTAATATGAAACCTCAATTTCCGGAGATCAGTGGTTGGCTATTTGACCACGAATTTTTAGCGTTAAAACAATTAGCCAGAGGAAAAGTAGTTTTAGAGATCGGGGCATTTCAAGGTAGATCGACAGTCGCGTTTGCCCAACATGCTGAGTACATTGTCACGATGGATCATTTCGGTGGAGATGAATTTACTGAGATGGTTGGAAGTCAATTATCGCGGGAAACAGTCATCGAAGCATTTGCCAGAAACACGAAACCATACATGGATAAAATCACTGTAATAGTTTCGGATATGTACAAAGCAATGCCATTTCTGAATCCAAAAGATTTCGATGTTCTGTTTTATGATGCAGGTCATACGGCAGAGGACGCAAAATACTTTTGTGATTGGGCGCTGGATGCTAGGGATGATGCAACAATCGCGATCCACGATTACAAGCCGAACGAAGAAGTTTGGAAACCGTCTGCTGTAGTAATGGATGAATATAAGATCCAAACAGGCAGATCAACAATGCTCGTTGGATCTCTTTTCATTGCTACCCATGAACCGATTCCTTACGCAGATCTTTTAGGAACGGAGGATCATCCATATGAAAATATCATGCTTGATGCCAACGTATAATCGGATTCCTGCCGGTCAATTTATGATTGAAGAAGCGCTTCATTCGTTTCTTCTGCAAGATTATGAAGATAGTGAATTAATCATTTGCAACGATACTCCAGATCAGCAATTAAAATTCGATCACGACCGAGTTGTTGTTATGAATACAGATAAAAGGTTCGAGACGCTATCGGACAAAATCCAATTTATGATCGACAATTCAAATGGCGAATATCTTTGCCGATGGGATGACGATGATATTTCACTTCCGCACCGGCTATCATATTCAATTGATAAGATGCGGGGAGGTCGATTAGAATGGAGATCAGACAATTATTTTTATTGTCCGAAAGAAGAAACTAATTATGTGACCGGAGCAGGGAATACTCATGTTATGTCTTTATGGCATCGGGATGTTCTTGATAAGATTGGCGGTTATCCACCAAAAGCTAGTGGATGGGAAGATCAAGCATTTAATCATGCTCTTTTTAATTCGGGTGTTTCCGAAAGGAACGGAGAAGAAATTCCAGCAGAGGATATTTTTTATCTCTACCGTTGGGGAGTTTCCCACAAACATTTATCTGGATCAGGTGGTGGTGAAGAAGGATTGCAAAATCATTATGATGCAATCGGTCGCGAGTATATCGCAAAAGGTGTTTTTGAATTAGATCCACATTGGCGAGAAGATTATGTTCTTCGATCTAATGAGGCTTGCGTACAAATGAAATAATCCATGAGCGAAGCGCGGCAAGATTGTTTTCGAGTTCTGTCTCCACTTGAAATCAAAATTGACCGCGCTTCGTTTTTGTCGGCTTAAAGGAATGATGGAACAGGAACGTCTCGAACTTCGACGGATCCAAAATCTTCAACCATGTAGTGCTGATATTTAGCAAAACCTGATTCGTGATTTTCAGCATTTCTTTCCAATGCTGTTTCCCAAGCGTCATTCAAATCGGTGAAAGAAGCGTGCAAAAACTTGCCAAGCAAATCCCCTTCTTCTCGCGGAAGTTCTATTCGATAAACTCGAAATCGAAAAACTGTTTCTTTGTAAGTTTCGTTGGTTGTTCCTGCTGCGTATTCCATTTTGTTGTCTCCGTTAGTGTTGTTGTTTCTTATACTATCATTATAATCGACAAATAAACATTTGTACAATACTATTCTGCACTATTTAGAGGTTTTTTTGCAGACTATTTTATAGCTAATTAGAGACTTCAGCTTCGCAATTATCGCAATTAATCGGATCCGTTTCTTTCCAAATAACACTAGGCACAAGAGTTTGAGGATCGTATTGGCAATTTACAGCATCTTTGGCACAACCGCCACAATAGACGGATCCATCCCCTACGTATGCAAGACTATAGCCGCCTATAGAAGAATGGGTTCTAAACCCCTCTGAGGTCGATTCTAACGCACTTTTTTCAGTTTCGTGAATATCGGTTCCTGCGAGAATTGCAGTCTCGTACTCGCCTGTCCAATCTTGTGGAGATTCCAAAACTTGCCGAAATTCGGTCAAATTCATATTCTTAGTTTCGAATAAATGCTTGGCAAGAATTTCAAGATTATTTAGATCATCGTACCAATTGGATTTTTCTTCTGAGCATTTTGAAAGCTGGAAATGTTTTGTTTCGATTTCTACTCCTGCTCTGGATGTGACAGATACACCTGATTGATCGATGTCGATTAAAGCTAGAACTTCTTTGTCACTATTCAAAAGAGATATTGCTGGATCCTTTTTGAATGATTCTTTTTCAATAAATACTCTGTCTCCGTAAGTTACCATTTGATTTTCCTTTATTCTATCTTTCCCTTTGATTGCGTAAATTCTATTTTTGAGGATATGCCTTTTCTAGAAGAAATAACAAACCCGCCGTCCGTAACATCGATGACCGCTAAAACTTTACCGCCCTCTTGCTGGATGGTGATTA
>NYZO01000003.1 GCA_002687185.1 archaeon | reverse complement strand
CGAAATAATCCTTTACTGATTTCTGATTTTTAAGGATAAAATCAATTATTTCCTCATCGGTTTTTCCCTTTAATCCAGCAAGAGATCCTTTCGAATTAGATCCTGACTGTTGAAAGGAATCTTCCTTCCCAGGAGTATTACTTGATTCATCACCGTTTGGATTATCTCCACATTTTAAACATGATACCTTTTGTTTCGCAGGTGCATCCTTATCATACATAATTCTCTCACCCTCTCTAAGCCTACAACCACATTTTTTACATTTACCATCATATTTTGCAGTAATTTCTTGTTCACTCATTCTTTCACCTCCATCATTCCAAAGCAAGAACAATAGCAGGGCATGGGAATCTTTTGCCATGAATTTGAGCTACATGACAACCATCCATTGCAAGAGGTTTGTGATGCTCCCTGAACAAATACCGCAAAAATACCCCTGCTATCGTTCTCTGTGGCCATTCGGAACGATGATGAATAAGCCAT
This sequence comes from archaeon, assembly GCA_002687185.1. GTDB lineage: Archaea > Nanobdellota > Nanobdellia > SCGC-AAA011-G17 > GW2011-AR20. The sequence goes on along the minus strand of NYZO01000003.1, from coordinate 6,889 downwards.
GATTAATCTATATAATTACCAATACATAACAGATTGGGTTATAGCATTTTACCGCTGAATGAATAATTTTTAATTCTTATTTAATAATATAGCCTTAATTTCGTCAATCTTATCGAAAAGCCTATTATGAATATCATTAGAATGCTTTGTTTCCTGCTTGATCATTTCTTCCAATTCTGCACAGGTTTCTAATGCCTTATCACTGGCCCTTTCCGCACATACTAATTTTTTGGATATAAAGAAAGTTGCGCCACAAATTGCACTAATTATTGCTATCAGATAGCTTAGATTTTCCAACATTGATCTTCTTAATAGGCTTCTTGCTTTTGAGAAGTTCTTGCTTCAATATATCAATCGTTTGCCTTAGCTGTAATAACTCTAAATTTTTTGAATGTATTATGGCCAACAAACTGTTTTGTTCCTGGACTTCCTGATTATTCACTAAATACCCTACCCCTTTTGCATAATAAATGGTTATTCATATATCATACAACTGAATCCATTTTTCGCTACCGTTTACATATATTCTACAATAATTATCAAGACTTGCACCAGCTCCAGAATGTTCAGATGAATAAAGATAGAAATCAGTTGTGTGTGTTTCCGCCCATTTACTACCACTAGAACCTAAATCTTTACTTGATTGTGGCAATAAATCTGCGTTAATGCTAGTTGTTCCAAGATTATCCAATTCAGTTGTAGCACCACTACCACCAACTCCTGCTGCAACAAGCACATAATCCTGATCTGCCATCTCAACGTCAAATAATAGCATAACAATTTCATCCTGTGCGACATCATAATTTTCTCCACCAGGTATGTAGATATTTCCTGTCTGATGATAAATTGTAAATCCATCTACGGCCTGTAAAAATAATAATTGTCCTGTAAATGCTGTATTTTCAATCCATCTTAATTCCCCTGTTCCTGTTACCCTTACAAAACTTGAATAAGCACCATCTGCTTGACCAATATCAATCGCATAAGGAGGATCGTCACCCGAACCCGAAATTGTTGCACTTGCTGAAAAAAATGCTATTGGGCCAACCATCGTATCTCCCATCGTTTGAAGCTTTGCAGTACCCGTACCACCCGACGGATCTGTTGCTACCATAGAATTATTTACGCTTCCACTTCCAACAATTCCTGATGTAGTTTGTATAACTTGATTGCTGGCAGATAATGTAAATAACTGATTATTGGTCAGCGATTGATCTTTTATCTTTGTTCCAAATGTTTTTCTAACTCTTGCTTTTCCTGTCATTTTAAATCCTCTCTACCCCTAATATTTTCCTCGTAAAACCACCACTACCTCCTGTTGTTCCGTTTACATTATATGTAATTTTCTTTGCCACAAGTTTTATCGTATTATCCACAGTACCACCATTGTCGGGTTTTTGAGATTCAGAAACAAGCTTATCATCTTCAAGATAAAATGAATAACCCATTTTTAAATTCGGATCACATATTCCCTCTGTTTCAATATCATAGGCGTTATACCTAAACTGTTCAATTTCCTTTTGTGATAATACATCATTTTTTAATTGTAGATAATTTGTGGTAAATGGTCTTTGCATGACTTCGGGCATTATTGCCCTCGTTGTATTCTGGCCTGATATTGCCATTAACTGTTTAAGGAAATGAAAATTATCAATATATAAATAAATTCTTTCGGTAGCAGGGGTAAGTCGTATTGGGCCAAATCTGCCAAATTCTGGTCTATATCTTCCCTGATCATCATAGCTATCCTGTGTTTGTATGGAAATTTGTTTTAGATTTTTCCATTCAAAGATTTCAAGTATTTCTAATCCAGGTAAAATCAAATTGGATGCGATGTCACCCCAACCCCATGCAGCACGTGAACGATAAATCTGAAATTTATTTATGGGTAATTCTATTTGTTCCCAATTATTATTAAACCCAATACTAAAGTCTTGAACTACGCAATTTCCACTTGTGTCATAACAGGTACAACGCATCTTAAAATCTGCTTCAAATTGATGTGTAATATCAAGATTATCTGTCCAGTTAAGCTTAATCGTAAAACCTAATGCTGTAATAATTCCCAATTCTTCTGAATCGTTTTCATTAAATCCTGATTTGCCACTTGGAGTTAAATGCATATTGTTAATATCTAACGTGGTAGGTTCAAAATTTGTACCCGAATTTCCACCATATAGATCTCCAAGATCCATGCTATTGTAACTGCTTATAGGAAAAGGTATTCTGAAATTGGCCCACGCACCTATGTTATAATAACCCTCGCTGGAATTATTGAATCCCGTTACCAAACTCTGCCATTCATATTTGTATGAGATTGCAGAATAATCACCATAAGTTAAAAATGTTTCATCTCTCAATGTATTTGCAACGCCTTGATCAACGCCCATAAGTTTCCAAGAATGAAAACAATCATTCTTGCCAAGATAATATGTTCCCAATAATTCTGTTATTGTGGCCGTCCATGTGCTAGTTGATGTTGAATAAGTATAGCATTTACCCTCATCAATTACTGCACATTGAGCATCGTTATCAGGTTGTTTTATGCTAACCCAATTACTTCCTTCATATCGCATTATGTTATTATCGAAATCTGTAAAGTCACCTGATCCTGTACCGTTTACTAAAACCCTAAATCCACGATAAACATCAGTACCATCAAACAATAAATCCGTAGGAATCCCAGCAGGACTTGTTGCCTTACAATCTGCCCACGTTCTAAAATGATCTTCATCACGAATTGATAAATTACTATCCCAGCATCCAGGTGTTTCAAAATCATCGTCATGTGTAGTTGAATTNGCATTNCNTCCACTATTCTTCCANAAATACCAATTATTTGTATATCCCTCATTCGTCCAAGGCGAATATTTTAACGAACCAATAACATCGCGTGGATAAATTTCATCCCATTCGCCACCAACAAAAGATCCTGCGGTTGTATCGGTATTGGCTTTATATTTTGTAACTTCGCCATCCGTTGCTGTTCTTTTTACCCTTGCATCAGTAGGATAACCACCTGTCGTAACTTCCCATTCTTTAATTGCTTGCCAAAATTCTAAAGAGGCCCACCATTCAGATTGTTCCTTTGGTAATGATCCGTAACCCTGCGCACCTTTTCCAACAATTACGTTTCCTGTTAAAGCTTCATTTGTTCCCTGCGTATTATAAATTGGAGTAGTCGTTGCATTTGTAATCGTTGTAATATCACCCTCGCTTGTGGGTTTTGATCCTGATACAAAGGCATGAAAATCCATTCCCAACCCTAATGCAGTTCCGTCATCCGTAAATGTTAATTCAAAGAAATTTTGTGCGCCACCAGCACTTACAGATGTTCCAAGTTTATTGATAACTTCCATCAATCCGTCATAGCATGGCGTTTCAGTTACTCCGAAATCATATGTATTGGCCGTCCATTGTGGAAGTTCATTATCACCTGTTGCTGTGCTATTATATCCTGCAAAATATGGTTGTCTTGATCCCTTATTTGAGGCATATTTATCAATAATATCTTTTGATACAGCATAAGCACTTTCAAAATAATATTGCTTTGCAAAAAATATATTCATTAATTGTCTTTCCATTCCAATCAGATTTACTATAACCCTTATACCCTCGTTCATTGTTTTTTTGGTAAAGACGGTATCAACTTCAAAAACCCTGGAATATACATCTTCATTCTTATCCGTTAATGTTATTTTGATTTTATCGAATTGATCAATATATGGTACTGTAAGACCACCGACGGGATCTCTTGTAATAAAATCACCACCTTTTGCATTTAGGGTTAATGTGGCCGTATTTACTTCCCCACTTCCAGTATCAGTCATATTTTCTATGCTGATAACATAAGGCGTTAAATCTTTATTTGGCCCAGAACCATTTGAATCATCATAGATGTAACGAACTTCATAACTCCACGTTGCCATGTTTAACCAAGTCCACTTATGTCGCCATTATATCTTAATCTCAATGTAAATGGTATATTACCAGAATATTCAAAATCATAATCGGTTTCAAAATGTTCCAAGATTAAACCTTTTGTGGCCGTTGGCACTACATCATATTCAGGACGTTGATCATTTCTAATTCCAAATCTGCCAAACTTATAAGTTTCATCGGTCTTATCTGATGACATCCAGGTTACAATGTCAGCAATAGCTTTTGGTACGCCATCCTTTGCGTTAAAGAATCCCATAATATCATATTGAACTATTGCCAGGCCAGTATCTTGTAAACTGTTTGGGTTATTGCTGTCAGGGTTTGGGTTCTCCTGCGTAACCAAACTCATTACAACTTTATAAGTTGAAACATGACTTTTAGCATCAGGTACTGCCGCATCACCATCAAATTCTACTTTATAGGGTTCAATCGTACTGGTTTCATTTGTTATTCCAGACCCATGATATAATTTGAAAATACAAATATTTCCATCTATTGCCATTAATTGCCACCTATTGCTTTGTAGTTTGTGCTTAGGTTAGTTGAGATACCATTCTCTCGAACTTCCTTTAGATTATTTGATACTTCGGCAAACGTTAAGCCATTCCAACTTGTTACCTGGGTTGTTGTTATTACTTGATCTAATCCTAATTCCCTACGTCTTTGCTGTTCTCTTTTAAGAAATAGGTTTTGTTCTTTTGCTATAATTCTTTTAAATCTGCGATCAAATATTCCACCAGGCTTTGTTAATACATCCACTACCATTTTTATTACTTCGGGAATCATTAATGCGGCTGCAATAGCCATACCAAGAATTGGTATTTTAGTTCCAAGCATTTGAATTAATGCCATAGGATTTTGTGCTGCCTTTCCTAAACCCATTGCCATACCACCTGCACCAAGAGCTCCATGCATCCTATCTTCAATAAAGTCGCTTGACATAGTATCTTTAATCTTCCCCTCTAATAATTGATCCGTATCTTGTTCTGCCTTTTCTTCATCACCAAGCGTAACACCTGTTTCGGTTGTTTCTGCTATTTCCCTTTCAGAAACTTCTTCCTGAATATCCTCATCTCTTAATTCAACATCAATGATGAGCTTACGATTATCTACTTCTGCCATTTTAACTCCGTTTGGGCCATAAATTCCTCTGTTCTTTTAATCAATTCATCTGCGAAAATTGGATAACCTCTTTCTGTCATTGTTTCAAAAATATGCGTTGGAGTAATGCCTTTTACTTCATGGCCCTTGGAAAATCTATCCTCACCTGTTATAGGATCTATCCAATGTAAGACTTCTGCATTAACGGGTTCTATCCAGTGAGTGCCACCTGATTCCACATCCGTTCCTGTTTCAAACCATTCTCCTAATGGCAGATTATTATCTTTTGATCTATAATCCAATTCAATTTGTAATTGCAATCCCTCTGATGTTATTTTTAATGATCGTTTATACCTTTCAGTCATTCCATGCTGTACGGCCAGTTGTTCAAAAAGTGATCCAAATACTTCCTGTGCTATACTAATCAGATTTTTTCTTATAAATTCTCCAGCACGAAAGGATGCTGATTCCATTCGTAAATTCTGTAAATGGTTTTGAGTTACCATCTTAATCTAGGATAATGTTACTGTAAGTGAATCTCCTTCAACGACTACTCGGCCACGAATTAGAACGCCACCAACCCCAGCAAGTCTTACAACTTCCATATGAGGTAATGTTCCATCACATTCGATTGTTGCCACATCATCTGCACCTGTTCCTGATACATCCTGTGATACTATCTTCCAGGCAGTTGATGTCAATGCACCTGTCGTTGCATGTCTTTTGGATAATGTATTTAGTGAATCAATTTCCGGCGTGGATGCTAATAATGTAAAGTTAAATGAGTTATTTCCAGCACCATAAAAATAAACAACTCCACCACCTGATGTGGTTTCTCTACGAATTGGCCTATCAATATTCAAAGTAATATCTTGTAATAAGATATAGGTGTCATCACCAACCTGTAATGTAATCTTCTCATTGTTTATGATTTCATCAATTTCGCCGATATTACCCATAAGTTATTTCTCGCCTCTCATCATAAAAGTATTAAGAAGTGTGTATGAGCAGTTTCATATGAATTATCCTACCCTGTAATGGTTTGCCACTAGATGTCGTATCGAAAACATTAATCCTTACTGGGAATGAATATGAGCATTTCGGATCAGTTGAATCAGTAGGTTTTCTTAATTCAAAATTTGCTTTTAATACCTGGATTAAATTTTTGCCAATATCATCCAAATTTCTTTCTACCTGACGACCATCCTGTGCTTGATCAACCATGACTATCAGATATTTAACATCATGTAAGGTTGCTGTCGTGGTATCATTTTGAACAACTCCCTCTGCCGACATTTCTTCCAAATTATCATCATTTGTAATAAATGCATAAGGAGTAGTATGCGCACTTATTGCATTATTGTAGGGCCTGCCAACAAAACAATCAACAAGCTTCCCAGGCGAACCTGTTGGATCAAATACCGTAGCATTGGCTTGTAAAATTTCCTTGATTCGTGTTTTAACACTATGATGATCTACTTCTGTGACCATTCTAACTCGCTAATTTTCTATTTGCTTTGACTGATAATAGTTTAGTATTTTTAGCGATACTTACACCCGTCATCTGAATTTGGGCCACAAAACTTCCATCGTAATCCGTTTGGCCGTCTGTCATGGCCCATGTAACTGTGCTAGCACCACTATCAATAGTGCAAGAGGTACTTGTTTTATTCGTTAGTAAATCCTTTGAATTTATGAGCAGGGTTGCCGCATTATATGCCGATAAATTGGCTAACGTTCCATCAGATTCCTTTATAGTGATAACATAATTATCACCAAAGTCACCCTCAACAAATTCTAAGTCTGCCATTACTCTATCATCACTTCTGCATTAGCTGTTCTAATC
>NYZO01000002.1 GCA_002687185.1 archaeon | reverse complement strand
CAACAGGCGCAAAAATTAAGTTTGTTGGAGTCGGCGAGAAAAAAGAAGATTTAGAATCGTTTAATCCAAAGGGTTTCGTCGGTCGCATGCTTGGCATGGGCGATTTAGACGCTTTACTTGAGAAAGCTAACGTTGCAATTGACGAAGACCAAGCACAAGGATTACAAAAGCGGATGTTAAGCGGCAAATTTAATCTACTTGATTTGTATGAGCAGATGAGCGCTATGAAAAAGATGGGATCACTGTCAAAACTTATGGAAATGGTCCCTGGCATGGGCCAACTTAAAATATCAAAGAATCAAATGAACGTTCAAGAAGAGAAACTAAAAAAATGGAAATTCATGCTCGACTCAATGACTAAACAAGAACTAGAAGACCCTGCAGTGATTTCAACTTCCCGAATCGAGCGAATAACAAACGGTAGTGGCACTGACCAGACAACTTTGCGTGAATTACTAAAACAGTTCAGACAAAGCAAAAAAATGCTCAAAATGTTAAAAGGCGGCGATCCACAAAAAATGATGAAAAAATTCCAAAAAAGTTTGCCCCAAGGTATGTAATATGATCAAAGGTCTTCGTAAGCAGTTTCTTGTTAATGCAATAGTTTTGGTGTCTATGTTATGTCTAGGTTTATTGTTTCCAGGTCTATTAGGGTTTGAACAATTGCTTATTGATGAAATACGCTCAAAGGTTTTGAATTTGCCATGGTATGGGCTAAATTGTATATTTTCTTAAGTAATGTACGTTCATCTTTATTGATTAGTCTATCAGGATTTTTATTTTTGTCTATTCCAATCCTTGCGTTCAATGGCTATTTTATTGGGACAGCTATACAATTGTCAGGTAAACCAGTATGGCTTGCGTTATTATCGCTTGTTCCACACGGCGTGTTCGAAATACCGGCACTACTTTTTGCAACCGGTCTTGGAACATTAATTAGTGTACGTTGGTTTCATAAACCGCGTAATTTCAAAAAAAGTCTTAAAGAGATGATGCCGTTCTATCTTAAGGTTATATTACCGTTATTATTTGTGGCAGCAATTATTGAAGGAGGATTGATTTTCTTCCTAAGATGAAAGATATAATCAAGATAGGCGCAGAAGCAGTGTTATATAAGAAAAATTCTCAAACATTGGTTAAGGAACGAGTTAAAAAATCGTATAGATTATCTGATTTAGATGAGACTCTACGAAAAAGACGCACTAGACGTGAAGCTAAAGTATTACAAAAGACCAATGCGAATGTCCCTAATGTTTCTTTGGTAGATGATAAAACTATGCTAATAGAGATGGAGTTTATCAACGGTGACGTTGTTCGTGATGTCCTAGATGCTAGTCCTAATCAAAAAAAGATATGTACAATGATTGGTGAACAGATTGCGACAATTCATAACGAGCATATAATCCACGGCGATTTAACCACTTCAAACATGATGTTACAAGGAGAAAAATTAGTACTAATCGATTTTGGTTTGGCTTTTTTCTCTCATAAGGTCGAAGACAAGGCTGTTGATCTAAGATTATTAAAACAGGCTCTAGAAAGCAAACATTACAAACACGCAGAAGTATTAATTGAAGATGTTCTTGCAAGCTACTTGAAAAAGTCTGATGATGGTGACGAAGTACTAAAACGTCTAGAAAAAGTAGAGAATAGAGGCAGATATAAGAGAAAGGGTAAAGGATCATAGTATTTTTAAACGTAATAAATCCACACTAAAACATCTTAATTTAGAGGGGGAAATAAAATGAGTAAAGAACAATTGACTAAAATAAATGGGCAATACAGAACTAATAAAAAAACCATGGTAGCATGTGTAGGGTACACAGTTGACATAACGTCTTGGACAAATAATCATGCATCAAATGGCCAACAAATTATACATGAAAAATTATCAACAAAACCTAGACAAAATAAACCAACATTAGATCTAACTGTAGGAGAGGGATTCAGTCCCAAAGATTTTGATGTATTCCAAATAATGATTAGTAGACACGGAGAAGTTTATCGGGGAAAGGATTTATGTATAGATCAAATGTTAGACCAATTTCATAAAGGTGAATACACTCTACGTATCAGTTACGACTAAAAATTTAAATGACCGAAAACAAACTTTTTTAAGCGTTTATATCTTTCCACTTTTAAAAGCCCCGTGGTGTAGCGGTCAAACTCTATTAATCGCAAGAGGAGAGGACATCTCATCCGGCCCTTTGGAGGCCGAGACCCCGGTTCGAATCCGGGCGGGGCTATTTTTTCAAACCAACAATAACCTTTTTAAACACGTTTCTATAACCCAAACCCTAATGGCACGAATGCACGCACGCAGAAAAGGAAAATCCGGTAGCAAAAAACCAATAGACACTAAAAACGTATGGCTTCGCTACGGCGCAAAAGAGATTGAACTATTAATACAAAAATTAGCTAAACGCGGCACTACAGCGTCAGTAATTGGCATGAAGCTACGCGACACGTACGGCATCCCAGACGTTAAAAAAATAACCAAAAAAAGCATATCAGAAATTTTAACAAAACATAAATTAGCACCACCTCTGCCTCAAGATTTAATCGATTTAATCAAAAAAGACATTACATTATCAAGCCACCGAGAGACTAATAAGAAAGACATGACAGCAAAGAGAGGAACTACTTTAACAGAAAGCAAAATTAACCGATTAGTTAAATATTACAAGAGCACAGGCAAACTAAAACCAGATTGGCAATATCGTCGTGATCAAGCTAGGTTACTGATTAGCTAACAATGTCAGCTGAGAAGTTACTAGAAGGCCTCTCAACCGCTGCAAATTCTTTCATCAACACTACTGGCACAGTAAAAATTGTTTGCCATCGCGGCCCTGACGGACTACTCGGCGCAGCTTTATTAGCCCAATTATTAATTAAGAAAAAACGCGACTATTGTATCTCAACCAATAAGGTATTAGATTACCAAGCGCTAATGCAACTCTCCCTAGAACCGTATGATGTGTACGTTTTCATTGGTTTTGGCACAGAATCACTTGAAACAATCGATACGTTATTTAAAAAAGAATCAGTCTATGTCTTTGATTACCATACCCCAAGATCAACTAAATCATCTAAAATAGTATTAAATCCGTACGTATTCGGCCTAAAATCCTATACTGCAATCACTGCAAGCGGTATGATGTTTTATTTTTGTTTGGCACTTGACGATACTTTCACAGAGCACGCGTGGCTGCCAGGCATTAGTATCTTTGCTGAAAAGCAAGACCTTGAGATGTCTGACTTAAACACACAATTGATCGGTTATTCGCTACAAAAGAAAATCCTGCAAAAAAGGTCTGGTCTTAAAATGCTAGCGTTCCAAAATTTCCCTCTCCAGCAAGCGCTAACCCTGAGCGTTGAGCCCTACCTCCCTGGCATAAGCGCTAACAGGGAAGGTGCTTTATCTTTTTTAAACAACGCAGAAATAACAGTTAGAAAATCTGATGGTCAGATACGTCAACTCACAGACCTAACCTCAGAGGATTCGAAGAAACTTGCAACCTCTCTGATTATCGATAGGTTAGGCAGCTCAAAGACGCAAGAAGAACTCTTTGGCCCGATCTATGAACTAACTGATCATTTATTCCCTGTAACAGATCTTAAAGGTTGTGCAGTAATGCTTCGTGCTTGCAGTTATTTAAACAATCCGTCGATTGCGATTGCGTTATGCTTAGGTGATCAAAGTGTTAGCGAGAGAGCTGCTGGGTTACTTGAGGAGTATACACACGAAATAATATCAGCCCTCGACTGGTTTTATGCACAAAGAAAAAAATCAAAAATTATAGAAAAAGAAGGGTTTGTTTACTTTAACGCAGAAAGTATCATCAAAGAAAACACTTTAAGCTCAGTAGTGTCTATCATAGCGCAATCAAACCTTTATGGGACCGGGTTTATTGTTGTTGGTTGTTGTCATACAATCGACGAGAAGATTAAAGTTAGTTCACGGATCGTTGGCGCTAACGAAAGCCCGATTAATGTACTGTCTATTCTAAAAGAGATGACAAAAAAACTAGACGGCGCCTCTTTTGGCGGTCACAAGAACGCAGCGGGCGCAACGGTTCCTCTGAAATTAGAATCAATGTTTAACGAGCGAGCAATTGAAGTTTTAGGTAAACGAGCAAAGGAAGAATCTATTATATAATGAAACCAGTGCCCGAACCGTTTACTTCAACCGATTCTATCGGCTATCAAGATAAGATCGATACATTTTTTATCGAAACAAGAGACTATCTTAGACAACATTATGAACCTAAAAGCCTTTCTTTTGAAATTAAATCGGGCGAGATCGTGTATCCTCCAAGCAAAATTGGTAACGATCGCGTCACTTATCTAACCTGTGATGACTTGATTGTTGCTCATATTTTAGAAGTACGTGATCAGCATAATTATACTCAATTTGTATTTTCAAGAGATTTAAGAAAATTTAAAATACCAAAAAATGTAAATGAAGAGGGAAAAATTGAACCATTTCTAACAGACGCAAAAAACTACCTACTAAGCAAATATAACCTTAACGGTCCTTATTTTGAAACTAAAGCTGGTGAAATTGTCTACCATTTTAGTGATACTACTAACAATACTAACGATCAAGTAACCTACCTCACATGTAAAGGATTTATTGTAGCTCATGTGCTTGCGATGCGTAATGAGCAAAATTATACTCAATTTATATTTTCAAGAGAGCTTCGAGGATTTGACGCGTTTGAGAAGAGAAGAAAAGAAAATCCACCTTTGGAAACTTTTATAAATTCAGATTAGGGTTATTAATCTAACGTGGGAACTTTGTCCTTCATAGCGAGTTATGTAAATAACCTATAAAGATAGGACAGTCAGGAGTGTCCGTCGGGCTCATAACCCGAAGGTCGGTGGTTCAAATCCACCTCTCGCTATTTTTTGATTATGCAACTTTTGTTTGCTATCTTATAAGTTAAGTCTAAATAAAACTAGTATTTTATGTACCCTACAAATATCATGGAGGTGGTATCAAATGCAAAAAATTTTATGTCGTGACGGTAAATGTGTCGATCTCAACGATCTTCCGTGTGAAGATCAGTTTGATGATGTGATGCGAATCCTTGATTGCGAGCTTTATAAGAAGTTCTCGTAGAAAAGCAAACCTATATTAGGTAACCTATATGAATAGCTTGCATGGTAACAACAATCTTAGGTGCAGATGAAGCAGGAAAAGGGCCTACTATAGGACCGCTAGTGATGGCCGGTGTTATAATACCTGAAGATAAAGAACACAAATTTAGTGATGCAGGGATAACAGATTCAAAACAACTATCGCCACAAAGACGTGAAGCGTTGGTTAGTACTATTAAAAATCTTGCAACAAAAACAAAAGTAATAGTCATTTTACCACAAGAAATAGACGAGCATGTACTCTCAGACGACTCAAACTTAAACCATTTAGAAGCAATCAAAATAGCAAAACTAATTAACGAACTAAACCCAACTAAAGCGTTTATCGATTCACCTAGCCCTAACTTAGCAGCGTATAAGCAATCACTACAAGAGCTAATCACTACAAAAACCGAATTAGTTTGCGCTCACAAAGCTGACGAGAAATATCCCGTAGTAGGTGCGGCCAGTATTTTAGCTAAAGTTAAACGAGACGAAGAAATAGAAAAGATCAAACAAAAAATCGGTAAGGATTTTGGTAGCGGTTACCCAGCCGACCCACGAACAGTCGCATTTCTTAAAAAATATTATAACACTTATCCAGACATATTTAGAAAATCATGGTCATCGTATCAAAAAGTGTTAGCAGCTAAAAAACAATACAAACTCAACCAATATTTATGAAGGTTCAAGGATTGTTTTGACTGTTATACTATACTCTTAAAACAAAAACATCTAAAAAAAGAAGGATGATCTCAAAGAAAAAAAAGGTTAAGTTTACAATACTTTTAATCGCTATAGCAGCTGTTTTATTCTCTATATATTATTTTGATGTTATTCAATTGCTTACGCCAGAAATGATTAAATCTAACGTGGAATCGTTTGGAGTGTTCGCACCTATCGTATTCATACTCTTATACATCGTTGCAACCGTGTTTTTTCTACCAGGAACACCACTATCCATCGCATCAGGAGTTTTGTTTGGACCAATATTTGGAACAATATACGTAGTAGTTGGGGCAACCGTCGGTGCGTCTATAGCATTCTTTGTAGCACGATACTTTGGCGAAGGGTTTGTTGATAGTTTTTTAAAAGATAAATTCAAAACTCTACATGAATACGATCATAAGCTCGAAAAGAACGGATTTGTGGTAGTACTTCTTCTAAGGTTCATACCTCTTTTCCCGTTCAACGGCCTTAATTTTGCGTTCGGGCTCACTGAAGTACGATTCAAACATTTCTTTTTAGCGACTCTGTTTGGCATCATCCCTGGAACGTTTGTTTATGCCTACCTTGGAAGCTCGCTTAGCAGTTTTAATGTTTATAATATTATTATAGCGTTAGTTCTTCTGGCATTATTCATAATCGTCCCCCACAAGATTCATAAACATCAAAAAAAGAAAAGAGGTCTACCTCATGAAAAAGAAGTATGATATTATAGTTATTGGAGCCGGTTCAGGCGGTTTAAATATTGCCGTGTTCATGCAAAAGGCTGGGTTTAAGGTACTATTAATTGACAAAAGCGATAAAAGTATCGGTGGTGATTGTTTGAATTTCGGTTGTGTTCCAAGTAAAGCTTTGATTCACACCTCACGAATTGTACATGCTGCAAGTAAATCTAAAGAGTTTGGTCTTAGTATAAAAGGCGAAGTAAACCTAAAAAGAATAGAACGGTATATCCACTCAAAGAAAGAAGTTATCAGAAAACACGAGAACGCAACGCATTTTCGTAAGATGGGTATGGACGTTATTTTAGGGCATGCTAAATTCGTTTCAAAAGATGAAATCACAGTAAATGAAGAAGTGTATCAAGGGAAAAAAATAGTAATAGCAACCGGATCATCTCCTCGGAAACTTGAAATCCCTGGCATTGAAAACGTAAGGTATCATACTAACGAGACCATATTCCAAGAAACTAACCTGCCTAAACAGATGATCACAATCGGTGGAGGTCCGATCGGAATTGAATTAGGCCAAGCTTATCAACGGCTCGGCGCTCAAGTTACAGTAGTTCATAGAGGCAAACAATGTCTACCAAAAGAAGACAGTGATATAAGCAAAGGACTAAAAGAACAACTAGCAAGCGAGGGCATGCGTATTATACTAGAATCAGAACCAGTCAAGTGTGTAGGAACAAACAAACTTGTAATTAGAGCTAAAGACGGTTCTCAAAAAACGTTACCTTTTGATTCATTATTAGTAAGCATCGGTCGCACCTTAAACATAAATTCGTTAGATCTTGACAAAGCTGGCATTAAAACAGAAAACAAAAAACTAGTCTTAAACGATTATTTGCAAACAACAAACAAAAGAGTCTACGCGATAGGCGACGTTGTCGGATCATACCAGTTCACGCACGCAGCAGAATTACACGCAGGCATTATCTTGACTAATTTCTTCTCTCCGTTTAAAAAGAAAGTTAATTATGATAACCTCTCTTGGGTTACGTACACTCAGCCTGAAGTTGCAACGTTTGGTTTGCAGGAGCCTACTTTAAAGGAACGTAACATTGATTATAAGGTGCTTGATTATTCGTTTGACGAGGACGATCGAGCGATTGTTGATGGTGCAACGTACGGTCGATTAAAATTATTTGTGAGTAAAAATAAGCTCTTAGGCGGCACAATGCTTGCAGAGAATGCAGGTGAATTAATACAGGAATTAATATTAGCTAATAGTGTTGGCCTATCCATTAAAACATTGTTTAATAAAGTGTATCCGTACCCTACAGCAAGCCGTACTAATAAACGAGCAATTCAATTACATTTCTTAAATAAACTGAACCCTTTCTCTAAAAAGATTTTAAAATTGTTTTATCACTGATAGAAACCGAACCGAGTTTTGGAACACATGACCGCTGAAATTGCGTTTGGATTTACTTTCTTAAAAGCTCTATGTGTACGTATATCTTGAACAGACTTTAGACATCTATTATCCGGATGACTGTGCATCGGAACTAATGTATTAGGTGAACATGGTTCTGCCACTACTTGAAACACGTGTTGCGAATAAATCTTTGGATATGTTATATTGTTTAATACATAAGTACGACCTTTAATATCACCTTGGAAACAAACNTTGAATTCATGNTNTCTGTTTTGATCATAATGATTAATTAACGCGTTATAGACGTCTTGCGTGAATTGTATGACTGTCCCATCATCAAGCACGAGAGAAATACTATCATCTATTTCGTGACTCGCTAATTTACCAGCTATAAGATCAACAATTTGCGGCCCAATTCCAAGCCCTGAAAGTATCAAGAAAATAAGTAACAACGCGATAACGATTATACTTCCTCGTTTAATGAACGTTTTGATAGGATGCTCTTCGTCTTGAACATCTAAGTTATCAAACAAATGCTCTTCTATTGTATCACTCTCTTCCATATTGAAAAAATGGGCCTGCGAGGATTTGAACCTCGGACCTCTCGATTATCAGTCGAGTGCTCCAAACCAGGCTAAGCTACAGGCCCATTAAAAATACAACTGTTAGAGGTAGTTTTTAAATATTTCTTTGTTCGTAAAATTAATCGGATTTGAATTATTGGCTTTTGAGTTTATTCTTTTTTTCTATCCGCGTCAATTTTTCTGGGGTCTCAAGATAATTCTTAGGAGAAACAACACTATCCCCTAATCTTTTTTCAATATCTCTTCTTGTCGATCCCGCAACCTTCCCACCATCTTTTGAATCTTTACGTAACTTTAAAAATCTCTTAGAATCTCTATCACGTGTAAATCTTGTCGTAGTTGCCTCTCCTAACATAGTTAGAACCAATTCAATATCATCCATATGATCCCTTAAATTTCCCTGCTTTAACTTTTTAAATTCTTTATATTGAATAGGTGTTAAACCAAATGTTGCTTTTGATATAGTCGCTGTTAGCATTGCATATTCTTTTTTTGTTTTTATCCCCCTTTGATTCCATTCATCTGTTAACTCATCTCTTATTCCGATACCCCTAACTCTTTTCTCAATCCATTCATTTGAATAACCCTTTGACTTATAGATTTGTTTCATTCGCTTTTGTGCCAATTCTGGATTTTCAATTTCTTGTACTCTTTCATAACCCACTTTCGCAAGCCATCGCTTGAATGGTTCTGCTTTAGAGGATGGTATTGATTGGAGTATTCTAAACGCCCCCTTTGTACTCACACAATTTAGACCTTGTTTTCCACCACTAGTATCTATAGGAAGGGTATGTACAATTTGTACCCATCCCTGAGCTAGCAGTTTATCCCTTTGCTTCATCTTTTGAATATACTGTTTAGGGTCCTTTGAATCTGTTAATATACAAATAATATCTTCGAGGACAAACCACCATTCATCCTTATAACGTGTTCTCCTAATATTCTTTCCCTGAAACACAACTAATGCATTATGTAAGACCATCTTAGATCATTTTGATTTTACTATCATATAAGGATTTCGTCAAAAAAACCGTAAAAACAGCCAACAATATCAAAAACCATAATCAGAATGATGCAATCATGCGAAACTATTGCGACAAAACGATCAACAGTTTTTAAAGAGTAATTCAATTCGAATGCTTTAAGAAATTTATCATCTAATTTTGTGATCAATCAACTAAATTTTTCAAGTAATTGGTCAAGATAGATTATTGTCGGGATTTTATCATGAAGGTTTTTTAATCCCCAGGCCCAAGCTCGATCTGATTTAATCGGTTCAGGCCAATCGAATTGGAAGGAAGCCAATTCATCGTTATTTTTATTTTCTATTAACCTAGGTTTTGGTAATGTTAAATCAGGAACCAATTGCTGCATACTCAGATCTATCCACAACCCACTATCATCTATCGATTCACCTAAACACCCTTCGCCTGAGTAAACACCAGCCCTAGACACCAAAGAAGATTTTTCTAAGTGGATATAGCTTTCTTTTTCGTGAAGAAAACCACGGTCAAAAAATGTAAAATAAACGTCACGAACAAATCCATTATCTTTAAGGATGCTTGAGACGTACCCATAATCCTCAGCTGATTCTAAAAGAACAAGATCAAGATTTGATACACTCTTAATTCTTTGAAAAAGTAAGGTCATCTTTTGCATGTAATGTGTAACTTGATCCAACCTACCGTTTTCCTCAATAACATCTGAATGGACTAATACTGGGAAAAAAGGATGAGTCATTAACAAAACTGATTTATCTCCGATTTCTACATGAGCACCACGGTGTTCTTGGACTGCCCTCATGAGCTTCGCATATTTCCCATGGGGAAATTCTTCATCATAACATGATTTTTTACGAATGGTTTCAAACAAACCATGATAACTCTTAAACTCAGGGTTGGGGATAGTGACATCAAGCCCAATATCTTCCATAAAAGTACCTAACAGTGGATGATGATAACTCTTACCTCTTGACATATTAATAAATCCTTTGCGTATTAAACGTCCCGGGAAGGACTCGAACCTTCGACCCCATGGTTAACAGCCATGTGCTCTACCAACTGAGCTACCGGGACTTCATACATAAAACAATTAAATAAATATTTATAATGCTTTCTTTTCGCAGAACTATAGACTTTAAAGAATATATCTCAAAAAAGAGAGGGGATAACGCTTAATTTTGCCATTAACAAGTAACGAAACCCTTAAAAACTATAAATACTCTTAATAATACACGTTTAAACGTATATAAAAGAAGGTATAAATGAAGAAGAATCGATCGTTTCTTAAGTATATTATAGGCTTTTTAGTAGTAATCGCTCTTTTTTCAATCCCGGTAGTTCAAGCGACATCTGTTAGCACACACACTATAACATACGATATTGGTCTTGAAACAGTAGATGTAACACATAAATTAGTATTCACACAAGATTTAGAAGAGAACGAAGTCTTATCAATACCTCGTGACGCGAAAGAACTCTTAATAATTAGCGAAAAAAAAACTATTGAACCTATTTTTGATAAAGGCGCTGTAAGCATCCCTAAAGGCATACAAACCGTAATTATCACCTATTCAAGCATTGAGATACTCCAAGACGCATCAACCCATGAATTATTCTTCACACAACACACAGTGCTTCAACCAACAACTTCACTTATTATAACTGCAATTTTGCCACCGGCAAGCACATTAACAAACCCAATTGATGAAGGGACGTCTATTTTCCCAACACCAACAACAGTGACCACTGACGGCCAAAGAACCAGTATTATTTGGGAACACTCAGATCTAAAGACTGGTGAAACTATCGCATATTTAGTCGATTATATAGTTGCATCAACGTTCCCAATCATCCCTGTATTGGTCATTATAGTAGTTATTAGCCTTATTGGCTTTATTTTCTATAAACGACGCAAACCAAAACAGGCAAAAAAAGTCGAGAAAGAACCTATAAAAGAAGAAAAAGTTAAAACTCCATCCTTTGAGGCACATTTAAAGTCTGACGAGAAAGAGATTGTACGTTTATTACGTCAAAAGGGCGGCAAATGCCAACAATCAACATTAGTCGTAATAACTGGCCACTCAAAAGCTCAGCTAAGTCGAATGCTTCAAGAAATGGAATCAAGACAAATTATCAAAAAGACAACCAAAGGTAACAAGAATATCATAGTTTTAAACGAAAATATCGAAGAATTAGACGAGATATAGCCACCTCCCAAGTCTAAAGTAGTTTAAGACCTTATCTAGGACATTAGACTTAATTTCAGCCGTTTTAACAGAAAATAAAGACAATTTAAGACGGATACCGAATTTAGGTCAAATTGGAACATTTCTGAACAAAATAGAACGGGGAAATAGACGTATAAACCCTAAAAATCAATCGTTTCAACGGTAAAACCTAACTATATCATAATCCAGCAAAATAGCATGTCAAGCCTTTGGTAGGTGGTTTTGATCACCTCTTTTTCCGCTTATCATTGGCTTGTCTATAATCAAACATATGGAGGAAACAAACCAAATGAAAGGAATGTTAACAAAAACTTTAGCGATACTTTTTACCGTATTATTAATCGGTAGTGGTATTGCAGCAGGTGCGCAGATTAACACCTACCCAAAAGACCTTGATCAAAAGGTTACTATTGTGGTTGGTACTGAAGCACTAGGCTCTGACTACATTGCAGCGAGCCAAATACAGTCCAGTCTTTTAGGCGACGTATTGCCTGATGAAGACGAAGACGAAAAAATAACCTTTGAAGATTTAGTAGAAGACATCAAAATCGGCGAGACTTTAGCTAGTTCAACTGAGATTGATACAATTCTTGAAAAGAACGATCTTGACGGGTTACTAGACGAACAGATTAGCTTTGACGGCGAGAATATCGACGTTAAAGAGATGTTAATTCTAGGAACTACTGGAAAAGACATCACTGTTGTGAGCAGCTTAACTGGAGATGAGGACTACGAAGAAGATGTAGTTCTTGAAATCGACCGTGGCGCATTGAGATATTTTTATCACTTTGACGACGAGCTTGATACCAGCACAGTTGACGATGATGAAAAGCTAAACATAAAAGTCCTTGGACACGATATTGCTATTACTAAAATTAACAGCGATTCAAGCTTTACAGCCCTTGTTGGCGAGACTAAAAGCTTAGTTCCAGGCGATGTTTTCGAACTTAACCATCATGTAATAACACTAACAAACGTTGGTCAAGACGGAACAATCCTGTTAGACATCGACGGCGAAGGCAAAACGATTGAAAAAGATCAATCCATCCGTGTCAACAGCATCGAAGTCTACAATAAAGCTACTTTCTACGAAGATGACATAGAAAGACGTCAAGCGTTCATCGTTATCGGTGAGGAAGCAATCCAAACCTACAAAGACGGCGACGCATTCATCGGCGAAGATAAAGACGATCCTAATTGGGTATGGAACATCGGTAACTTAGAAACAGTTGCTGCATCAAACCCTACCGCGACGTCTGACGGAACAGGTCCGTTCATCGGCGTTGTAAACGATTTTGTGATGAACGATGATCGAGACAGTCCGCCTAAGGCAGACGGTCCAATAGTCGTTTTCCCAAACAACTACCTAAAACTTGGAATTGACAGTTTAACTGCAACCGAGCCAAAAGCTTACACAATCGAGTTTGAAAACAACGAAGATTTAAGCGAAGCTCTAGGCGACAGTTTCACTAGCGAACAAGTTATTAGATTAACTACAACTGAAGACGACGGTTACGTTGTTGACGGTTCAGGTTTAGATGCGACACCAACACCGATTACAAGCGAAAAAACTAACGAGATCATCTTGTACGTAGTTAGCTCAACTGAATTAGCAGTTATCTACGAAGACGAAGATGACAACGAGTTAAAGCTTGCAGGTCACCTTGAAACTTTAACGACTGATGTTACTATCGG
Organism: archaeon; assembly: GCA_002687185.1. Taxonomy (GTDB): domain Archaea; phylum Nanobdellota; class Nanobdellia; order SCGC-AAA011-G17; family GW2011-AR20. The sequence continues at coordinate 15,807 of NYZO01000002.1, read as the reverse complement.
TAACATTAACTACGGTAAAACTAAAGGCACTGATCTTAAGTTGAACGCAAACTACGACCCTATCGGTAAAAAACTAACACTGACTCTTGTACCTACAGAGACTACAAGCGATACTATCACAATTGAGTACACTCTCAAAGACGATAAGATCGATTCCCTTGGTGCAACAAGAGACACAGACGAAGCTGACGAAGTTAAGTACGATACAACTTCAATCGGCACTAAAGACCAAAACCTACGCACTAAATACGGTGTTGTAATCGAGGACCCAGAATCAAACGGCGCAGACGACCGAGTCAGCCTAATGATCCCTGAAGACCTTGTTGAAGCAGGCGTTTTGGTTAGTCGAAATGTTGTTGTTGAAGACAATGAGGAAGAAGAACCTATAGTTGAGCGTGACGTTATTGTAAGCCTATTTGGCGCAGACGATAACGAAGCTGATCTTGAAGGTACATTAATCCTTGTTGGCGGTTCAGCGGTTAATCCACTGACTGCTAAGTACTTAGGTCTAGAATTCCCTACCCACGGTAATGTTGAAGAAGTCTTTGACTATACTGACGGACAAGGAATAGTCCAACTAGTAACTGACGATAATGACAAACAAGTTATTATTGTTGCAGGTTTTAGCGCGGACGACACTTTGGCTTTAGCAGAAAAGTTAGCTAAACAAACAAACTGGGACGGAGCATCATTAACGCTCTGATTCCCTTTTTTTTCTTTTTTTTCTTTAAACCAAACATTTATGTATAACAAGAAAATATGAAAGGAACAAAACAATGAAAAAAATTATAATCACAGTAATGGTCTTACTTTTAGTAAGCACTCCAATCCTTGCAGCTCAAGAATCACTAGAAACAGAATCATTTTTCAGCAGATTTTTCACTTCAATAAAAGATGCGTTTACAGCAAAAGAAGCGCCCGTTGAAGCGTTCACTCAAGAAGTAGATGCTATTAAAACAACGATTGAAGAAGAACCAGTATCAGAAGATCCACAAAAAGAGATACCCCAAATACTCTCGCTTGAAAAACAATACATACAAACTAATGCTAAAGTAGACGACTATAGTCTCAAAATGATAAAAGATCCAGCAGCAAATACAGAAGAAGTTAAACTGCTTGAAGAAGACCTACAAGATCTACGCCACCAACTACAACTCAAACAACAAGCACTAAAAACAAGGCTTAAAGCACGAGCAACAGGGGCTATGCCACTAAGACATTTAGAAAATGAGCTAACACCGCTTGAAGAAGTCTATTACTTAAATAGATTAGTTACAACACAACGAAGACTTGACTTGATCCAAAAAGAAACTATTAGTAAAGAATTAAATGATGCAGAACTTGATGCGGCAATTAGACGCGTTCGTCGAGTACTTGGACAAACTATTCAATTATACGATAAACAAGAGTTTAGTCTTTTATCAACACTACTTGATGAACTTGATACGCAACTTAATGAAATAAGCATAGGTAAAGTGCCAAACGATCAACGAATACAATTGCAACTTACGCTACTTACTAAACGCGGCGAGCAAGCTTCAGCTGATGTTTATGCTGTGTTAGATACGATTAAGAATCTATACGAAACTAGTTAAGAATAAACCATTAAATAAAAGATTAGACATTCTTGGAAAGAGAACAACCTTTATAAGGATTATTCTTCCCTTACGTTTTTATTAACGCGGGGGTGCCGGAGTCTGGTCAAACGGGCAGGACTTAAGATCCTGTGGCTTAGTGCCTGCGAGGGTTCGAATCCCTTCCCCCGCAAACCTGTAATTCCAAATAATAATAACGTAAAAACAAACAATAGCTACGGAATAATTATTTTTTTACTACCCTCCAAAGTAGATCTAGTTGTTTTTTTAGTCTGAGAATAGTTTATTAGTTCTTTTCTTAAGAGCGTATTAGATTAGAATATGCCTTCTATGATTTGTTTAGTTTTTTCCATCAGAAAATCAAATGAAGGTTGAACTTGTGAGATATCTCTGTTAGCCATACTCCTTCGTTGAAAAGCAATTTGGGGTTCCTCCCACTTCGATCTATCATAAGCTTTTTCAGACCATTCTAACCTCGAAAAGCTTCCCGATAGTCCATACTCAACTAATGCATAACTTACGATTCCATCTTGAGGGTTTCTTGTTCCCACTCCAACAACTAAGCATGATTTTTCTGAAGGAGATTCAATTCCTGTAAATCCATAATCCTCAAAACTTAAGAATAGATTACGTCCATCCGATAAATCTTTTTCAAATCTGTAATAATTGAAGTCTCTTCGTCCTTCAACCAGGATCCCATGTTCTAAAACAATACTAGCAATATATTGAGAGATTTCGGATACCATTTTTATGCTTAATTAAACCCATTAGCATGGCTACTATAAAAGGTTTTTGAAACATTAGTAGCCATCCCTTCTCAATAACAACCACCCACAAGCTATTTATAGAATTAAACTATACTATTGAGATCATATGTATTACACACAACCAATAAAACGTGTCTTAAAATTACTTAACACTACTGAAGATGGGCTTAATACAAAAGAAGTAACAACACTACTTAAAAAATTAGGCCAAAATAAACTACCCGAAAAAAAGAAATCTAACCTTAAACTTTTCCTAAGCCAATTTGCGAACTTTATTATCTATATACTATTCTTTGCATTACTCATATCTATTGCCATACCAATAGTTGAACACGGCTCAGACGTGAAAGTTGCTGATTTCTCTGATGCGTTCGTTATTATCAGTATACTTTTACTAAACGCAGCGTTAGGATATTTTCAGGAAAAAAAAGCAGAACGAGCAATAGCACTACTAAGACGATTCAGCGCACAAAACGCAACCGTTATACGAGACGGCAAAAAACAAGTTATAGATAGCTCTTCATTAGTCCCTGGCGATATTGTCGTCTTAGACACAGGCGCAAAGATCCCTGCTGACGGACGGATCATAGATTCCGTACACCTAGAAGTAAACGAATCAAGCTTTACAGGTGAGTCAAACGCTGTTAAAAAACAAACAAAAGAATTGAAATCTTCGACACCACTTGCTGAGCGGACTAATATGGTCTATTCTGGTACTACTGTTGTTGCAGGCCGAGGAACGTTTGTGGTGACTGCAACCGGTAAACAAACAGAGATTGGTAAACTTGCAACCATGGTTCAAACCACTCATAGTCCACAAACACCACTGCAAAAAAGACTCGCAAGACTCGGGCGCATTATTGGCATATCAGTACTTGCGGTTTCACTCATTATTTTCATAATTGGCATAACTCAAATGGTGCCCTGGATTGAGATGCTACTTTTTGCGACAAGTTTAGCAGTTGCAGCAGTGCCTGAAGGGTTGCCGGCAGTCGTTACAATAACTCTTGCTATCGGTGTTAGTCAGCTCTTAAAACGAAAAACACTCGTTAAAAGATTACGTTCTGTTGAAACTTTAGGCAGTGTTAATGTAATTTGTACAGATAAAACCGGAACAGTGACTGAGAACAAAATGCATGTGACTGACCTATATATAGATAACAGCATAATCCCAACTAAAAAATTTAAACGCAAAAATGCTATGGAACTATTAAACGTTTTAGCCTCATGTAATAACGCAACACTTCCTGATATAGGATCTCCTACAGAACTTGCATTGTTTAGTTTTGCAGATAAACATCATGTTAAACGTCAATCTCGGATAGATGAGATACCGTTTTCGTCAAGTAGAAAATACATGCAAACAACACATGAACAAAACGGTAAAAAGTATTCGTATCTCAAAGGGGCGCCTGAAGTTTTGATACCTAAATGTACGTCAATATTAATTAATAGTAAACGCAAAAAACTTACTACAGCTTACAAAAAGAAATTGCTTAAAGCTAATAATTCTATGGCGAATAAAGCTCTACGAGTCATTGCATGTGTACGTAAAACCGGTAGCGATCAAGTATTCTTAGGGCTAGTTGGGATGCAAGACCCTCCTAGACGCGGGGTTAAAGAAGCAATCAATCTATGCAAACAAGCAGGAATAAAAACGTACATGATAACAGGAGATAACGCAGCTACTGCTTCTGCTATCGCTTCAAAAATCGGGTTATCAAAAACTGTTTTAGAAGGTCAAGCAATAGACAGCCAAGACGAAAAACAATTAATACAAACACTAGAGTCAGTTTCAGTATTTGCTCGAGTATCACCACAACATAAAGTTAAAATTTTAAACGCACTCCAAAAAAGCGGGAAAGTAGTTGCAATGACTGGGGACGGTGTTAATGACGCGCCTGCAATTAAAAACGCAGATATCGGAATAGCAATGGGCCAACAAGGAACAGATTTATGTAAAGACTCAGCTGATTTTGTGTTAACTGATGACCATTTCTCAACCATTGTATCAGCCATATATCAAGGACGAGTGATCTTTGATAACATAAAAAAATTCATTGTGTTTTTACTTGCTACTAATTTTGGTGAAGTGTTAATTGTTATCTTTTCTTTATTGCTATTAACAGATCAAGGTAGACTGTTATTACCATTGTTACCGATTCATTTACTCTGGATTAATTTAGTCACAGACGGGTTGCCGGCTCTAGCTCTAAGTGTTGAAAAAGGTGAGGGGAAAGTGATGAAACGAGGGCCAAATAATCCGAAAGATTCAATACTAAAAGGGTCACTGTTTTTTATATTAGCTGCAGGAGTGTTAGTAGCATTCAGTGTGTTATGGTTATTTAGTTTGTATCAGCCAACCTCTATCGAACTCGCTCGGACCGTTGCCTTAACTACGATCATATTATTTGAATTGTTTTTAGTGTTTTCGTGTAGATCAAAAGAGAGTTTGTTTAAAGTAGGAATATTTTCAAATAAATGGTTAGTGTTAGCAGTTGGAGTTGCGTTAGGGTTGCATCTTACAGTATTATACACGCCTTTGAGCGCGATCTTTCATTTAGTGCCGTTGTCTCTTAACGATTGGGTGCGTATTGTGCCTTTTGCGTTGGTTGGTTTAGTGTTTTTTGAAGTGAAAAAGATACTGTCAAGTAAGCTTTAAGGTAAACTATTTAAACGTAATTTAGGAGGATAGAGTGTAGGCTTCGGTAGTTCAGTCGGTTAGAACACTACCTTGGTAAGGTAGAGGTCCCGAGTTCGATTCTCGGCCGAAGCTTTGTACCTTGCGACCTACTTTGCCCCTAGACGACCTATAACGTTAGAATTTCGATAGCAACCCCAGTTCACTTCTCTACTGGAGAATCGGAATTGGAGTTCATAGCTCTAAAAAACTAAGGTTCTATAAAAAGTAATTGAACAATAAAAAGATAAACTCTAAATGTAAGATAATTTTTTATACTTGTTATAAAGTATTAAAACGATAACCAAAAGCAAAATGAAAAATTTATGCATAAAGAGGCGAAAGATAAGTGTTGTATTTTTATTCCAGTTTGGGTTCGATACCCCGCAGCTCTGCTGCGATGAATATTTAAGCTGATATTTTCTTTAGTTGTCTATGCAAGTTAAACTGGCTTCTCACTGTAGTTATAGGATTAGGTATCACATGGTTTTTGTAATTAAGTATCGAAAAGACTTGATCGATGATGAACTTCGTCAATGTATTGAAAATATCTCAAAAGGTATTCAGGAAAGATATTTCCTTAATTTTCATGCAATCGGTATGGATGAAAATCATATGCATCTTTTAGTGGAGGCCCCTCCACGTTATGCTCCATCTAGGATTATGCAGATCTATAAAAGCATCATAGCAAAACAGATCTTTAAGCAGTTGCCTCATGTAAGAGAAGAACTATGGGGGGGCCACTTCTGGACTGCAGGAGGTCATATTGATACTGTAGGGGATGGCTACGGTGAGAAGCAAATGAAGAATTATATCCAAAATCAAGGAAGAGATATGGGACAACTTAAGTTACTTGATTTTTCCGAGTAGATACCCCGGAGTTCTACTCCGATTGGGAGCGTTCATTTTTATTAATTGTTTTCGTAAGCTCGAGCATAGCAGTTTTTGCACAATCAGGAAACGATGAGCCTCAATTTTTCATACTACCCACAGATTCATTTTTAGAAAAGTTTGAAGATGAAGATTGGCGGTCGAGAACAATAAGTAAAGCACCGATAACTTTTGATGATTTTCTAGAAGAAAATGGTTTCGATGAAGGCAGAAATGACCAACAATTCCTCCAATTATTCGAGTCAGTAGATGGAACAACAGAAGGTGCACAAATAGTATTCGATTTTTTTGCCAAAGACCAAGTCGCAGCTATGAAACAGGCAACAGAGATTGATATAAATCCGGTTATCATCACAGAAGATGTACCGATAACTGAATTATTAATCTTAGATCTTCAGGAAGAACTGGATGGAAAGCGTGAACCTAAACTGTTACTTGAGAAATACAGAGATTTTTTTCGGCATTCCCATAATATATTCAAACTCTCAGACGTTGATCAAAATCCAGCTATGATGCTCGAAATACGTAACTCAGACTCTTTTAAAAATTATGCAAGAATAAAAGAACTACGAAAAATAAAAGAAGATAGAAAACTTACAATTGATGAAGAAAAAGAACTTTTAGCATTAGACCGTCAGTCATTAAGAGAAGTCGAAAAGGATTATGAAATGGCTGCAAAAACTATAGAAACTTACGATCTTTATGAATTCGCCAAAGAGAAATTACTAAATAGGAATTACTTAGAGACGATGTACGCAAAAGAGATAGATCAAATTCTCCAAAATGAAATAAACCAACGGACAGGGGCATCATTCGATCCAGGTAAAGACAAAATAGTTGAAATACAAGGATTTCATCGGGGGATAAGAAGGAAAAACGGTTATACTCGACTCGGAAGCGTACGTCTTAGTATACTTAATCCAACAGATCGTTTTATGTTAGCGTATCTCATTCATCGTGCTGGCATGGATAAATTACCAATCTTTTGTGATGAGGTCTCTCATAAAAGGTGGAAAAAAGATAACGAAGAAATACTAAGAAAAACAAAGGGAAGACAGGGTTGTAGTAACAAATACGACGCCTTAGGGTGCTGTATTGATAATCCCCGATGGCATGAAAATGGAGAATTTAATAAACAAGCGTATCTAAACCATCTAAAAGAAATCGATTTGGGACCTCAATGTATCCCAAAGGCAGCGCAGAAAGAATGTAAAGAGAGAGTAGATATTTTCATTCTTCGGAATCAATTCTATTGCTATGGAAACCCTTGTGAGGAAGGCGACCCTGGACCACCATATTGTAGAAACATTATGGCTACTTTCCCTCATCCAGATTGTTTTCCAGGTGGAGTTTTTCAAAAAAGTCCTAAAATTTCTAGTAAAGAAAGTGAAATAAGCCCAAGTCAAGAATAAAAAAATTCTTTAAAAGAGATGAAAAACCACAACTTCGTAGGAATTTTGCCACTGATAAAGAGCAAGCAACAATTATATACTTTTAACGCCCCCCTGACACCCATTTAGTAAGAATTAGCATGGAATCCTGCACTTGGGGCACTGCACTAATCCCTTCAAAACGAAACGTTTATATACTTTGGTATCAATTGGGAGATTAATATGAACCAACAAATCAACATTCGATTACCTTCTAACTTAATGAACGCCGCAAAAGACTACGCTAAATTATACGGTTATAAAAATGTACAAGATTTAACCATGGAAGCTATCAGAGAAAAAGTGTTTGAGAATGCAGAAATAGATTTCACGGTTAGTGACGAAGAAATTGAACTTATCGAGGCGTTAGTGAGTATGAGTATCAAGCAAGGCAAGCTACACTCCAAAAAAGATATTATGGCTAAGCTAACAGAATGAAATTTACGCTTAAAGCAACAGATCTCTTCTATGAACAACTAAACACTTTAGATCAAAAAACAAAATTAGTAGTAAAACAAAAAATACAACTTATTGAAACTAATCCCTATAGGTTTAAGAAACTAAATTGGAAGAAATTTAAGTTGTTTAGAGTTAGAATAAATGTTAGTGGAAAAGCTTCAAGGTTAGTGTATTGTGTTATTGAACCAGAGATAATACTTATTTGTTTTATCGAACGAAAAAGAAGGTATAAAGACTTAAGAAGATACATGAAGAATTTTTTAAAGAAATAGTTGCTTATCAATTAACAGAAGATTATATATACTTTTGACTTCCCTTTGACGTCTTATAGAACGGAATCATCTTAGAGTCCTGCATCCAAGGCACTGCACTAGAGCGACAAAATTATCCAATTCTTAATGGAACTCTAAAACCAAAAAGTATTTATATCACAATGTGCTAATAAGTAGCACTTAAAAATCTAAAATGAAATACACCCTTTTAATCAATAAACTAAATACGCTAGAGAGTAAGTTTATCACTTCAGATGAAATCAAAAAATATTGTACTATCATAGATCTAACTTACTCAGATGCTATTAGATATCTCACAAGATACAAACATCTTCACGTCATATTCAAAGGAATATTTTACAAGCCAACCCTAAAAGAAAGAAAGCTAAATAGCCTTACTATTAATCACTTTGAAGCTATTACAGAAGCATTAAAGATAAAAGGAATTAAACATTGGTATTTCGCACTTGAGACGGCCTTAAAATTCAACAAAATAACTCACGAGTTTTTCACAACAGACTTTATTATAAGTGATACCATTTTTCGAGCAAAACCGCTAACAATCCTTGGAAATAAGGTTAAATTTATCAAATTAAAACTGAAATTAGCCACATTCGGTATAAAAGAAGCTGATGAATTTAGATATTCTGATATAGAAAAAACGGCTCTTGATATGATCTACCTTAAAAAATATGCGGGAATGGATACGGAAACGATAAAAACGCTCATCTCCCCTTTACTAAAACATTGCTCTAAAAGAAAACTAGAGACGTATGCCAAAAAATACAATAAAACAATAGAGGAGTTTATAACAACACTATGATAAGTCTCATTAACTATTTATCAGGACGATTGAATATACTAAATAAATCTCTTATTGAAAAAGACGTCTTGTTACATCGATTATTGTTACACGTAATGAAAACGGATCTTAAAAACCAATTTGCATTCAAAGGTGGCACATGTATCACAAAATGCTATCTTGGCTACTACAGGTTTTCAGAAGATCTTGATTTCACCTATATTAACCAAAAAGAATTCAAAGGAAAAAGTCAGAAAGCGATTAGGAGAATACTATCAACTAAAATAAATACAACCTTATTAATCTTTGAAAAGATAGCTAAAGATCTTAACCTAGATTTCAAAAAAGATAAAGGAAATAAGAAGTATTTTGAGTTTGGTGGAAGCAACAAGTTTACAACGTTTAAATTATGGTACACATCAGAAATATTAAAAGAAAAGCAATTTATTAAAATCCAAATTAATTTTGTTGAGATCATTGAAGATAAAATAATAGATAATTCAGCTAAAAGTCTATACCAAAAAATCAATAAAAAGGAAATGCAACTTCTTCATCCATCGTACATCGACATTATCAAAGAGATTCCGTTAAAAACCTATACACTTAATGAAATCTTGTACGAAAAAATTAGGGCCATACTTACCAGAAGAGAAATAAAAGCACGAGACTTCATTGATGTTTATTTGATCAATAAGAAACTGAAATTAAACTTCTTAAAAGAAGAAAAAAAGATCATAAAGAAAATAACGTTTATGCTAAAATACGATAAATACCTTCAAAATCTATCAGTAATTAAACCTAAAGAAATCGTTCTAGACGATGTAGAAAAATTATTATTAAAACCAGTAGATAAAGGATTTGAAAAGTTCATGATATCATTTTGCGCATATTTAGAAGATCTTAAAGGAAAGCTACAAAAGGTAGTTGAGTTATGATAAAGATAGATTTTACCGAGAAAGAGATTCAACAGATTCGTAATAATGTTATTTATGAAAGAGGGTATGATTATTTTTCCAAAAAGAAAGTATTAAAAATAGTCTAAAAAGACTATATCAAACTAGCAGAATGAAAGATAAAAAACTAATTATCAAAAGATATCAAGGCAAGTTACTAGGAGTAGAGGCAACCAGAGAGTGTAAGGACTTTTTCGTTGAAGATTTTCTAAATATAAAAAAATTAGTTAGATTTATTTCAGATTTATACGACCACGAAACTGCGTTTACCAAAACCGGATTTAAGTTCTTAGAAGAGTATTACGGGATCGATGAAATCGTAAAGATACTGAAGAAAGAAGAACCAGATTTTCCTTATGATATAAAGATGACTGCAAAAGATTATTTATATTCATGCGCAGAATATGCCTTAGATGAGTGACTAGTTTCTAAATGATGTAAAAATGAAATGAAAGATAAAAAACTAATTATCAATAGATATCAAGGCAAATTACTAGGAGTAGAGGCAACCGGAGAGTGTAAGGATTTTTTCGTTGAAGATTTTCTAAATATAAAAAATTAGTTAGATTCATTTCAAATTTATACGACCATGAGACTACGTTCACTAAAACAGGCTTCAAGTTCTTAGAAGAGTATTACGGGATCGATGAAATCGTAAAGATACTGAAGAAAGAAGAACCAAACTTTCCTTATGGAGATCCCTACACACCTAAACAATATCTATATCTAAAAGAAAGATATGCCATTGAAGTTTAGCCAATTACCAATTGGTACAACGTTAAGAACCATAAACCTAATCGTTATGGTTTTAGGGGAGACTTCTTATTTTTAAATTGAAATTAAGTTGACCTATTATAGGATGATACTCGCCATTAAGGAGTAGCAAGCACATTTTTTAAACTATTAAATTCTTGTTAAAAACAAACAAAGTGTCAATCAAAACCGTTCAACGCCCGACTCGAATTCACGGCGTCCTAATTAAGCTTGAGATAATTAGTCCATACCTTTTACAATTTTTTTAATTTAGGATAATCTTCTTTGACATGTTTGATTAATACTTTCTCTGGTTTTGAGCACATTATATCATAACTATATCCATCGGGTCTCCTGTCGATAATGTAGATCTTTCCTATATACTTCTTCTTTCGGAATTCTAATTCAACAGAGTTCCCGATTTTAAATTTTGGCCTCATATTTTTCAAACAATCTTTTTAATATTTTGTTAGTCATAGCAAGAAACTTTCTTACCTTTATAGTTATCTATTTAAAGAACAAGCCCATTCACCTTTACAATGCCTAAATTAAACAAGCCAATTTCAACTTTATTCATGTTAATATCTGTTGACGGAAAGATCTCAACAGGGCGGGTTGACGCGTTAGATGTCGATCAAGACTTCCCTAAAATAAAAGGAATTAAAGAAGGCTTACAACAATATTATGACATTGAACAAACAACTGACTTGTACTCCTTAAACTCCGGCCTAGTGCAAGCAAAGATTGGCGCAAACAATAAACAAGAAGATATTAAAAAATTAGATGTTAGCTTTCTCGTGATTGATAATAAGCCTCATTTGAATACTATTGGTGTGGATAACTTTATTAGAAAAAGTAAGAAACTATTTATCATTACCACTAACAAATCTCATCCTGCTTTTGCAAGAAAAGATGAAAAAAATCTTGAGATTATTTATTATAAAAACGAAATTGACTTTAAAGATTTATTCAAAAAATTAAAAGAAGATTATAAAATTAATAAGTTAACGATTCAAACAGGTGGCACACTTAACGCGGTTTTCTTACGAAATAAATTAGTTGATAAAATCTCTATTGTTGTTGCTCCTTGTTTAATTGGCGGTAAAGAAACGTCTTCATTAATTGATGGAAAATCTTTATCTTCTATTGATGAGTTAAAGGATGTAAAAGCGTTAAAATTAGTTGAAGTTAAAAAATTAAAGAATTCTTATATCCATTTAAAATATGATGTTGTTAATGATACGGTTGTAGGTTAACACAAGAAAAAAATTCTTCAATGAAGTATTGTGCTTTTCTTTAGGGATTTTGTTCAAACTCAAAGTTGAATTTTATAAGAAAGCCTTAAATATTAATTTATCAAGACCATTATAATGACTGACAAGAAATTGATTACAAAACTAAAAGGCGGAAACATGGATATTGATTTATTTCCGAACACCAAGATAACTTGGGATCAAGACAAATGTCCATGGAATACAGAAGACAATACTAGTAAACATAGATGTGCTGTGAAAAACTTATCAATTTGTCGTTACTTTTGTGGTGTTGAATATCCCGATAAAGTTCTGTGTTGTTACCCTAACAAAAACCCAAATAAAAAGTAATTAAAGAGCTACCGATACAACGGCAAATCCCCACAAAACTTAGACACTTTTTCTTTATTTCCTATGACACCTATGCCCATAATGTGTAAAGAGTCAAACGGCATGTCAGAGACTTTATCCATATATTCTTCGTAGGTTTTGCTCAGTTGCGCTTCTTGCGTAAAGATTGAATATTTGAGCTTATTTCGTTTAGCCCTTTTGATGAGTTCTTTCCAGTCCTTGTTATTTTTTTTGAATATTATAATTGGAACTTTAGTAATAGGACTAATGCTCGAATCTTGACAAGGAACCTCGCTACCTATCCATTTATCTCCCCCATCAAACATCCCAGTAGTTATACAAGAGACAGCGTTCATAAGCTCTGATGCAGTATATTCCGTATCAATTACAATTGCTGATTTCATACTACGTAAAAGAGAAAGTTTAAATATAAACTTAACGTTAAATATTTAACAAATGGTGACTATTGCGCACGTTGTACGAAAACTAATGAAAGACAAGCCGTTCATTCAAGAATGCATGAATGAGAATTTAATTAATTTCGGCGCTTTAGCTGAGTACTTAAAACCTGACATTGAAAAGGAGTTAGGAAAAGACGTAAAACACTTAGCAATATCGATGGCCCTTAGACGATACACAGAAGACCATCAAAAATCACCTTTACTCCAACTTAAAATAGACGCTAAGTCTGAACTGATCGCTATAGCAAACCAGATAGAAATAATCGTAAAAAAATCTTCAAGAGCGTTAGTTGCGATCAACAAATTTGCTAATGGTTTAAAGATTGAGGATGGCGACCGGCTTTCTGTAATTCAGGGTTCAAGAGAGATCTCAATCGTTGTTAACGCCAAGCATTATGATAAATTAAAAAGTAGTCTATCGGGCGAGAAGATCATTAGTATCAAAAGGAACTTAGGTATCATATTAATGTATATTCCAAAAAAGTATATTGACACGCCTGGGTTTTTTTATTTTTTAAGTAAATGCCTCTCGTTTAATAACGTGAATATGTTAGGGATGTCTAACATTAAAACAGAAGTTTCTTTCTTGTTTGAAAACGACGATTTACCTAGAGCGTATGAGATTTTGTGTGAACTTATCCCTAAAGAAAATAGTTAATAAATTCAGTCTTTTAATTCAGCCTTATCAAAACAGTTTAGTGCAAGATTTTGATCATCTTTCGTAACTTCAAGGATAGCACAATCACCTAAATGTACGTTTTTCCCTTTAGCTAACACTTCTCGCACATACGTACTTATAACTCCGCCGTGAGAAATGATAGCAATTGTTTTATAATCTTTAGCTAGGATTTCATTAAAAACGTTAATTGCTCTTTGTTTTATTTCGTCATAGCTTTCTGAATCAGTAACATCGTGATAGACTTTATCTTTTGATATTTTTTCAAAATCGACTGGATGTTTGTCTTTAGCTTCTACCTTTGTTAAACCGGTTAATACACCGTAACTATTTCTTTCTCGTAGGTCTTCTATTACTTCAATTGGAATGTTTAAACCTCGTCTGACAATTTCTGCTGTTTCTTTAGCTCTAATTCTTGGGCTCACAAAAATAATTTCTATACCTTTATCTTGAAGTTTCTTAGCTAACGCTCGTGATTGTAAAATACCGTTTTCAGTCAGATGGTCATCATAATCGCCACCAAATCTGTCCTCAACATCTCCGGTTGTTTCTCCGTGTCTGATCAAGAAAATCTTCATATATAATTAGGAACTCATAGATATCTTAAGTATTTTGGTATTTACATTCTCTATTAATTGATATAACTCTACAAAAATCTACGTTAAATAACAGTAAAATTAAGCACTCACACCATTCGGGCGGTTAAACAATTTACGCATAAGCTTTTTAGACCCATTTTTCACTCTATCTTTTAAGGAAGATTTTTCAGGCTTTTTTCAGCTAAAGGGACAACGTTTTCTTTTTTAGTTTGAGTTACTGCATCTGATGAGGACGTAGCAGGGATCTTAAACAAAGGATCACCACCTTCCCCTCCAATGTATGCAAAATTATCTTCGCGGTTAACAGACCTAATCTGTCCATCAGATTCAAATTCAAGGGAAGCTACCCGAATAAATTCACCCCCAATGTTAACAGAAGATTTAACATGACCAATAGGATGCTCATTATTTACCTTTATAGTAACATCTTCAAGCCCACCATTTTTGTATGCACTATGACTCACAGCAATAATTTTCCCACTTGGGTCTACCGCCTCGAGTTTAAATACAACCAGTGGACCATCTGGATTCATATACGCTTGCTCAGCTAAAAGTGAAGTTACGGGTTCCTCAATGGTCCCTGTAATCGTAGTATGTTCTAGCCCAGGTTGTTGCACAATCTCTCCAAGCGAAATTCCTGAAGGTTGAGTAAGATGTTCTCGACCAATTTGGCTATCAGCACCAAAATGAACTGCTCTCCAAACATCAAACGCGGTTGTATATTGTGACACAGGCGAATTTAACGGTAAGAATTCCTCTTCTAAGTTTGCAGAAGAACTAGATCTGCGTGCATTCGCCATTGCAGCCGCCTTATCCATCATTTGGGCATCCATTGAAAGTCCACCTGAATTGATTAAATAATCACGACCGAAAAGTCCTAAAACAAAAAGACCAGCAGCCGAAATCGCAGGCAAGATATAATCACTAAAATTTTTGTGGTGCTCTGTTTTTCTATATCTAGTTTTTGGTATCCGGTTCTTTGTTAAATCGTGCATAATTCCGCTCCAGACTTTTGTTGTTCTAGGAAAAAATCCTTTCTGTTTTCTAAACTCAATGTAATCACCGATTTCCAAACAAACACCTGCAGCAAAATTTGTTGCGGAATCAATACAATACTCTAAAGAGACATCAACAACAGATACTCTTTTTTTACGGACTTCAGCTAACCTATTTTCCATATGTCTTGTTAAATCACCCGAGGAAAAAGTTCTTTCAACAGCACTTGGTTCAGTTGGTGGTCCCTCATAAATTACTCTCTCTTGTGCAAATTTGATAGCCTCATTTACGGTTGAACAAACACGTCTATAAGCATTAACACCCTTATCAAAAAGTACCTTAGAAACTGGCCTTTTTTGTTCAAAAACTTTCGTTAACCTTGCTCGCATCTCATCAATATATAACGGGAGTTGATCGAGAGTAGTAGTTGTATCATGACCATTTCTTCTAGTCAAAAAATCATTCGTTTTCACAGACTCAACAAAATTATCGAAACGAGAACAAACATTTTGGATATAATTAGCTCCTTGATCCTTGATTGCACCTACAACAGACCCCCTTTGATAAAGAACTTCATCTAGCCTTGTGCGCATACTGGTATTAAAAGAGGCCGATGACCCTGCTCCAGGGGCGTTATTCGCTCTATTATCTTCTATCATTTGGAGTGAACCATAGGATTATGACCTGACCTTTACCCATAAGTCACTCCTTCTTCAAAAAGCCGAACTCCTGCTTTCAATCCCACAAAGAATTTCCAACCTTCCCAAAGGGTTTGCCAGCCCGGTCTCCCATCTGATTTCCTATTTAGGAAACCTCCCATCTGGGCGATAAATCTAAGAAATTTATCGATCGTCATTTCTTTCTCTCCT
>NYZO01000001.1 GCA_002687185.1 archaeon | reverse complement strand
CCTGCTGTAAGTTTTGCCAATGTGTTAGCTCCACTAGCATAAAGAATATCACCTGTGGCATATGTTGATTGGCCCGTTCCACCATAATCATCTCCTACTGCTGTACCTGTCCAAGTTCCTGCTGTAATAGTTCCCACACTAGCAATATTTGTAGTACCTGTCCAGGTTGATAGGGCCGTATTTTCTACATTGTTTAATGATAAATCTGTTTTAACATCTGCGACTTCTTCACCGATTACACCTGTTGCTGTAAATTTAGCATATTCCCCTGTCGCTGTTCCACTTCCATCAATCTTAACTGCATTAGTATCTGCTATTCCAAAAGTTAAACTGGCCTGTGCGCCAATATCTGATAAGACTTCACTAGCATTTCTTCCCTCAATCTCAGTTCCATCTATTTTAAGAAAATCATTATCTACGACAGCATCATTACATTTTGCTACATTGCCATCACTAATTCCAAATGTTAATGCATCTTGTTTTCCATTCCATGTTGAAGCACTTGCTACATAAGAATCTGCTACTGCTGTTCCCTGCCATGTTCCTACATCTATTGTTCCAACTTCTGTTAATGATGAATCTGTCACTCCACTTGCTAATTCTGTACCTGTAAGATCACCTGCATCAACACTAGCACCACCACCATATTCAAACCAAGCATCATAACTTCCGACTGTTCTTCGTATGAATATTTTTGGAATGGTTTGTGATAATGTAATTGTAGAGGCACTTCCTAGTCCTACTATCTGGCCATTGGCATCAACCGTTGAAGTCTGATTTGTTAATGCTACTGTACCACTTGTAAAAACCCATAAAACATCAAACTGTTCTGAATCATCTAATGCGAATGTTGCTGTTTCTGTTGATCCTGATAAAATTAAAATTGATTTCCCTGGCGTAACTGATGAAGCACCTGCTGTTGTTTGTGCGTCAAATCCTAAAATTCCAGCTCCTTTATCTAATGGTAAATTCCATCTGTCTTTTGATATAATTTTTGTTGCATCATTACTGCCGGTAGTTATTTCATAACCCATAGCACCCCAGCCTGTTCTAGCCATCGTGCTTCACCTCTAATATAGAGTGATAACCCAAGTGACTTGTAGAGTATCGTCCACTTCTAAATCTACTGAAGTGAAAGTTGCAGAATGAACAAGTATTGAAGTTCCACTAGCCCTCGTATTATTTAGTAAAGATGAAACTCTAATTCCTGCTACTGCGCCTGTATCACAAGTAAAAGTTTTAACTATTGTTGATGTTGCTATGTAGGTACTTGATACACCTGCATTAAACACTGCTGAATCTGCGTTTGCTCTAACTAATCCATTTGAATTTTCTTCTACTGCTTCCCATGATGCTCTATCATCATCTCTATCAGGAGTAAACGATCCATCATTGCTTAAGCCTATATATCTAGCACCACCTGTTTGGCCCGAATTATCAATATAGCATTGATCGTGAACCCATGCTGTACCCTCTGCTGTTAAAACATTATGAACGTCTTTACAAATTACTTCTTCATTTGATTTACCTGCATTTTTAATTACTGTTAAATATCCTGATCCGAATTGGCTTTCTTTTATGGTTGAATTTTTAGATAGTTTAGTATTCAGCTGTTCATCCCTGGTAGTATTTTCGGTGATCATAATGTTTTCTTACACTCCTCGCAAGGTATTGCTGGTATTAATCTACCATTCTTTAATTCTCCTTCCCATTCAAAGTGTTCAATCTTTGTGCCACAAATTACGCAAAGTGTATCACCATGAAATTTCGCCATGCTTAATATCAAATTATATGTAATAAAAGAAATTTATTCCAATAATGGATCTGAACTAATAGGTTCGGTTCTATAATCTTTTGTTACTGCTATACGCTTAGTACGGTTTGTTGGGTTAGATGTCAGGATATTGACTAATGTATTAAATGATTCTTTGTATCTATCTTCCCAATACTTAGCAGACTCAAAATTTTGTTTTCGGGCCATATACAATGAAGCTACATATTGATTTGTGGCCTGTGATGCTGTTGTTAAATCTCCACCCGTTAATGGTAATGATTCAGCATAACTTGTCATCTGATTGGTAAAATATTGATCTGCCTTACCACCTAACTGTTCCAGGATCGAATCTTCTGATTCAACGTTTAAGGGAACATTCATCAAGTCTTTAGTATCTTGTAAGGAAAAATATATGAAAGCCATTATGGATTTTCCACTTCCTCAACCTGTTCTCTTGTCTGGAATCTTAATGATTCTGTTTCAATACATGATTCATTATCTGATTGCCATATGCCTCTCTTTAAGTTAGTATAAAGTTTTTTACGATTACCACTCAAATTCCTTTGTAAAAATTCTTTCTTATTGAATCCTGCTTTTAGATTTGTGGCCATAATATTGTTTTGTTTAGTATAAATAAAAAAAGAATGTAGGGAATTATTTTTCTAAGCTCCCATTGTATGTCTAACTGCTAGCTCCAGTGATCTTACGTCCAGCGTCATTGGTGGTTTTTAATGGTTGTAACCATTGTCGTATAACCCATCCGTCTGCACCTCTGTGAGGATCTCGGAATTGTTCTGCGACTGTTGGGCCTTCTCCCAACAAAACAGTCCTACTATCAAAGACAGTTGCTACTGTATTTGTAAATCCAACATCGACAACTGATTTTATTCCTGGGAACTTTGGTAAATCAAAGACTCCGGAAATTTGTGAATCATCTGGTCTTGTTGCGGCATGAACATATGTATTGCTTAGGTAATCTGATATTACACGTGGATGTACCGTCATGGTATCTGGCCTAAAGTTATTATCAACGATAGTTTGAACTGCATCAACAACATCTCTTAATGGATTGTTTGCTGAAAAGTTTGCTTCGCTGTTCATTTCTGCCCATGTTCCACTTGCTGCCTGAGTAGTAAATCCCTCGATTGCAGTAACAATTTGTTCGTTGGCGGCTTTAGCCAAACTTCCTGCGGCTTGGTCTATTTCAAATGCCATCGGTTCGATTGTTGCTTTTAATCTGCTTTCGTCGGATTCATAAATCGAAACAACGTTCTTCCACAATCTCAACTGAGCTTGCGTAAATTTGTTTGATTTTTGATCTGCCTCTTGCAGTTCTGGTACTTTCTTTGAAGCTGAATACTTATCTGTGATTGGCACATTCAATTGCAGTTTTGGTACTGGCACTCTACGGACTGCCTGTATCGCATTAAAGTCACGCCACTCACGACGGATAACTTCTGATAGCAAATCAATAACTGTGATGTTGCTAAGTGAAGTTGCGTCTATATTTCCACTTCTATAAGCACGTTCTGCTTGTCTAAAGATCTCATGGTTAATTGGTTCAATTCTTCCATCACCCAATTCTTTTTCAGGATTTAGTTTAGCGATAGCTAACATTCCATAATCTTTGGAAAAGTCAGTACCATCTCTATCCCAATTACCCTGGTAGAATTTTCGGGTATATGGTGAATATGTAACCTGTGCATTGTTTTGTGCCATATCTATAACCCCAGCCTCACTACGATAACATCACCATCTACTGCATCCGTTGGAGTTACATCTTCATTTTCATGACAGACATATCGTCCTAAAGTTTTGGTATCTGGTGCTGATGCGCTTGGTACGCATGTAGCATCGTCAGCTAATTTTACGGAGTGGCCTACAACTATTGTTGCGCCAGCTTCTGCGTAAACGTAGGTATTTCCACTTGCTACTCGAACTGTCTTATCACCTGCTGATCCAGCTGAATTATCAACTGTTTCAACTGCGATGTAAAGTCCTTTGTTTACGTCACCCGTTGTTGTTCCTGGTTGGACATTTCCACTTGCATCAGCTTCAACGCCATCACCAGCAGTAATAGTTTTTGCTGCTGCTACAGCTAGGCTTCTAATTTCAATGCCTGTTGATCTTGCTAAATCTCCTTTCGTTGCTGCCATTTTATATCATCTCTCCTCTTATTTGTTTGAAAAGTTTATCGCCACTTAAAGTACTATCCACACTTGCATACTTTGTTACGTAACGTGGCTGAGCTTTTGCTTCAGCAACCTGTTTATAACTAGCATCCAAATCATGTAGGGTTTCTGCACTAAGTTTTGATAGTTTCTGATATTCTATTCTTGCATCGATGTTTCCAATTTTAGACTTTGAGTCAATGATACTATCAATGATTGGTTCTAATTCGGCTTTTCGAGCTTTTGCTTTTAGGGCCTTAACTTCAGACTTTAAGATTCTAATCTGCTTTGCAAGTTTTGAATCTTTTAGAAATTCTTTTTGCTTGTCAGTTAGATCAAGTTTATCAGGATCATCTGCATCCTTTTTATCTTCATCTTCCTGGGCATCTTTTTCCTCGTCGTCATCTTCATCTTCACCTTTCATAATATCGGTTTCCTCTTTGTCTTTTAATTGATCTTCAAGAGTTTGTGCTTCTTTTTCTTCCTCGTCATCAGATTCTTCGACTTTCTTTTTGTCGTTTTCATCTTCTTGACCTTTTCTCATAGTGTTTTTCTTTGACTTCTTATCCTTAAGAGAAGTAATATTTTTGCCTTTTTTCTTGCTAAACGATTGCTCTTGAAGCTCATAATCCTCATCTTCTTCTTTTTGGTTTTTCTTTGCATTGGTCTTAACTGGCCCTTTTCTTTTTCTGGGCATTGTAACCTCTGTCTGATCTGCTTTCTTTTTCTTTTTAATCAAATCAATTTTAGTAATATTCTTTAATGATTCTTGATCAATATTGGCCTGTTTTGGATAACATTCACTATAACAAATGGCTAATGCCTGATCATCTATTTCAATTCCCTCGTCAATCTTAGCCTGAATACATTTTTCAATACATTCAGTTCCAGCGAATCTGATTATTTGATTACCTGCCTTAACCTGGATATAATTACCACATGGAGATCTTTCAACGGATGCTTGTACCCTTGCTAATTGTGGTAGACAGCTATTTTCGCTACCTGAACATTTACCCTTGATTTGTGCTTTTAATACACCATAAGCTGGTTCTGCAACTGCCGCAACATGAGCTCCTTCAAAATTAACAATTATAGCTTCGCCATTACGATCAACCTCATCATCTGTTCCGAATACTATGCTTGGACTAACAAAATTTACATCACCATTCTGTATAGCCTCTTTGGCCCATGATTTGTTTATTTTGGCTACTCCATATGCTGTCTGCTTTGCTTGATCCCAACCTACTGAAATAATATCACCTACTCTAAAACGTTCCTGGATTTTCATCAAGTCATCACCACTTTCTGCTGTTGGATGACCATAATCTTCCGTAAGCACAAAAGGTTTACCAATAAAGGTATCGAGGTTTTTTAGTAAAGCTGTCTTAGTCACACCCCACTTGTTTAAGTTTAAGGATGCGTCTAATAGGAAAAATTTTACGAAATACTTATCTTCGTTTTGAAATTCAATTAGGGCCATTTATCCTCTTACTGACAATGTGGCATTATGCTTGGATAGCAGGGTATATTTGTATTAGTTGATGATGTAAACTGATTTGGATGATATTGATCTATGGTATCTTTTTTGGCCGTAAATTCAATTCCCTGGCTTAATACTGCTGATATGCTTAAGAAGAATAATAAAATAACTAACGTTGAGATTATTCCTAACCTTTCATAGTCCATTTACTATTTTTCTGCTCACTAATAATAACAGAACTATTAGGGTTTAAAATCCCATCTTCCTGTACCAACTCGTTTCTTTGTATTTCGCCATGCGTGGAAATAATATCCGATTGTAATTCCACCCAGCAAATAACATCCACATATGAAATGCCAAAACCATTCAATCATGGCAATCACATTCACATCCTACTGATTTTGCTACTTCGTTTGATACCTGCCAATAGCATCCACATTTAGCACAATGGGTTTCATTATTGGTACAGCAGGAATCATCACATTTCTTATCCATTACATCCACATCTCTGAACAGGTATCACGTTATCATTTGAATCAATATCCCAATCTTTAATTATTTTCATTTGACATTTCTCACATATCATTAAACTAATACCCTTTGTTTTCCTTTTTTAATATCTCTCATTTTTTTATATTTTGGATAATTCTGCTTTGACGGATGTGGTTTATAATTACCATTTTCATCAACTGAATCTATGCTACGTTTTATGGATCTAGTTTTAACAGGATAATATTTCGATTGAAGCCTACGCGTGATTCTCATGGCCATTGTAACTTTTTTTGTTTCTGCATTATCCTTGCCATGTAAAAAAGCAAGTCTTTGTGATGCTGAATCTAACTGTGTTTCTATTGCCTGTAATCCTGATTCAATTTCAGCATCTTTTTTTTCTTCTTCCCTGGTTCTATATCTTTTCATATCTTTAATCTCTTTTTAATTTCCAATATCTGTTTAACCTTTCTGGCCCTTTTTTTCTCAATTTCATTCAACTCCCTGATATAACGATCATATCTTAATTCAGTATTATTTTTCAACATTAACCCCACTGATTAGCCATTGCATTAGCCACTCCTGGATAAGTCCTGCTTCTATCCCTGCTTCTATTTGGCCCNGGTGACATTAAATGTATTTTTTGTTCCCTNCCATTTACAATTTTAGTAGGAATTAATTTAGGCAAATTTTTTAGCCACAAGCATGTTGATTTTGTTTCACCATGGCCGAATTGATAAGGCTGAATTATCTGATCGGGTTTTCTGATCTTGGTTGAAATAACCCCTATTGGATTTTCAATACAGATTTTTGGAATGGGTAATCCCATTAAATATTTAATAAATTCTAAGGCTTCTTTTTGCTCTTTTTGTTTTTCCTTAAACCATCTTGCACCACTAACGCATAAATGGGTACATGGTGGAAAAAATATACCTAGATCATATTCCCTATGTTCTAAATCTCTTACATCTTTTTGTATATGAAATTGATTATCCTTTTCTGATTCTATTATATCACATGAATAAGCATTATGGCCCTTTTTTCTAAATTCATCCCTGACCGTTCCTGTAAACTCACAGCCGACTAAAACATTCATTTTTCGTGATCCTTTAATTCATCAATTTCTTCTATCTGTGCTACGGCCATAACGCTTAACTTTCTGAATACTGTATGATCCTTATCGCTGATTTCATTGGGTGCTTTCTTTGCAAATGCCAATTCATACCAACCAAAAAGAATCCTATAATCATTCGGTGTAAATTTAACTTCCTGGCTCATATCTGTTTAATCCACTTACTTAGTATTTCTAAGAAGTTTGTAAACCATTTGTTCTTCCTTCGTTTAACGATTGGTTTGGGTACTTTGAGTTTTCTAGTTATCTCTTTTGTTCTTATTGGGCTAGGTTGCTTTACCTGTTCATAAGTTCTTGGGCTAGATATATCAGTAACAATTTCATGGGTAGATTTGTGGACATAATAGCATCTACAATTAGGATGCGTATCTTCTGGTATGCGTGGCCTATTAGGATCATCAATTCCGTATTCATTACCTGCCAATGGTAAGCAGATAAAATCATCTACCTTGTTATCCCTCTGCGTTGTAAAAATAACGATGTTGCTAAACCTATCGTCATTTAACAGCTCATGTGACTTTAGTGCTGCCTTTAGTATGTTTAGTATCTTTTGATCCATTTTCATCAATTAGCCTTTCAATCTTTTCTAATACTTCTGTCCTCTTTGCATTGAGCATTGTTGTGATGACTTCTGAATCAATTTGTTTTGAAGCTGAAATGCTTGGGCCAAAAGATGATGTTCCACTTGTACCTGGTAATGCAACATTCTGCTGTGGTAATATTGGCGGTGCTAATTCCAATTCCTGTTTAAATTCTTCCAAGTTAAGTAACTCCAATAATTGATTGTCAGGCATATGTGGGAAGATTGCTTTAACTCTCATTACAGCATCAACCAAATCATACCAACTTTCAACGATGATTGGTTCAAATTCTGCCTTTACTCTAACTTTAGATAATAGTTCACCCATGCCCATTTTTACCATATTTCTTTCATACCATTGTGGGCTTATGGTATCTGACATCCATTCCCTCACAGCCTTAACTGGCCCTTCCAAAAAGAATTGAATTTTTCCAATTAACGTTGCTCTATTCTGATCTTCTTCTCTACCCAGGAGTGCTGATGGTACACCGTAATTGCCTATAATTATTCTTTCATAGAAACTGGCCAACTCAACAAGCTCTTTAACTTTAGGATCAAGATCTAAATTCTTAAATTCAATTTCATCCATCGCATCAGTTGTAACTGCGTTAAACGCACCTGGATTCAAACTATTCAATAATGTATTGGCATCAAGTTCTGCGTCTGCCTTGCTACGCCCTAATTTTTTGATTATGAACATTCCATATCCTGCCCACATGGCCGTTGCTATTTCAGGCATATCAAATTCTATAATTCTTCGCCATGCTCTTGCAGCACCTACAACTCGTTGCATATCTGAATAACCATACCACATTGTTCTTCTGCGTGGGCTATCTGGTTTATTTACAAAGTAAACCATTTCATCAGGATAAATCTCATCCGTAGGGAATGTAGTGTAAACCTTTTCCAAACCCCAATCTTCCTGTTTAATGAATACTCGTCCTGTATCTCTTGGATGTATTATCTTTAGATTTTGTGGTAATCCTTTACCCTCCCACGTTAATACACATCTTCCAAAAATCCTTGCCATTGTTGCCGCATCAGCAAGTTTATGATTCCAATTTACTTTCTGATCATAATGTATTAATTCATTTAATTCGCCATCATATTTTTCTAATTCTTTTCTTACCTGTTCTTCATCCATATTTTGATCGTCTATTAATTCAAACGTAGGCTTTACTCCACCACCCATTGCATATTCAATTAATTTATCAATGGCCGTACCAGCAATACTAGACGACCAGGCATCTTCAAAATATTCTAATTCAGAATCAGTATAGGCAGGTGTGCTATACATTCTTAATACATCAGCAGTTTTAAATTTTTTACTCGCCGAAGCTAAACGCGACGACGGGAATGCCTTTCTATCCTTATTTCCTGCTAATTGTTCTTTTGCAGTTTTTATCTTTTTAGGCATATTGTTTTTCAGAACTATTATTTAATAAGCAATAGTTTTACGGATAATAGACCTCAGCTGAAATAGATTCCATATAATCAGGCACACCCGTACCCAATTCATCCAACTTTGTTTCATATCCAAATCGCTTAGTAGCACTTGTCATTTTCTGCTGTGGAACTTCCTGACGCTTGATATAATGCCTACCAATAAAACAGGCTAACATTAGGGCCATTACTGTGTCATCATGCTCATTACCCTCTGCGTAAAAACTATGCTGACCTGCTTCGCTGATATGCTCTGTAAAGATCGTTAATTGCCTTTTTAATTCTTCTATACCCTCTGTTGTTTTTGTTGGGAATTTTATACGATTAGATTGAAACATACGGGCCATCCATACAACCATTTCGTTTTTGCTCATAACCTTACCTGCTGCAATTTTTTTCTGATCCTTTAATTCCCTGGATGTAAAGACAGGTATCACATTTTGTAGTCTATGTTGATAGGCCAGTGATTCCCATACATGCTCACCCGTATTATTAATCTCTAATACATAATGATCAAAATGCTTATCAATATCAATATTAGCAATATCCTGCTCAACGTCAATATAGTTACGATGTAGCCAATTCTTAACCCCTAAAACGTATATGTTATCATTTTTGATTTCAATGCCCACAAAGGAAAAACTATCCCTTTTTTTACCAGGATCTAAACCAGCGATTCTCATTTCTTAATCGGTATTTTTATTTCGGTTATTATCTTATCAATCAGTTTAGCCTGTTCCCAATTAGTCTGCGTTAGCTTATCAATCAACATCTGTTGCTGTTTGATTATCATATCATGTTTTTCAATCGTTTCTTGCTGGGCATCTAAAGCTGTTGCTATCTGCCATAATGTAGGTAAATCTGTTAAATTAATCAATATATTTCTGCCTCATATTCTTCATCTGAATTGTCGCTTAAGTGAAATATTGATCGTTCTGTGGTAGTATATTGATTAAGATATTCCTGTTCCCCATCTAACGTCTTATCCTTTAACATCCGTTCAGCATCTGCTTTCGTATAGATAAAACCAATGGCCTGATGAATATTATATTTTAATTTCATATAGTCGTTGGCTTCCTTATCAATTTCATAAAAGAATCCACGCATACCATTAGGCGTTGAAATCATATACAGATCTGATTTATTTGTATCAACGATTGGTTTAATGGCGTTCATAACCACGCTGTCATCAATAAGTTTGAAATGTGCGGCTTCGTCTATGAATATGGCTGCAATCTTTGTATCACCCCTTATAGCATCACTGTTACTTGGAAATCCCTCTATCTCTGTTCCGTTGGCCAATTTGATATACAGATCTGTTTTCGATTGAACAATGGCATCAGGAATATTATGGAATAATTCTGCGAATCTTTGCATGATTTTTTTAGTAGTTTTTTCCCTTGTTCCTGCAACTATCATTATCTTATGTCCAGCATATTTGTTAAAGCAATGATAGGCCAAAATGCGAAGAACTATCTCTGTAAATCCTATCTGCCTGGATTTGTTTACATGGAATTTATTATGCTTTGTGTTTACCGTATAGTTAAAAAATTCTGTTTGATATGGCATTAAACCCATTTGTTGTAACGTGCTTGGATGTCTGGGTAATCCTATGATATGCTGAAAACAACAATTCTCTTTTGGTTGTGCCTTACCACAAAAGAAACTTATATCCTGATAATTATTTTTGAATAGATTTGGATTTATTTGCTCTTGTGTTGTCGGGAACATTGGTTCGCTGAGCTTGGTTGTTAGATCCTTCTTCTTCATTATGTAACAAATGTGGCCCATCTCTTAAAAGCCTAATTAGATCAATCGTGGTTTCTACCTTTAGCCTTTCAGCTTCCAATCTATCCTTAGCATCATTTGTACCCGTCTTATCATTGGCAATTTCTTCACAAGTATGGATAGTCCTTTGTAATCTTTCTCTGGCCCATAAGATTTCAGATTCTAAATATTGACTTGATTCCTGTTGAAGCTGTTTCTTATCTTCTGCGTATATATTAGTTAAATGCCATCTGAATGTTGAATCGGCCATTTCCATATGTTTTAGTATTTCAGGCTTGGTTAATCCTAATGAAATCAATCTACGGATTTCAATTCTTACCTTTGCTAACTCCATCTTGGTTTTTTTGGCCATAATTAAAACAGGGAACTAATATATTTAGAAAGTTTCATTTCTGCTAAGATATGCTAAGATAATTTTTTTGCCTCAATTTTGTCCCAGGGAAAGACTACATAACTTTGATCCGTCGTGATTTCTGCTGCAAAAGCATTTTTAGGCAATTCTTTTCCCTTTCTTACTAATAGGAAATAGCATGGTATATCCTTATTCTTTGCTTTACGCTTGATTTTTGTATATGTTTGGCCAGTATCGTATATATCATCAATAAAAATATCTCCCTTAATCTCAGTTTCATCCACATAGATTTGTTTGATACCCCTACTATCTGCCACCAATCTTGCAGGAATAAGACCACCTCTTGATACGGTTGATATGGATTTTACTTTTATACCCCTTAATTCATTTGATATTCTAGTAATCAAATGTTCAATTTCGGCCCATGAGAAAACAGGTTGTTGGGCATTTTCCCCATCCAGTAAAGGATCATATTTTAGTGCTGTAAGCAGGGTTATTTCCTTTTCAGGTATATCTATTTTTTTTGCTAAAACATCAATAGGAATCGTCTTTTGTAGTTTTTTCAATACGTTTCCTGTTTCCGTAGGCGTTAAGAATCCACGTTCACGATTAATCCTGATTGTTAGAATCTTAGCCTGGTCGTCATCCACATCCTCAATTATGCAGGGAATCTTCTTAGCACCTAGCTTCTTTAGGGCCAAATACCTATGTTCTCCGTCTATGATTATGCCATTCTTATTTACTATGATTGCACCAAAAAACTTGTTATTCTTAATACCATCCGTTAATGAACTAAATAATAATGGTGGCATATAATTTGGGTTATAATTATTCGGCTTTATTTTGGCCGTATCAAGCCATTTAACTTCATTTGAATATTCTATTTCGTTTGACATTTTAACTCCTTTAATTCCTTAAATGCGTTTAACTCCCTTTCTGCTTGTAGCCATTTGTAAATACTATAAACCCATAACGTATGTACGTTACTCACTGATAATCGTGATTTGCTCTCACGCTTGATAGTGGCAATCATGCCCGTAACCGAGTAGGTTCTATTATAGACAGATCTTCTATCACTTGTGGTTGAATCTACTGATGTAACCCTATCATTAACCCTGTATAATATTCCAATATCAGTAGTGCCAAATAGATGAATCTTTTTGTTTTTGGGAATCCTATCTAATACATCCATTATGGCATTTATTCTTCTTCTCTTTTTCTTTACCATCGTTTTGATTGCCAGGCCACCGATTGCAATATAATCTGATTTCTTAATGTAATAATCCAGGTAACTATATGGTTCGTAAATATGATATGTTGGTATAACCTTTAATCCTGCTTTAGTCATTTTATCATAGTTTTGTTTTGTTTTTTCAGCATCCTTAATATCGTCCAACGATGCGATATGCGCAACCCTGTCCTTATTGGCCTTACAAAATTCAATATACTCATCCAGGTTTATTTTCTCATTTAATGTAAAAGCTGAATAAGCACCCGAATCCAAAAATATTTCTGCGTCAGGAACGAGCTTGTATATCCCACTGATTACATCATTTTTTAATTGATAAAAATATGAAACGAGAAATCTTTTCGCACCTGCTTTGGCATAGGGCCATATTTGAAAGTCACTGATTTCAGCGAAATAGATCTTCATTTTTAATCCTCATTAGAAATTCTGTCTTTACTTCTTCATTTCTGAATCTGCCTTTCAATACCTGGGAATTGACTGTAATTGTGCTTGTGTTAATTCCCCTACCAAACATACAGGTATGTATGCAAGATAAGGCCACGCCCAACCCTAACGGATGTAAAAGATCATCTAGGAAGCTTGCTATTTCTTCCGTTATGTTTTCTTGTAACGTTGGCTTTGAACATATCTTATCTACTGCCCTTTGAAATTTTGATAAGCCTAGAATTTTGCCCGTTGGAATATAACCAATATAGCAATAACCAAAGAATGGTAATAAGTGATGCTCACAGAATGAAAATAATTTAATCTTATTGATTACTATCATTTCATCGTTTTTTGTATCGAATGTAGTAAACCTATCATAGTTTCTTTTTGTTTCTAATTCCTTTGAAAAATTCATAACCCTGGATTGAGTTTCTTCTGGGAAATCCTTGCCACCCAGCAGATCAAAATATTCTTTAACGTTCAAATCAGATTAATCCTCTTGGCACATTTAACACATCTGACTTTTAGTTTATTTTTGGCCCTAGAAGTTATTATTTCATCTCCTACCGTAATGGATTTACCACAAGTATAGCATGATGTATTACCATTTTTTTCTAGCAAGGGCCATGTTGTAGATTTAAGGATATATTGCTTCATCGTAATCTCTTACCACATTTTAAACATCGTAAAACATTCTCTGTATTCCATTGTTCCCCACAACATTCAATCATTTTATTTCATCTTTTCTATCAATTCTTCAAGTTCAAATGCCACAAGATCTCCACTACATAATGCTTTGATGATCTGTTTAATCGTCATCTTAATTTCATTACCTTATGTTGCTGTAACATAATATTCCAATCAGTTAGTTTATACTTTAAGATCATTTCGGAAATTTTACCAATATCAGAATCAACAGGTTGTAGAGTTTTTACTCCATCATAGTCTTTAAAATAATCCATATAATATTTCAAATCCTTTTCATTTGTAACTACGCATTTTACTTCATGGGTATCTTCTAGTATTTCTTTTTTGAAATCCATCTTAGAGTATAGCATTTTTGGAGAACAGCAAACCCAATCCATTTTTTTAACTATTGAATGATAATACATTCCACTTGTTTCAATCTGTACGAAAAATCCTCTATGCTTTAACATTATTACAAGCTGTGAAAGATCCTGCTCTAAGGGTTCGCCACCCGTAATACAAACCCATTCTGCACCGCTTTGTTCTGCTCGTTTAACTATATCTGCTTCTTTAGTTATAGCATCTTGTGGTCGCCATGTATATTTAGTATCACAAAAATAACAACCAACAGCACATCCCTGCGTTCTTACAAAATATTGTAATACGCC